>JAIEQK010000069.1 GCA_019747795.1 Gammaproteobacteria bacterium | reverse complement strand
GCTCGCCGCCCCCGCGCCGCTCGCGGACCACGCCTTGGCGCCGCTGCTCGCGCGCTGGCGCCTGGGCCACGCACAGCTGGCCCAGCTGCGCCTGCTGTATCGCCGCCTAGGGCCCGCGGCCGCATCGCTCGTGGCGGCGAGCGCAACGCAGGCCAGCGCTGCGGCGGCGATCTCGCTGCTGCGTTCGCACCTCGTGGCGTCGTCGACGGCGTGACGCTCGGGACCGCGCGGCATACCCAGGGCGGAACAGGTGTGGAAGAATGCGCGCCTGTCATCCAAGCCAAGGACCCTCCATGAAGAAGACCCTGCTCGCGGCCGGTTTGAGCCTGGCCAGCGCCTCGCTGATGGCGGCCGGTACGTCCCTCGAAACCGACGCCGAGAAGTTCAGCTACGCGGTCGGCCTCAATTTCGCCCAGAGCATGATGCGCCAAGGGGCGCCCTTGGACGCCGACGCGGTGTACATGGCCTTGAAGGACGCGCTCAGCGGTTCCGAGCCGCGGCTCAGTGCCGAGGTCATGCAGAGCGCACTCAAGAGCGCGGCCCAGGCAGCCGGTGGCAAGAAGAAGGAAATGGCCGTGAAGAACATGGAGGCCGGCAAGGCCTACATGGCCAAGAACAAGAGCAAGAAGGGTGTCACCACCCTGCCGGATGGCCTGCAGTACGAGGTCCTGCGCGAAGGCACGGGCGCGCAACCCACGGCGGACAGCACGGTCAAGGTGCACTACACCGGCAAGCTGATCGACGGCCGCGAGTTCGACAGCTCGCGCCGCGAAGGCCAGCCCGTCACCTTCCCGGTCAACGGCGTGATCCCCGGCTGGCAGAAGATCCTGCCGCTGATGAAGACCGGCGCCCGCTGGCAGGTGACCATTCCGCCGGACCTCGCCTATGGCGTGGAGGGTGCGGGCGCGGCCATCGGCCCGAACGAGACCCTGGTGTTCGAGATCGAACTGCTCGAGGTGGTGAAGTAACCCGCCGTTTGCCAGCGCCGACGGCCCACCCTAGACTGCCGGCGACAAGCGGGTCGAGGACATGATCCAGGTCGAACAGAAGCAAAGCGACGGCGCGCAGATGGTGTTCAGCGTGACGGTGTCGGACACCGCGGGACGCACTCAGCATCGCGTGACCCTGAGCGACGACACCTACCACCGGCTGACCGGCGGGCGGGTCACGCCGGTGGCGTGCATCGAGGCCGTGTTCCGCTTCCTGCTCGAACGCCAGACCAAGGGCGATCTGCTGACCAGCTTCGACGTGAACGTGCTCCAGCTCTCCCACCCGCGCTTCGAGAAGGAAATCGGCAACTACCTGTGAGCGGCGGCGGCCGTGATGGCCGCCCCACGCCGCTTACTCCCACAGCGGTACTTCTCTCGTCGGCGGTTCCGCGAGCAGCGCGGCGAGCGCCTCGCCGCGCCAGCCGTCGCGCAGGCGTCGCGGCACCTCGCCGCAGACCAGCGCTTCCAGTTCCCGTCGAGTGACCAGCAGCGACGCGGCCAGCCCGAGGCTCGACGCGATGGCCTGCGCCTTGGCGGTGAGCGCCTTCAGCGCGTTGCGCCCGGCCGGCGTCAGGCGCCGCGTGGCCGGCGGCTGCTCGGGCAGCGGGCCGTGCAGGATTTCCACCAGCGCCTCGCCGTGCCGGCGCAGGTTGCCGTTGTCCGGCGCAAAACGGGTCAGCTCGCGCGCCTCGTGCGGCGCGGCCGCGGCGATGGCCAGCAGTTCGTCGTCCTTCAGCACCCAGCCGCGCGGCAGGTTGCGCGCCTGCGCCAGGCGCTCGCGCCAGGCCGCCAGCGCGACGGCACGCGCCTGCGCCGCCGGGGCGAGGGCATTGAGACCGCGCAGTCGCTGCCAGGCGGTCTCGGGCGCCTGGCGGTAGAGATCGGGGTCGAGCAGCGCCGCGCAGTCCTCGGCCAGCCAGGCCAGGCGTCCGAGTGACGCCAGTTTCTCCCTCAGCCGCGCGGCGAGGGGCTCCAGGTGCAACACATCGGCCGCGGCGTAGTCCAACTGCGCGCGTGTCAGCGGGCGCTGCCGCCAGTCGGTGCGCGTCTGGGACTTGTCCAGCGTGATGTCGAGCAGCTGCCGCACCAGGTCGGCGTAGCCGATGTTGTCGGCGAAGCCCGCCAGCCCGGCCGCCACCTGGGTGTCGAACAGTGGCGCTGGCAGGCGGCCATCGAGACGCGCGAGCACCTCGAGGTCCTGGCGCGCCGCGTGCAGCAGCTTGGCGCCGGTGCCTTCGGCCAGCGCGGCGGCGAGCGGCGTGAGGTCGGTCAGCGCCAGCGGGTCTATGCAGGCCAGCACGCCGGGTGCCGCTATCTGCACCAGGCAGAGCTCGGCGTGGAACGTCCGGCTGCGCTCGAACTCGGTATCGAGCGCCACCCAGGGCGCGGCGCGCAGCGCGTCGCACAGCGCGGCGAGCGCGGCGGGTTCGGTCACGTAATCGAAGGCGGGGGCGGGTGTAAGGGTCATCGAAGGCCTGCTCCGGCGGGCCGCAAGCGGCGTCGCGACCGGTCCTGCGGCACATCGTTCCGCGCTTGCGAAGCGCGCGCGGAACAAGGATTTATGCTGAAAAATGCAACGACTACGCTAGACTAGACGCGCGGTGCGAACCGTAACATCCCCAGGCATCGCAAGTCCCAGGAAATCTATGAGACACCCGGCCCGCTCGCTCCTGTCGCTGACACTGTTGCTGTCGTTGCTGTCCGGCGCCGTCGCCTGGGCCAACGCGCCGATGGTGCCGCTGGAGGACCTGAAGCCGCTGCCCGAACACCGCCGCGCGACGCGGCTCACGACCCACGTCATCAGCAACTACCACTACCGCAACGTGCCCCTGGACGACGCGTTGTCGAAGAAGATCCTGACCCGCTACATCGACGCCCTGGACCCGGCCCGCAGCTACTTCACCCAGGCCGACATCGACGAATTCAACCAGCACGCGACCCGGGTCGACGATTACCTGCGCAGCTCCAGCCTCAATCCGCTGTTCGAGATGTTCGTGCGCTTCCGCGAGCGTCTGCGCGAACGCGTCGACTACGCGGTCAAGGCGGTCGACGGCAAGTTCGATTTCAACGTGGACGAATCCTTCGACTTCGACCGCAAGGACGCGCCCTGGCCGAAGACCACCGCCGAGTTGGACGAGCTGTGGCGCAAGCGGGTCAAGAACGACATCCTGTCGCTGAAGCTCGCCGGCAAGCCGCAGAAGGAGATCGGCGACACGCTGAAGAACCGCTATAACGGGCTCTACCGGCGCACCGCGCAGCTGAACAGCGAGGACGTGTTCCAGACGCTGATCAACGCCTACACCACGTCCATCGACCCGCACACGTCCTACTTCTCGCCGCGCACGTCCGAGAACTTCAAGATCCGCATGAGTCTCTCGCTGGAAGGCATCGGCGCGGTCCTGCAGAGCGACAACGAGCTGACCGTGGTGCGCGAAGTGGTGACCGGCGGCCCGGCGGAAATGAGCGGCAAGCTGCACGCCGACGATCGCATCGTCGGCATCGGCCAGGACGACAAGGGACCGGTGGTCGACGTGATCGGCTGGCGCCTGGACGACGTGGTCGACCTCATCCGCGGACCGAAGAACTCCGTGGTGCGCCTGCAGGTGCTGCCCAAGGGTACCGCGCTCGGCGGGCCGACCACGATGGTGGCCATCACGCGCAACACCATCCAGCTCGACGAGCAGGCGGCCAAGGGCTCGGTGCTCGAGGTCAAGCGCGGCAACGGCGTGGCCAAGATCGGCGTCATCACCCTGCCGACCTTCTACATGGATTTCGAGGCGCGCAGCGCCGGCGACGAGAACTACCGCAGCACCACCCGCGACGTGCGCAAGATCATCGGCGAGCTGACCGCCAAGGGCGTCGAGGGCCTGGTGATCGATCTGCGCGCGAACGGCGGCGGGTCGCTCAGCGAGGCCACCGAACTGACGGGCCTCTTCATCGGCCCCGGACCCGTGGTGCAGGTGCGCGATTCCCAGGGTCGGGTGCAAGTGGAGCGCAGCACCGAGCCCGAGGTGGCCTACAAGGGCCCGCTGATGGTGCTGGTCGATCGCAACAGCGCGTCGGCGTCCGAGATCTTCGCCGGCGCCATCCAGGACTATCACCGCGGCATGGTGGTGGGCGAACCGACCTTCGGCAAGGGCACGGTGCAGAACCTGGTCGACCTGAACCGCTTCGACCAGAGCATGAACGGCAAGCTCGGACAGTTGAAGGCGACCATCGCGCAGTTCTTCCGCGTCAGCGGCAGCAGCACCCAGTTCAAGGGCGTGGAGCCCGACATCGGCTTTCCCACCGTCGACGACGAAGATCACGGCGAGCGCTCGCTCGATAACGCCCTGCCCTGGGCCGCCATCGACCCGGCGCGCTTCACGCCCGTGAACTTCTCGCCGGCGCGCATCGACAGCGTGCGCGCGCTGCATGAGAAGCGCGTCGCGTCCGACACCGCGTTCCAGGCACTGCTCGCCAGCGAGCGCGCGATGTACGACGCGCAGCAGCAGCACAGCCTGTCGCTGCGCGAGGACAAGCGTCGCGCCGAGCACGACAAGGCGCGCACCGAACAGCGCGAGAGAGAGAACCAGATCCGCGTCGCGCGCGGCCTGCCGCCGCTGCCGGCCGACCAGTTGACGCCGGAGGACGAGGAAGAGGACGACGAGTTCAGCAAGCCGGACGAGAAGGACAAGGCGCTCGACGTGGTCCTGACCGAGGCCGGCAACGTCCTCACCGACTGGATTCACAGCGACGGCACGGAGCAACGCCTGGTCGACAACGAGTCCGCCAAGCGCGCACCGGGTGGCGGCGTGACGCAGCCCGCGCGCCAGACCCCGGCCGAGGTCCGCTGAGCCGGACTACACGCCGAGACGCGCGCGCAGGTCGGCGAGCGCGTCGTAGGCCGCGGTGAGATCGGCCACCGAGTAGCTGGCGTTGGCCGGGCTCGGGTTCGGCGCGACGAACACCCGCGCACCGCTCACATCGAAGTCCTGTTCGCCCCACACGGGCTCGACCTCGCGCGACACCGCGCGTTTCAGGAATTCGCGCGCCGCCACCTTGCCGTGAAACCACAGCAGCGCCGGCCGCCTCGCCGCGATCAGCGCGGCGAGGCGCGGCGCATCGCGGTCGTAGTCACGGGCCGTGAGCCCGCGCATGCCGGGGGTGGCGCGCTTCACCACGTCGGTGAAGCCGATACCCTGCGCCTCGCCCAAGTACTCGATGGCCGCGAGTCCCGGCGTCAGCAGCGCGTCCACCAGGCGCGAGGCGTTCAGCGCGGGCCAGAAACGGTTACGCGCGAAGGCGAAGGGATAGCCGGCGCGCAGCGCGTGCAGCGAGGGATTGATGCCGACCGACAGCACCACCAGGCGCGTGGGCAGGAAATCGGGAAAGGTCTCGGGCATGCAATCGTTCCTGGTCGCTGAGGCGGACGCCGCGCGCCGCGATCTTACAAGCCCCCGCCGCGCCCGTTAGACTCCTGGTGACTTCGCGCCCGGAACAGCCGCCATGGCCACAGGCCTCATCGACGACGATCGTTTCCTCCTGCACGACACCGGCCCCCACCACCCGGAGTGCGCGGCGCGGGTTGGCGCGGTGCGCCAGGCCCTGGCCACCCAGGCCTGGCGGGACGAACTCGTGGACGTGACCGCGCGCCCAGCCGCCATCGAGGAACTCGAGGCGGTGCATTCGCTGAACTACCTGCGTCGCGCCGCGCGGGTGTGCGCCGCGGGCGCGGCGTACCTCGACGTGCCGGACGTCGCCATCAATGAGTACAGCTACGAGGTCGCGCTGCTCGCCGCGGGCGCGCCGCTGGCGCTGGCCGACGCGCTGATCGAGGGCCAGATAGACAACGGCTTCGCGCTGCTGCGTCCGCCCGGCCATCACGCCGAACGCGAGTCGGCCATGGGCTTCTGCCTGTTCAACAACGTGGCGGTACTCGCGCGCTACCTGCAGCGCGGGCACGGCCTCGACAAGGTGGCCATCGTCGACTGGGACGTGCACCACGGTAACGGCACCCAGCACAGCTTCGAGGAAGATCCCTCGGTGCTCTACGTCAGCACGCATCAGTACCCCTACTACCCCGGCACGGGCGCGGCCTACGAGACCGGCAGCGGGCGCGGTCGTGGCGCGACGCTCAACTGCCCGATGCCGGCCGGCGCGACCGACACCGCCTACGAGCGGGCCTTCTTCGAGGAGATCCTGCCCAAGCTCGCGTGGTTCAAGCCCGAGTGCGTGATCATCTCGGCAGGCTTCGACGCCCATCGCGACGATCCCCTGGCCGACGTCCATCTCTCCACCGGCTGCTTTCGCTGGATGACCGAGAGGCTGATGGAGGTGGCCGCCGATCACGCCGGCGGCCGTCTCCTGTCGGTGCTCGAGGGCGGCTACAACCTCGCGCGGCTAGGCGACTGCGTCAGCGCACACCTGGAGCGGCTGCGCGCGCCCTTGTGAGCGTCGCGGGTCAGCGCGGCTTGCGGCTGCGGGTAAAGAAGCGCTCGGTGTAGCGGCGAGGTTCGTCTCCCGCGCGGTAGGTTTCGACGAAGGCCTCGACCCCGGCCTCGATGGCGGCCGTCATGCCCGCCTCCTCCCAACGCAGCATGAGGCGCTTCTGCGCCGCCAGCGCGCCGGCCGCGCCGGCCGCGATGTCGTTGGCGATGGTGAGTGCCAGGGCGTCGAGATCCGCCGCATCGGTCACGTGCTGCACAAGCCCTATGGCATGGGCTTCCTCGGCGCCGATCAGATGTCCGCGCAGCACGAGTTCACGGGTGCGGCCCCAACCGATGAGTCCCGGCAGCAGCGCGGCCTCCACCACGGAAGGCACGCCGACCCGCACCTCGGGCATGCCGCACACCACGCTGTGGTCCGCGATGCGGATGTCGCAGGCGGCGGCGATCTCGAGACCGGCGCCGAGGCAGTGGCCGCGCAGCACCGCGATCACCGGCACCGAGGCCTCGCGCAGCAGCGCGCAGAAGTCATGTATCGAGCGAATGAAGCCCTCGGCCGTGTCGGCGTCGAGGCTGCCGAGCACGCGCAGGTTGGCCCCGCCGATGAAGGCCTGCTCATCGACGCCGGTCAGCAGCACGCAGCGGATCTCCGGGTTCTCGAGCGCTGCGCGCAGTTCGCGCGCGGCGCGTTCGAGGATGTCGCGATCCACCAGGTTCAATCGCAGCGCGCCGCGCAGCCGGGCGACCAGCGCGACGCCCTCGTCGAGCGTGCGCATCTCGAATTCCATGCTCATGCCGATTCTCCTCAAGGACGCCGCGCGCTGAAGCGCAGGCGCACGTAGTCGAGCACCCAGCGGCCATCGGCGTCCTGCAGCGTGGGACGCAGGCGCTCCGCGAGTTCCGCGTAGAAAGGCTCGCGCGCCGCCACCGGCAGCGGCGCGGCGAAGGACTGGGCGAATAGCCGCAGCCAGTGCACCACGTCGCCGCCCTGTGGCGTCGGCCGCGGGAAGAGCTGCATGGCGTCGACCTCGAAGCCGCGCGCTTCGAGCAGTTCGCGGTAGGCCTCCGGCGTGGGGAAATACCAGGGATTCCACGCGGCCACGTCCACGCCCCGCGCCGCGAGCAGTTCGCCCGCCGCGAGGATCACGCTCTGCACGTTGCCGGCGCCGCCCATCTCGGCGACGAAGCGTCCGCCGGGCTTGAGCGCGTGCCACACGCCGTCGATCACCGCCGCGGGGCGCTTCATCCAGTGCAGGGCGGCGTTGCTGAACACCGCGTCGAACGCCCCGCGGTAGGCGAGGCGCTCACCGTCCATCACCTGCGCGTCCAGCCCGCGCTCCGCCGCGCGCGCCACCTGCTCTGCGCTGCTGTCGACGGCCAGCACGGCACAGCCGCGGGCCTGCACTTGCAAGGTCAGCGCGCCGTCACCGCAGCCGAGATCGAGCACCCGCTCACCGGCCTTCGGGGCCAGCCAGTCCACCAGGTCAGCGGCCATGTCGGCGACGAAGCTCGCGTGGCGAATGTAGTCATCTGGATTCCAGGTCTGGTGATTCATCGCCGCGCTCGTCATGGACAGGCGCGCATCTTAGCCGGGCATCGCCGCTTGTCCACGCGCGTGACCCTTTACACTGCCGGCTGCCCACGGCTAGCGTGGGCCAGGTTCAAGGGAAAGTGCCCGCGCCATGCGCCTCACACGTCGACGTCTGCTCGTTTCCGGCCTGGGCCTCGGCGGGGCCCTGGTCCTCGGTCATGTCCTGCGCGCGCCGCGCGATCTGCTGGGCGACGCCACCGTTCTGCCCGGCGCCGCCGACGAGCACGCGCTCAATGCCTGGCTGCGCATCGCATCCGACGGGCGCGTCACCGTCGCCGTGCCGCGCGCCGAGATGGGACAGGGCGTCTATACCGCGCTGCCGATGCTGGTCGCCGAGGAACTGGACGTGCCTTGGTCCGCGGTGGCGGTCGAACAGGCGCCGGTGGCGAAGGTCTACGGCAACGTCGTGGCGGTGGTCGCGTCACTGCCGCTGGACGACGAAGACGACGGCGCCCTGGCGGCAACCGGTCGCTATGCGCTCGAGCGCGCGGCGCGCGCGCTGGGCGTACAGGCCACGGGCGGCAGCACCAGCGTGCGCGACGCCTGGCTGACCATGCGCTCCGCCGGCGCCGCCGTGCGCGACATGCTGCTGCGCGCGGCCGCCGCGCGGCTCGGCGTGCCGGTGGCGGAGCTCACGACCGCCGATGGCGCCGTGCTGCATGCCGCCAGCGGCCGTCGCGTCGACTACGGCGCGCTGGCGGCGGAGGCCGCCCTGCTGCCTCCGCCCGATCCCATTGTCTGCAAGCCGCGCGCGGCCTGGCGCCTGCTCGGCACACCCGCGTCTCGCCTGGACACCGCCGGCAAGTGCGATGGCAGCGCGGTCTTCGGCATCGATGCGCGCGCCCCCGACATGCTGCACGCGGCGATCCGCATCGCGCCGGCCGGCGGCGGCACGCCGCGCGCGGTGGACGAAGCCGCGCTCAAGCGGCAGCCCGGCGTGGTCGCCGTGGTGACGCTGCCGGACGCCGTGGCGGTCGTGGCGCAGAGCTGGTGGCAGGCAGAGCGCGCGCTCGAGTCGGCGCCCCCGAGCTTCGCCAGGGGTGAAGTCGGACTCGATTCGACCGACGCGGTGTTCGCCGCCTATGCGCAGGCCTTGGACGCTGGGGATACGCAGACCTACGAGAGCCTGGGCGACGCGAGCGCCGCGCTCGCCGGGAACGCAGAGACGATCGCGGCGGAGTACCGCGCGCCCTTTCTCGCCCATGCCTGCATGGAACCGATGAACTGCACGGCGAAGGTCGATGCCGAACGCGCGGAGATCTGGTGTGGCAACCAGGCGCCGGATTTGCTGCGGCTCATCGCGGCCCGCGCGCTCGATCTGTCGCAGGAGGCGGTCACGCTGCACACGCCCTTGCTGGGCGGTGGTTTCGGCCGACGCATCGAACCCGACGTGATGCTGCGCGCGCTCGCCATCGCCCGCGCCCTGCCGGGCCGCACGATCAAGCTGATCTACTCACGCGAGCAGGACATGCAGCACGACAGCTACCGACCCGCGGCGCTGTCACGCTTTCGCGCGCGCCTGTCCGCAGAAGGACGCATCGTCGCGTGGGAGAATCTCATCGCCTCGCCGGCAGTGACTCGCGCGGTGCTACAGCGCGCCTTCCCCGGGCTGCCGCTGCTCGGCTTCGAGCGCACCAACGTCGAGGGCGCGGCCTGGCTGCCGTATCGCATCCCCGACCGCCGCGTCGCCCACGCGGTGTGCGACGTGCCGCTGGCGGTGGGCTTCTGGCGCAGCGTGGGCCATTCCCACAACGCCTACTTCACCGAATGCTTCATGGACGAACTGGCGCGGGCCGCCGGGCAGGATCCCCTCGAATTCCGGCTCGCGCATCTCGCCGCCGACAGCCGCGCGTGGCGCGTGCTGACGCGCCTGGCCGAGGTCAGCGACTGGCGCGCGCAACTGCCCGCCGGCGTGGCGCGCGGGCTCGCGCTGCACGAGTCCTTCGGGTCGATGGTGGCGCAGTGCGCCGAGGTGGAAGTGCGCGACGACGACGTGCACGTGCGCCGCGTGGTGTGCGTGGTCGACTGCGGCACGGTGGTGAATCCCGCCATCGTCACCGCGCAGATGGAGAGCGGGATCCTGTTCGGCCTGAGCGCGGCCCTGCGCGGCGAGGCGGTGTTCGGTGACGGCGCGATCAGCACGCGCAACTTCGCTGACTATCGGCTCGTCACCCTGGCCGACGCGCCGCGTATCGAGGTGCACATCGAGCCGAGCGACGCACCGCCCGGCGGCGTCGGCGAACCGGGCACGCCGCCCATCGCGCCCGCCGTGGCCAACGCCCTGTTGGCGCTGGACGGCCGCCCGCGCAGGCGGCTGCCCCTGTCACTGGGCGCCTAGTTCGAGCAGCGCACGCCCGTGCCGCCGAGGCCACAGTAGCCATCGGGGTTCTTGGCCAGGTACTGCTGGTGATATTCCTCGGCGTAGTAGAACGCCGGGGCGGCCAGCACCTCGGTGGTGATGGGACCGTAGCCCGCGCCGGCCAAGGCGCTCTGGTAGCGCTCCAGCGAGGCCTGCGCATGCTGGGCCTGGGCCTCGCTCGTGCAGTACACGCCCGAGCGATACTGCGTGCCGAGGTCGTTGCCCTGGCGCATGCCCTGGGTCGGGTCGTGGGACTCCCAGAACACCTTGAGCAGCGAGCCGAAGTCGGTCTTGGCGGTGTCGAACACCACCATCACCACTTCGTTGTGCCCGGTCATGCCGGTGCAGACCTCGTGGTAGGTCGGGTTGGGCGTGATGCCGCCCGCGTAGCCGACCGCGGTGGTGTAGACCCCGGGGGTGTTCCAGAAGCGCTTCTCCGCGCCCCAGAAACAGCCGAGACCGAAATACGCCACTTCGCAGCCCGCGGGAAACGGGCCGACCAGCGGCGTGCCGAGCACGAAATGGCGCTCGGGCACCGGCATGGTCGCCGCGCGTCCCGGCAGCGCCTCGTGCGGGGCCGGCAGGTTCATTGCCTTGCGTCGTCCGAACATCATGCTTGCTTCTCCAGTTCAGTGCGTGCCGCCGGGCGGCGGCGGGGACGAAGTTTCGACCGTCGCGGGCGGCACGTGTTGCGCGAGGTAAGCGCGCAGCTTCTCCGCCATGCGAGCCGGGGGCAGACCATCGAGGGCGAGGTCGACGAGCCGGCCCGCGGGATCCACCACGACGATGCCCGGCGTGCCCTCGATGCCGTAATCCTCCGCCACCAGGTCAGCCGCCAGGAACAAGGGCAGATGGTAGCCGTGCGCGTGGAAATAGGCGACCGCGTCGCCGTCTTCCCAGATGTCGAGCGCGTAGAAACGCACGCCGCGCGGCGCGAACTCGCGCTGCAGCGCTTCCATGTGCGGCAGGGCCCGCGCGCAGTGCGGGCACCAGGTCGTCCAGAAGAACAGCACCGCGTGGCGGCCGCGTGCGTCCTCCTGGAAGCTCAGCGGTTGACTGTCGCTCCGCGTCAGCATCCAGTCAGGCGCCTGGCTCGGCGCCGCCCACGCGGAACAGGCGAGCCACATGAGCGCAAGCCAGAAAGTGAGGAGCGAGCGATGGGTGCGGGCTGTGCTCATGATGGTCGCGGCTGCGCGGCTCGCTTGCCGCTCGCGTGCGTCGAAGTCTACCATTGGCCCGCGCCGGCCCGCGCGCCGCGCGCCCTTCCCCGCCACGAGTGTCCCCATGCACCCCAGCCTCAACGTCCTCGGTCAGCCGCTCGAGACCTGCTCGCGCGATCCGCTCACCGGCTACTATCGCGACGGCTGCTGCAACACCTCCGGTGAGGACCTGGGCGAGCACACCATCTGCGTGGAGATGAGCGAGGAGTTCCTGCTGTTCTCTCGCGCGCGCGGCAACGACCTCATCGCGCCGCGGCTCGAGATCGGTTTTCCCGGCCTGCTTCCCGGCGATCGCTGGTGCGTGTGTCTTTCGCGTTGGATAGAGGCCTTCGAGGCCGGCATCATCGCCCGCGTGCACCTGGGCGCGACGCACCGCTCGGTGCTCGGCATGGTGCCGCTGGAAGTGCTGGAGCGCTGCGCGATCCGCGATGCCTGAGGCGCGGCCAGGCGCTGACCTGCGCCCGCACCTCGGTGCCTGCCACTGCGGCGCCGTGCAGTTCCAAGTGCTCGGGCCGAGCGAGATTCGCGTCGAAGACTGCAATTGTTCCATCTGTCGCAAGGCCGGCTACCTGCACTGGCTGGTGGCCGCACGGCGCTTCACGCTTCTCCGCGGGGCCGAGGCGCTGGTCACCTACACGTTCAACACCGGCACCGCTCGGCATACGTTCTGCCGCCACTGCGGCGTCAAGCCGTTCTACGTCCCACGCTCCAACCCCGATGGCTACAGCGTCAACCTGCGCTGCATCGCCCCAGGGACACTCGAAACCGTGTGGGTGGACGCGTTCGACGGCCGTGACTGGGAACGCCACGGCGGCACCCTCGCCGCGCGAACTGTCGATTGAACGCGCGGCGCACCAGCGCTGTGCCGCGCTGTGCGTCGGCGGTGCAGAGCCTCGGCAGGCGCCGCGCTCAAGTGACTGATCCACGGCTAAGTGCGCATTGGCACACTTGCTGCAGAATCACACCCAACACGCGGCTCTGCCCAATGGTCGGGTGTTACTCCTCTCTAAGTGCGACCCTTCTGAGGGGGCGTCGAAAGACGCCCCCTCGTTTTTAACCGCAGTCGCGCGCCGTGACATAATCCACGCAGTCGCCCAACCCGGCCCGCCTGTGTTCCAACCCTTTCCGCTGTTCGTCGCCCTGCGCTACGTCACGACCAAGCGTCGCAATCGTTTCGCGAGCTTCGTCAGCGTGGTGTCCGTGGCGGGCATCGCGCTCGGCGTCGCCGCGCTGATCATCGTGCTGTCGGTCATGAACGGCTTCGAACGGGAGGTGGTGCGCCACGTGCTCGGCATGTCGTCCCACGCCGTACTGCTCAGCGCGCAAGGCGTCATCCTCGACTGGCCCGAGTTGGATGCGCGTCTGCGCGGCGAGGACGGCCTGGTGGCGGCCACGCCCTACCTGCGCGCGAGCGGCATGTTGACGCGCAAGGGCAAGGTCACGGGCGTGATGGTCGAGGGTATCGCCCCGCAGCGCGAGATCCAGGTGACCGACCTCGCCCACTACCTGGCGCCCGGCCTGCTGGAGACCCTCTCACCGACCGGTCAGGGCGTGCTCCTGGGCGACACGCTGGCGGCCAAGCTCGAGGCCAAGGTCGGCGACACCGTCACGCTGGTCGTGCCGCAGTGGCTGGCCGACGGCCGCAGCGCGCCGCCGCGTTACGAGCGACTGACGATCGCGGGCACCTTCCACACCGGCATGCACCAGTACGACGGCCGCCTGCTCCTGACCCACATCGACCGCGCCCGCGTGCTGTTCAACTTCGGCACGGCCATCTCCGGCGTACGCACCCGTTTCGCCGACGCCGCCGAGGCCCCGGCACGCAGTGCCGCGCTGGCCGCGCGTCTGGGCGACGGCCTGCGCGCGGTGGACTGGACCCAGTACGAACGCAATTTCTTCCTCGCGCTCGAGTCGCAGAAGCGCATCATGTTCGTGATTCTCGTGCTGATCATCGCCGTGGCCGCGTTCAACATCGCCGCCAACATGATCATGACGGTCACCGAGAAGACTCGCGATATCGCCATCCTGCGCACCATCGGCACCAGCCGCGGGCAGATCCTCGGCCTGTTCCTGGTCAACGGGCTGCTGCTCGGTGCGCTGGGCGCGGCACTCGGCGTGGGACTGGGCGCCTGGGGCGCGAGCGAGAGCCAGACGGTGATGAACTTCCTCGAGGGTCTGCTCGGCGTCGACCTGCTGAATCCCGACGTCTACTTCCTCGACTACCTGCCGGCGGAGCTGCGCCTGCCCGACCTGCTCGCGGTGAGTTCGGCGAGCCTCGCGCTGTCGCTCCTCGCGACCGTGTACCCGGCGCTGCGCGCGGCCGCCATCGAGCCGGCGCGAGCCGTACATTTCGACTGATCGGGCCTCAGAGCAGCCAGCGCTCGAAGAAGCGCAGCCCCCAGCGTTCGACCCGGCTGAGCGCGAAACGCGTGAGCCCGGCGGAAATGCCCGCGCCGGCGGCGCGCAGACGCTCGAAGGTCGGGTCCAGCGGCGCGTCCAGACGCCGCGTCTCGTCCGGTCCGGTCGCTACCAGGCGTGCACGCAGGGTGGGGTCGGCGAGCATGGCGAACACCGTTTCGTAGTCGCGGAGGAGGCGCGCGTAGGCCTCCTCGTCATCGCCTGCCATGACCTCCGCCAGGCGCGCGAGAGGCGGCGCGCCCAGGCGCGCGGCCACCCACTCGAGCTTGTCCGCCCGGCCGTCGCTCTCGCCGAGCAGGAACAGGAGCCCGGCGAAGGTCAGCAGGCGGCTGCCGCGCAGCTTGGCCTGGCGCAGTTGCCAGCTGTCATCGACGCCGCGCGCGAACTTGAACTGCTGCCAGCCCGCGTAGGCGTGCAGGTAGCGCATGAGGTCGTTCATCAGCAGCGTCCAGCCGCGCGTCGCGCGCGCGGCGATGAAGTCGCTCGCGTACCAGTCGAGCACCGCGCGCTGCAGCGACACGCATCCCGCGTGACCGTAGACCGGCCGCGCGTCGAGCAGCAGTTGCATGCGCTTGCCGAACACCGCGGGTGGTTCTTCGAGGCTGCCGAGCCCGCTCGGTGCGAGCAAGGCTCGCGGCGCGATGGGCACGCGGTAGATGCCGTCGGGCTTGGGGAGCTTCAGGGATGACTCGGCCAGATGGGCTTGCACGGTGCGCATGAGCTCGCGCGCGTCACCCTCCTCGACCGCATCGTCCACCACCACAATGCAGTCGATGTCCGAATCCGCGCTTGCTTCCAGGCGCCCGAGCGAACCGCCGACCGCGACGGTGACGACGCCTTCGAGCCGCCCGGCTTGTGCCGCGAAGCGCGTCTCCATCGCCGTCAGCAGTCGCGTCGAGTGTGCATGGGCGGCGCGCAGCGCGGGACAGTCTGCGGCCTGCAAATGCTGAGGGTCGATGCCGGTCATTCGACTCACGCGTGCCCTGCCGCGTGTTTGGGCAGGGTCGTGTTATTGCGGTGCATCATCAACTTCCTATAATGATCCTTTGGTTGCACAAGAGATTTTTCAATGGATATCAAGGGTAAGGTCGCGGTCATCACCGGCGCCGCGAGTGGCATCGGGCGCGCCGCGGCCGCCGAACTGTACAAGCAGGGCGTGTCGGGTCTGGCGCTGGTCGATGTCTCGGAGGCGGTGGTCGAGGTCGCCAACAGCCTCAACGCCGAACACGGCGGCAAGGTGGCGCGCGCCTTCCGCGGCGACACCACCGACGCGACCTTTCGCCATGAAGTCTTCGAGACCATGCGTCACCAGTTCGGCCCGATCAACATCTGCGTGCCCGCGGCCGGCATCACGCGCGATGCGCTCGCCGTGAAGATGAACAAGGAAAAGGGCAAGGCCAACCTCTATCCGATCGAGCATTTCCGCCTGGTGATGGAGGTCAACCTGGTGGCGCCGGTGTACTGGGCGCTGGAGATGGTCGCGCAGCTCGCCGAAGACCGTTTCGTGCGCGGGCTCAAGCAGTGGAGCCCTGACGAAGGCACGCAGGGCGTGATCGTGTTCATCGGCTCGGTGTCCTCGCAGGGCAACAAGGGCCAGATTTCCTACGCGACCACCAAGGTCGGCCTCGAGGGCGCGGCCTCGACCTTGATGAAGGAGGCCATCTACTACGGCGTGCGCTGCGCCGTGCTGCATCCGGGCTTCACCGACACACCCATGGTGCGTGCGCTTGGCGAAGACTACATCCAGACCCAGGTGCTGCCGGCCACGCAGATCAAGCGCCTCATCCGCCCCGAGGAAATCGCCGACGCGATCTCCTTCCTGATCCGCAACTCCGCCGTCAGCGGCCAGCTGTGGGCAGACGCCGGCTGGCACCCGATGCCGACCTGAGGCACGCCTCAATCCCCGAAGCAACTCACCCCGCGTGACGGATGCTCCTGCACCGTCACTCGGTGCAGCCCCGGATACAAGGTCACCAGTCGCCGCCAAAGCCAGGCCGCCAGCGCCTCGGTCGTGGGATTCTCCAGCCCGGCGAGTTCATTCAAGCAGTGGTGGTCCAGGTCGCCCTTGAGTTGGGCGATGCTCGCCTCCACTTCGTCGAAGTCGACCAGCCAGCCGCTGTCCGCGCCTGGCTGGCCGCGGATCGCGAATTCGACCTGGAAGGTGTGGCCATGCAGGCGACTGCAACGATGGCTGTCCGGCAGACGCGGCAGGTAGCGGGCCGCGGCGAAATCAAATCGGAAGAAGAGCTCCATGGGTGCAATAGTACCGGCCCCGTGCGCTTTCCGGGCTACAGTCCCGCGGGTGGCGGGCCGCTGATCCGGCACCCACGCAAGAAAGCTCGTCCGCCCCACCATGCCCCAAGCCTCGCTACTGTGCATTGACGTCCTGGCCGAGTCCGCGCTGCGCGCCGCGCAGGACGAACTGTCACGGCTCGGGCGGCTGCAGTGGGCCGCGAACCAGACCGAGGCAGCAGACGGGCTGCGCCAGACGGCATGGAGCGCCGTGGTTGCGGCCATGGATCTCTCGAACCCTGATGCGCGCGCGCTGCTGAACGACTTTCGCGCGCACTCGCCGTCCACGCCGGTGGTTCTGGCCGCGCCGCCCACCGACCTCGCGCGTGTGGTGGACGCCCTGCAGTCGGGACTCGTCACGCGCTACGTGGCGACGCCGGCCGAGCCCGAGGCGCTGCGGGCCACCGTGCGTGAAGCGCTGCAGGCGCGCGCGCGCCAGGCCGACGACACCCGCGCGCGGGCCGAACTCGAGCGTATCCACGCCGAACTGGACGAGCGGGTGCGCGAGCTCGACGAGGCCAATGAACTGCTCGAGTACTGGGTGGAGTTCAGTCCCGCCGTGCTCTACAGCCTGTCCTGCGAAAGCGGTCATCTGCATCCGAGCTACGTGGGCAAGAATTTTCTCCGCCTCACCGGCTACGAGCGCACCGCGGCGGTCGTCGACGCGGACTTCTGGCCCGGTCTCGTCCATCCCGCCGACCTCGCTCGCTATCGCGAGACACTGCTCGCGCTCGCCGGCCCGGAACGGGGCTTCGCGGTGCTGGAGTATCGCGTCCGGCATCGCGACGGCAGCTACCTGCGCGTGGTCGATTCGTTGCGCGCGGTGCGCGATGGCGAGGGCCGCACGATCGAGGTGGTCGGCGCGTGGCTGGATGTGAGCGCCCGGGATGCTGGCGACTAGCCGCCTTCTGCATCAGTTACTTGCAAGCAAATACTCGAGCACACTGTCCGCACTTGACGTTTTAATTCGAACTGACTATAAATAAGCTTCGCAACCTATTATTAATAGGAAGATTTTGCGAGGTCTGGATGATGCAAGCTCGCGACCGCGAAAGCCGTCTCCTCCCTGCATCATCGATGATGCCCAGCGCGAACGCGGGTGCTGGTCCAGCCCGCCTCGACGAGAATAACGAGGACTTCATTTCCCACCCGGCTCAGTTTCCGTTGCGCTATTCCAGGCGACGGTCACTGATGCCGCGGTTTCTCCGCAAGCGCGAGCCGGTCGGCGGTACCGTCGGCCTGAGCTTCCACGCGCCCGAATACATCCCGGCTGGCACGACGCTGGATCTCGAAATCCCACTGCGCGGACGGGCGCAGCGCTTCACGGTGACCGTGGTCCTCGTACGCGAATGCCTCGAGGGCTTCGACATCGGCCTGTGGTTCGCCAACGAGGACGACGCGGCGCGCGCGCGACTGGTGGAGAAAATCTGTCACGCGGAATGCGCCCTGCGCGGCCGCCCGACCGCTCACCTCGGCGCCTGACCTCGGACATCTGCCGTTGCGGGCCAGTTAGACTGGCGCCTTTCCCGCTGACCGGCATCTCGACTCATGGACTTTCTGGCTGACTACCTGCCCTTCGCGGCCAAGGCGCTGACCGTGGCGCTGCTGCTCGCCGCACCGCTCGTGCTCGTCATCGTCTCGCGCGGTCGCGCCGCCACCCGCCAGGAAGAGACGCGCCTGGTGGTGCGCAAACTGAACGAGCGACACGAGGACGCGCGCCTCAGCCTGGAAGCCGCCATGCTGCCGCCGCGCGAGTTCAAGGCACGCATGAAGCAGGTCGCCAAGGCGCGCAAGGGCGCGCCAGCCGCCGCCCGGCGGCTGTACGTCTGCAACTTCCATGGCGACATGCGCGCGACCGGCGTGTCATCCCTGCGCGAGGAAATCTCGGCCATCCTGGGGGTCGCGCACGACGGCGATGAAGTCGCTGTCGTATTGGAGAGCGCGGGCGGCACGCTGCACGGCTACGGGCTCGCGGCTTCGCAGCTCGAACGGGTACGCGCGCGCGGGCTCCGCCTGACGGTGCTGGTCGACAAGGTGGCGGCGAGCGGCGGCTACATGATGGCCTGCGTCGCCGACAGCATCGTCGCCGCGCCGTTCGCCATCATCGGCTCCATCGGCGTGGTGGCGCAGCTGCCGAACTTCAACCGGCTGCTGCGTCGGCACGACATCGATTTCGAGCTCGTCACCGCCGGCCGCCACAAACGCACGCTGACGCTGTTCGGCGAGAACACCAGCGAGGGTCGCGCCAAGTTCCAAGCCGAGCTGGACGAGGCCCATCGCCTGTTCAAGGCCTTCATCACCCAGCACCGGCCGGGCCTCGACATCGAGCAGGTGGCGACGGGCGAATACTGGCTCGCGACCCGCGCGCGCGAACTCGGCCTGGTCGATGCGCTGGCGACCAGCGATGCCTTCCTGATCGACCGGATGGCGGAGTTCGACGTGCTGGAGATCCGCAGCGAGCGGCGACGTGGACTGGCCGCGCGCCTGCTCGGTCCGCTGGAGTCGCGCCTCGCCCGCGCGCTCGAGCGGACCTGAGCCGCTTCACCCTTCGGCGTAGGCGCGACGCACTTCCTCGCCGAGAATCGCGATGCCTTGCTCGACCTCGCGCGCCGATTGCGCGTAGGAGATCCGCAGGCACTCGTCGCGGTGATCCCAAGGTTCGGCCAGGCCCGGGAAGAAATACTGCCCGGGAATGACCAGCACGTTGCGCGCCTTGAGTCGTTCATAGAGCCGCTGTGAGCTCACCGGCAGACCGGGAAACCACAGCCACAGGAAGATCGCGCCCTCCGCCACGTGGATGCGGAACGGCGTGTCCGCGAGGTAGCGGTGACACCAGGCCACGGCCAGCGCGGCGCGCTCTCGGTAAAACGGTTGCACCACTTCGTTGGCCAGGCGCAGCACCTCGCCGCTCTCGAACAGGGGCGTCACCAGGCTCGCGCCCAGGCTGCTGGAGGCCAGGGTGAGAATCGCATTGAAGCTGCGCAGCGCCTCGATGAGCTCCGGGTGCGCGATTACGATGCCGGTGCGCAGCCCGGGCAATCCGAGCTTGGACAGGCTCAGGCAGTACACCAGGTGCTGCGCGTACAGCGGTTCGCCGGCCGCGAACAGGATGTTGGGAAAGGGCGCGCCGTAGGCGTTGTCCAGGATCAGCGGCACGTCGGCCTCGCCGGTCAGCGTCATGAGCCGCGCCACTTCGTCCTGGGACAGCACGTTGCCGGTCGGATTGGTCGGGCGACTCACACACACCGCGCCGGTCTCGGGTCCCAGGGTCAAGGCGTCGAAGTCGATGTGATACTTGAAGTCGCGCCCATCGCGCAGTTCGATGCTGGGGCGCGAGGACACGATGGCGTCCGGGCGCGCCGCCAGGTCTCCATAGCCGATGTACTCCGGCGTCAGCGGCAGGCGCAGGTGACGCATCACGCCGTCGGCACCCTCGCCGCTGAACAGGTTGAACAGCATGAAGAAGCTCGATTGGCTGCCGGCGGTGACGGCGACGTGCTCCTCGGTTATCGGCCAGCCGAAATGGCGTCGAAACAGGCCCGCGACCGCACGCAGGAAGGGCCTGTAGCCCTGCGGCCCGTCGTAGACCGCCGCCAGTCGGGTGAACGCGCCGCTTTCCAGTTCGCGCGCCATGGCCGCGCGGAACACTTCGTCCATCGCGGGGATGCGCGCGGGATTGCCGCCCCCGAGGTTGCACAGGTCGCGATCGCTTTCCAGGGCCTCGCCGAGGTCATCCATCAACAGGCGTGTGCCGGTGTGCCCGACATAGCGCGAGGCCAGGGTGGAGAACTTGTAGGCCATGGACGATCGTCGCGCGTGGCTGTGGGGCGCGTAGTGTATTATCGCGCCCAGCGTTCCGGCACCCGCGTACAGCGCCGCCCAGCCTGCAGTTCCTCTTTTTCATGAAGCTCATTCACGACCTCGGCACTCTGCGCAGCCTGCTGCTCGCGGCCGCGCTGGCCTGCATCGCGGCGGCGCCGTTCGCCGATGGCTCGGCGCAGCTGCACGACTGGCGACTGTTGCCCACCGTCATCGCGCCGTCGGTGATGATGATGCTGGTGTTCGCGATTCCACTCGACGTGTGCATGGCCAAGGTCTTCATGAGCGATGCCGTCGCCGCCGAGAAGCATCGCCTGTCCCGCGCGATTCGCGCCGAACTGGTGGTGTTCGTCCTGCTGGTACTGGCCTGGACACCATTCATGCTGAAGCTCATGGATTTCTGGCCGCTCGACTGACGCGCGCCGCCGCCCGGCGGGATTCTCCAACCGGGTCACAGACATCACCTTGAATCTTGACTAGCCTGGGACTAGCATCATCGATGCAGTCTGAGGTTGTTCTCTCAAGCATCTGAGCCACATGGTTTTCACTCTCCTCAAGAACTTCCTGAAGGGCGGTCTCGCCGGCTGGTTCGCCAAGGCCGGACCGGCCGTGGAGTTACGCCTGGGCGGACAGCGCCTGCGCTTCGACGCGCCGGCCGATTTCGCCTTCGCGCTGGCTGCGCGCACCGGTGTGACGCCGGCCCGGATCCATGACTGGCAGCACCGCGCGGCCGCCGACCTGGAGGAAGAAGCGCGCGGCATCGTCGCCCTGGAGCGGCGTCTCACCGAATTGCGCGCGCGCTGCGAAGCGGGCGCGGGCAGTTACGCCGCGGCGCTGGATGAACTCGGCGTGGCGGTGTTCAGCAAGGACCATGACTGGCGGGTGATGTTCGCGGCGCTGCTGGAGCGCCCGCGCGCCGAAGAAAGCTATCTGCGCGTCGCCGTCGACGCCTATCTCGCCTACCTCGCCGCACGGCGCGATGTGCTCGCGCTGGTGCGTGACTCGAGGCGGCCGGCGCCCGCGATGGCCCATCCTCAGCCGACCCTGGTGTTCAGCGCGGACCAGACCACGGCCCAGTTCGAGCGCGACGAGCTTCGTCGGCTGCCGCCAGGCGAAGCCGTGACCATCAAGCTCGCGCGCGGCGCCAGCATCTCGCTCAAGCTCGCGCGTCACCGGTTCTCACTGAGCCACCAGCGCGGCTGGAGCCTCATGACCGACGACGGCAAGTGCTACACGCTGCACCCGGGCGTCAATTCGGTCGGTCGCGGTCGCGACAACGACGTGCCGCTCGACGCCGACTTCCGCAACGTCTCGCGCAAGCACCTGCTCGCGCAACCGCTGGACGGCGACGTGATCGTGCTGACCGACGTCTCCGCCCACGGCACCTACGTGCCGCCCACCGCGCTCGCGTCCTGAGTCTCAGGCCGACGTCGGCCCCTCCGCCTCCGCGAGTGGCATCTCCTCGCCGCGCGCGGTCTCCGCTTCGATCGACACCAGCACCTGGCGCGCGCGCTGATCGATCAGTGCCCGGATCTGTTTGACGATGGCCGCGTAGCCGTTCTGCTTCTGGAAGCGTTCCTCCACGTCCGCGGCAAGGCGCGGCAGGCTCGCAGCGGCATCACGCAGCGACTCCAGCACATACACCGGCCGCACACCGATCTGACGTCCGAATTCCAGCCACCGACCGGCGGTCATCCAGTCCGGACGATCCTCCCCGCCGACCGGAAAGCCCATGCGGTAGTTCATGCCGGGGTAGACGTGGGTCGACCACAGCCCGAAGAACGGCGCCAGGCGTGGCGCGCGCGGCCCGTGACGCAGGGCTATCTGCTTGCAATGCGCAGCGCCGAAGCCGACCAGGAAGCAGAAGATGGTCCACTGGATCAGGGCGCGGAGATCGGCCGCCGGGCGCGCGCTGACATCGCGCAGGATGCGCGCGATGGCCGGCAGGCCCAGTCCGCCTTCGCGCGTGAACTTCTGATGGGGGCTGAGGCCCGCCACCTGGCAGAAGTCTTCCATCGGGAGCGCACGTACGCCGTCCGCGTCGGACTCCCGGTCGACGCGCGTCACGCACAGCACGGCGACCTGGCCGTGGATCACTTCGCAACGCGCCACGGGCAGACCAAAGGCCGCCGCCAGTTCGCTGGTGTAGGCCTCGTTCACCACCGACTCGCGCAGCCCGGGCCGCGCCGGCTTGAGGATGTGGGTGGTGAGTCCGCCGTCCAGCATCAGCGTCGCCTGACCGTCCGCGAAGCGCACCGGCAGCTTGTCGAACTCGCCAGGCAAGGTGACGCGCAGGCCGTCGGCCTCCGCGAGCAGCGGATGCACCGGCAGGATGGCCATGGCGTTGCGCAGTTCCGCGTCGTTCAACGCACGGGGCGGGCGGCGATCCGCGGGCGGGGCGTCGGGCGCGCGCAGGCTGAGAGCCCCTGCGCAGTCGCCAGCCAGGCGTGCCAGCAGAGCGAAGTCGTTGCGTTCCGAGATGCCGAGACTCTGGGTCAGCCGTAGCCGGATTTCCCCCTCCGGCAGCAGGTTGGCGAACACCGCCCGCACGCGGTCGCCGTGGTAGGCATTCTGGTGCCGCGGCAGCGCGAGCGAGATGGGCGCCGGCGGCGGGTCGGCCGGCGCGGCGGCATACACGAAGGACCATTGGCCCGACGGCGATTCGCTCAAGCGGCCGACGCGCCGCCCGGCGAGATGGACATCGAGTTGCGTGTATTGCATGTCCCTTACTCGACGTCCCGCCAGTCGCGAGGCCTGACACTCATCGTGAGGCCCAGCATGCCCAGCACCTGGAGCGCCCGCCCCAGTTCGACCGTCGGCTTGCCGTTCTCGAGGTCGGACAGGAAACGATTACCGACCCCCGCCAGCGCGGCCAATTCGCCCTGCCTGAGTTTCTGTTGCCGCCTTTCGGCACGAACGAGGCGACCGAACTCTTCCGGAGACATAAATTTCCCGTACGCATGGATAATCTTCGCAAGATACATCTCGAACACGAAGGATGCGAACCACCTTCGAAGTTCGGGAACCGGACCGCACGCCCCATTTCTTCCCGTATGCAAACCTCGAACAAAATTTTTTTGCCCGAACGGGTGATCAGAACATCATCAGAGCGAAGGAACGTTCTAGGGGCGGGTGTCGAGCAGAGTCAGCCAGCGGCCGACACGTACACCGGCCGCCACCAGTTGCGGACGGGCATTTGCCAGGGCCTCGGCCAGGTCACAGGGGTTGGTGACGACTGATTCGAAGGCGTCGAAGGTCTCGTCCAGCAGCAGGTTCCGGTCGGCCGGCAGGCTGCCGCCGACCGCGATCACCGGCACGCCGAGCGAGCGCGCAAGGCGGGCAACGCCGGCCGGCGCCTTGCCGTGGAGGGTCTGGCTGTCCACCCTGCCCTCCCCCGTCACCACAAGGTCGGCGTCGACGAGATGGCCGGCGAGACCGACCGCGTCCATCACCAGGTCGATGCCTGGACGCAGTCCTCCGGGGAGGCAGGCCAGGGCGGCGGCACCGAGGCCACCTGCCGCACCGGCGCCGGGCAACTCGGCCACCTGTCGGCCGGTACTGACTGCAAGCGCGCGGTGGAGCTTGTCGAGCCCCGCGTCCAGGCGCGGGATCTGCGTCGGCGTCGCGCCCTTCTGCGGACCGAACACGGCGGCGGCGCCCAGTGGCCCGGTGAGAGGATTGTCGACGTCGCAGGCGATCTGAAAGTCGCTCGCGACGACGCGTGGGTCGAAGCGGTCCAATCGCACGCCCGCCACCTGGTCCAGGTCGGCGCCGCGCAAGGGCGCCGCCAGCGGCCGTCCCTGCGCGTCCAGGAACACCGCCCCCAGCGCCTGCAGCATGCCGGCGCCTCCATCGACCGTGGCCGTGCCACCCAGGCACACCACGAAGCGCCGCAGTCCGCGGTCCAGGGCCGCGAGCACGAGTTCGCCGATGCCGAAAGACGTGGTCCGCATCGGGTCCCTGAGAGTTTGCGGTACGAGCGCCAAGCCGGCGGCCTGCGCCGATTCGATCACCGCCACTTCGTCGTCACCCAGCACGCCCAGGCGCGCCGTCACCGTGCCGACGAGCGGGCCTTGCACGGTCACCGGGTACGCGTGGCCGCCGGTGGCCGCGAGCAGCGCGTCCAACGTGCCTTCGCCACCGTCCGCCACCGGTACGCACACCAGGCGCGCGTCGGGCAGGGCCAGTGCCAGGCCTTCGGCCAGCGCGGCGGCGACCTCGGCGGCTGGCAAGCTCTCCTTGAACGAATCAGGGGCGAGAACGATCTTCATGCCGGACTGCGCGCTCAGCGCAGACGCCGGCGTCGCGGACCGAGGCCGGCGCTCGAGCCGCCCAGCCCACCGATGAGCGCGGTGCGGACGCGCAGCGCGGCGGCCGCATCCAGTTCGCGCAGGAGCCGCACCTCCGCGCCCTGCTTCACCGCCACGGCTTCGCCGTGCAGCAGCGCGAAATGCCCGCCGGGCAGCGCCGCCAGCCGCTCTCCTGGCAGGACGCCGCCGGTGAGGTTGAGCGGATCGGCGAGGCTCAGACGCAGCGGCGCGGCGACGGCTTCACGCCGGGCGCACTCGCGCAACGCGCCGACCGCTTCCGGCAGCGCGAACTGCTCGCCCGTGGCACCGGCGACGAAGCGTCCACCACGGACCTCGCCCGCCGCTTCCAGTCGGCGCAGCACTCGCACCAGCAGGCGCCAGGGCGGCGCGCCGCCTTCGCGCTCGAGTACGCGGCGGAACACCACGCCATAGCGACGCAGCAGCGCACGCGCCAGCACCTCGATGTTGGCCTCGTCGAGCGCGGACTCGTCCACGCTCGCCGGACGCGGCACCCGATCCCAGCGCCCCGCATCCTCGATGCCGGGCAAGGTCGTGCGTCGCGCGCGGCGACCAAGCGGATTGCGCTTGGCGACCGGCGTGGTGAGCGCGCGCAGCCCGGTGAAGCTGTCGCAGGTCACGAGCCCCGCGGCGGCGAGTTCGTCCAGGGCATTCTCCACCTGGCTGCGCAACAGCCCACCGGCAGCGACGATGTCGTCGAAGAAGGCCGCGCCGCGGCTCTCGATGTGGGCCAGCACCTGGCGCGCCGCCGCGCTGAGCGGCGGCGCCTCGTCCTGCCCGGCCAGCGCCAGCCACGCAGGCAACTCGCTGCGCAGAACGAGGCTGACGGGCGTCGAGCGCAGCGTGCCGGCGAGACGCGGCGCCGCGCTGCGCTTGGGACTCAGGCGTAGCCACACCACGCGCCCGGCGCGCAGCGCATCGTCCAGCCAGCGGCCGTCGTAGCCTCGCACCCGCGCCGGCAGGAGGTCGCTCTCCCAGGCACTGGCCGGGGCTTCGAAGCCCGACAACTGGGCGAGCACCGCGCCGAGGCCGCCGGCGCCTTCGACGCGGGCGTCCTGCGCGACATGCTGCCAGTCGGCGAGGAAGCGCAGGAAGGCGCCGCTCGGGACCGGCTCGATCTCCTGGCGCAGACGGTTGAGCGTGAGCCGATGGATGCGCGCGAGCAGACGCCGATCGCACCATTCGCGACCGGTCTCGCCCGGCGTGAACTGGCCGCGCAGCGCAATGCCGGCCTGTTCGAGACCGAGCAGCGCGTGCTCGATCTCGCGCGGCGTCGCGGGTACATGTTCGGCGAGCGTCTCCAGCGTGACCGGCCCGCAGAGCTCCAGGCGGCTGCGCACCAGGGCGGCGAGCGCAACCTCGCGCGGTGGCGTCGGCGGCGCGCGAAAAGCCTCGGCGGCGGCGCTGCCGCTGAGGGCATCACTCGCCAGCAGCGCGCGCGCTTCGTGCTGCCTCTCGGTCGCGCACCACGTCGCCCGCGCGCCACGCACGCGCAGCACGCGGCCCTGTTCGTACAGCGTGTCCAGCCAGGCGCGCAGGCGCGGCACCGCGTCCGGCTCGGCGCAGCTCGCGAGTTCAGCGTCGCTCACGAGCCCGAGCAGCAGCACGGCGTCGTGCAGTTCGTCCAGGCCGCGCGCGCGTGGCCACACTTCGTCCCGCACCCGTTCGATGGCGGCCGGATCGAGCGCGGCGAGATCCCGTGCGCTGCCCGCGTCCAACCAGCGCCGGCTGCTCACCGCCTGGGTGCGCCGCTCTTCCAGCGGCGCGTCGTCGAGGAACGCGTAGGGGTTGGCGTTCAGCACCTGCAGCGCGAAGGGCGATGGCTCGGTCAGATCGCGCGCCACCAGTCGCTTGCGTCCGGCGTGGACGTCGTCCAGCAATTGCTCGAGCGCGGCGATGTCCATCGCCTCGAACAGGCAGTCGTCCAGCGCCTGGTTGACCAGCGGGTGATCGGGGACCTCGCGGCGGCCGGCCAGGTTCTCCGCGCACGCGAGCTGGTCCGGGAACACGACCGCGGCGAGATCCTCGGCGTTCATGCGCAGCAGGCGCGGCGGCGTCTTGCGCCCCGCGCGAAAGCGCTCGATGGCGAGCGCGCAGCCCGCCACCCAGCGCCAGCGTACGGTGAACATTGGCGCGGTCAGCACCGCCTGCACCAGCACGTCGCGCACGCTGGTCGGGTGCAGGTAGCGCCACACCTCGGCGAGATCGAAGCTGTGCACCGCGCCCAGCGACAGCACGATGGCGTCTTCCACCGCCGCCGCCTGCAGTTCGAAATTGAAGGTGCGGCAGAAGCGTTTGCGCAGCGCGAGTCCCCAGGCCTTGTTGAGCCGGCTGCCGAAAGGCGAATGGATGACGAGTTGCATGCCGCCCGACTCGTCGAAGAAGCGCTCCATCACGAGCGTGTCCTGGGTCGGCATCGCGCCGAGCGCCAGGTAACCGGTGAGCAGGTACTCGGCGGCCTGGCGCGCGGCGACTGCGCCCACGCCGGGAATGGTGGCGAGTTCGACAGCGAGGCCCGCGGGATCGCGTGCGCCAGCGTCGATGGCGTCCGCCGCGCGCTGCCGCAGCCGCGCCACGGCGGAGGAGAACTCCGCGCTGCGTGCCGGCGCCTCGCCCAGCCAGAAGGGCATGTTGGGCGGTTGCCCGGCGGCGTCCTCGACGCGCAGCCCCGAGGGCTCGACGCGCAGCACGCGCCACGCGGTGTTGCCGAGCTGGAAGATGTTGCCCGGCAGGCTCTCGATGGCGAAGTCCTCGTTCACCGTGCCGACCAGTTCGCCCTGGGGCTCGGCGATGACGTCGTAGTCGGCGTTGTCGGGGATCGCGCCGCCGCAGGTCACGGCGGTCAGGCGTGCGCCGCGCCGCGCGCTGACCCGCCCGTTGACCTCGTCGAGATGCAGGTAGGCGGAACGCCGGCCGTGGGCCAGGCTGAAGCCTTCGGCCAGCATGCGCAGGATGCCGTCGAAGGCCTCGCGCGCCAGCGCGCGGTAGGGCCAGGCGCGCCGGCACAGGCCGTAGAGCTCGTCGCAGCCGCGCTCGCCCATCGCGACCTCGGCGACGATCTGCTGCGCCAGCACGTCACGCGGACCGGGCGGGATCTCGACGCTGTCGAGTTCGTCGCGGCTCACCATGTCGAGCTGCGCGATGGACTCCACCAGTTCGTCGCGGGTCTGTGGGAACAGGCGGCCGCGCGCCACACCATCGACCGCGTGGCCGGCGCGTCCCACACGCTGCAGCATCATCGCCAGCGTGCGCGTGGTGCCGAGCTGGCACACGAGGTCGATGTCGCCGACGTCGATGCCGAGTTCGAGCGAGGCGGTCGCCACCAGGGCCTTCAGTTCGCCGCGCTTCAAGCGTGTTTCAGCGTCCAGGCGCCGCTCGCGTGCCATGCTGCCGTGGTGCGCGCACACCGCGCCGTCGCCGAGTTCGTCGGCGAGCGCGCGCGCGAGACGCTCGGCCATGCGTCGCGTGTTGACGAACACCAGCGTGCTGCGATGGGCCTCGATGAGTTCGACCATGCGCGCGCGAATCTCGGCCGAGACCTCGGCGGACACCACCGTTTCCAGCGGTGAAGGCGGCATCTCGATGGCAAGGTCCCGCGCCCGCGCGTGACCCTCGTCGACGATCGCGCACGGCGCCTGTCCGCCGGTCAGGAACTCGGCCACCCGTTCGATGGGCCGCTGGGTGGCGGACAGGCCGATGCGCTGGGGCGGGTTCGCGGCGCAGGCGTCCAACCGCGCGAGGCTCAAGGCGAGGTGCGCGCCGCGCTTGTTGCCGACCACGGCGTGAATCTCGTCGATGATCACCGTGCGCACCGTGCGCAGGGTCTCGCGACCACGCTCGCTGGTCAGCAGGATGTAGAGCGATTCGGGCGTGGTGACCAGGATGTGCGGCGGGCGCTTGCGCATCAGCTGGCGCGCGGATGGGGAGGTGTCGCCGCTGCGCACCGCGGTGGTGATGGCCGGCGCCTCGCCCAGGTCCTCGGCGAGCAGGGCCTGGATGGCGGCGAGGGGCTGCTCGAGGTTGCGCTGGATGTCGTTGCCGAGCGCCTTCAGCGGCGAGACGTAGAGGATTGCCGTCTCCTGCGCCAGCGCGCCGCGCCGCGCGGACTCGGCGAGCGTGTTCAGCGCGACCAGGAAGGCGGCGAGCGTCTTGCCCGAGCCGGTGGGCGCCGCGACCAGGGTGTGGCGACCGTCGGCAAGCGCGGCCCAGGCGCGCAGCTGGCAGCGCGTGGCGGCCGGGAATGTCGCCGTGAACCAGCGCGCGACCGCGGGATCGAAGAACTCGGGGAGCATGCGCCGAGGGTAGCGCTTTCGCGGGCGGGCGGCCATGCGCGACCGCCGGTGATACTCAGCCGAGTGCCTGTTGCAGCGCCTCGACCCGCGCGCGCGACTCGCGAATGATTTCCACGCTCACCTGGGGCGTGAGTGTCTCCCCCAGCACCCGCAGCGCGGGAATCTCGGCCGACTTCACCAGCTGCGCCGTCTTCTGCAGGCTGAGCAGCGCGTGGTAGCGCGCGCACAGCACCACCTCTGCGAGGGAGGGCGCGCCGTCGGCCTGATGACCCCAGTCGTGCGCGCGGGCCACCGCCTCCACGACGTCGTCGCCAAGCTGCCAGTGCCGGCACACGAGCGCCCCGATGCGCGGACCGTGCTGCGCCAGCGCGCGTTCCAGGCGCGACGCATCGGCGAGCAGCGACGGCTGACTGGCGAGGCGCTCCAGCACCACGTAGTCGCCGATATTGCTGAGCAAGCCGGCGACCAGCGCCTGTTCCCCGCCGACGCCGCGCACGCGCGCCGCGACCACGTTCGCCGCGGCACCGACCCGCACGGCCTCGATGACGAGTTCGCCGAAACGCTCGCGCAGCCCGGGCGCGCTGGTCTTGAACAGATCCTTGAGCGAAAAGCACACCACCAGTTCGCCGACCGTGAAGAGCCCGATGCGATTGACCGCTTCACGCAGGGAATTCACCGCGGTCGCGCCTCGGCACAGCGGACTGTTGGCAATCTTGAGAATCTTGGCGGCCACCGCCGGGTCTGCCGCGAGCAGGTCGGCGATGCGTCGCGCGTCGCAGTTGGCGTCGGCGATCGCGGCGCGCACGCGCAGCGCATGATCGGGCAGGCTGGGGAGCTTGAGCCGCTCGGCGGCGATGTCCGCTTCGAGCGAATCGAACAGACCGATGGTCGCGTCGGGCTCCGGCGCCGCGCTCGGTGGCGCGTTGGACAGTCGCAGAGCCACGCCGCGCAGGACCTCGATGTCGTCGCGCGCCACCTTGGCGCAGGCCACCGGACCGAGCGCGCGCACCTCGAACAGCGAGGGTCGCAGCGGCGAGAGCGGGTTGGCGGCCTCCGGCGTGCCGCTCGCGATCAGGCGCGAGTTGCCGTCCGCGTCGAGCAGGCTGACGCGCCCCTCGAGCAGGAAGAAGTCGGCCGCGTCGCGGCTGCCACGCGGGAGCAGCACATCGCCGTCGCGGAAGCGCTTCAGCAACGTGCGTCCTGCGGCCAGGATCAGTTGGTCGGCCGGCAGCCGCGCGAAGGGCGCGAACGGCCGCAGCCGTCCGGGCATCACCGATTCCTGGTTGCGGGCGGGCAGCATGCGTCGTCGCGGTCTTATACAGTGTGCGTGGTCAACGGCCGCATCCTCGGCCGTGACCGCCTTATCGGCCTGGTGCCGCGGCGCCTTTACCTCGACGACGGACGACGCGACATGCATCCCGAGCAGAGCTTCCACTGGCGCCCGCTGGGCCGAATCCTGACCGATGTGCCCAATGACGAAGTGGCGCGTCGACGCAGGGAGATGATCTCCACCATCGAGATGTTCCCGCCCTACGACCAGGGCCTGGTCGGCATCGGCGACTACTCGCACCTGTTCGTGCTGTTCGGGTTGGATCGCGCCACTCCAGCGCCGGATCTGCGCGTGAACTTGCGCCACGACCCGCAACGACCGCCGGTGGGTGTGTTCGCGGCGCGCGGGCGCAACCATCCGAACGGCATAGGGCTCGCGGTGGTGGAACTGCTGGCGGTGGACGGTGCACGCCTCACGGTGCGGCGCCTGGACGCCTGGCACGGCAGTCCGGTGCTGGATCTGAAGCCCTACGACGATTACGACGTGGTCGAGGCCCCGCGCGTGCCGGCGTGGTGGCGCGCGCGCGCTGCCGGGCGGGGGTGAACTGCGGTAGAGTGCGCCATCCTCATGCGTATCGCGCCGATGCACCGCCACCTGTCCCTGCTGCTGCTCCTCGTGCTGCTCGCCGCGCCGCCGGCGCCATTTGCGGAGGACAGTCAGGACGTGTTCGGCAGTTGGACCCTGCGCTGCGCCGACCAGGACGGCCGGCCCGAGTGCATCCTGTTCCAGAACCTGGTTCTGAAGACCGGTGGCGAACCCGTGCTGCAGTTCGGCGTCGGTCGCGTGCCGCCGGACACCCAGCCGACGGTGCTGCTGAGCCTGCCGCTCGGCATCGCGCTGCCGCCGGGCGTGACCATACGCATTGACGCCGGTACGCCCGCCACCTTTCCCATCGAGCGATGTGAACCGGACGGCTGCCGCGCCGCGATGAAACTACGCGACAGCACCGCGCAGCAGCTCGCGCAGGGACGTCAGCTCGAAATCACCTTCTACGACGGCGCGCGCAAGCCCATCAAGGTACCGCTTTCCCTGGACGGCTTCGGCGCGGCGTTCAAGGCCTTCATGGCCAAGACCGGCTAGCAGGCTGAAGAAAAACCTCGCGAGCGACGGCAGTTTGCGTTCACGCCGGCGCGGAGGAACCGTAGCGCATACGGACGACGTGAGGATTCCGAGCACCGCCGTGAACGCAAAATGACGAGCGCAGTAGTTTTTCATCAGCCTGTCAGCGCCGCAGGGGCGCGCCGAGCACCACATCGCCCACCGCGATACCGAGTCCCCGCGCCTCACCACCGTTGATCTCGAGCACGTAACGCGCCGGCATCGGCGCGGAAATGAGCGTGAGCGAACCTGGCGCGGCATCGGCGTACAGCCACAGTACCCGTCCGGACTCGTCCAGGAACAGCATGTCGAGCGGCAGCGGCGTGTCCTTCATCCACATCGTGACCGTGCCGAGTCGCGCGAAGTCGAACAGCATGCCGTGGCGCGCGGGCAGCACCTGGCGCCCCATCAGGCCCGTGCGGCGCGCCGCGAGCGATCGCGCGAGTTCGACTTCGAACACCACCTGCACGCCATCGGCGCGCTCGATGCGCAGCGCGCCGTGCTCGTCAGCGCCAGCCTCGGCGCCGAGCAGCAGGCACAGCAGCAGCGCGGCGCGAGGCGCGCTCACCGCTTGAGGTCTGCGTAGCGCGCCAGGGCGGCCTCGCGTCCCGCGGCGAGATCGACGATGGGCGCAGGGTAGCCGGGCGCCGGCACGGCGGGGTCGTGCACCGCCGCGTCCAGCAGGTGCGCCCTCGCCGGCAGCCAGTGGCGCACGTAGGCGCCGTCGGCGTCGAACTTCACGCCCTGGCTCACCGGGTTGAAGATGCGGAAATAGGGCGCCGCGTCCGCGCCGCAGCCGGCGGTCCATTGCCAGCCGAGTGTGTTGTTGGCCAGGTCCGCGTCGACCAGGGTGTCCCAGAACCAGCGTGCGCCTTCCAGCCAGTGCACGCCGAGGTGCTTGCACAGCAGCGACCCCACCACCATGCGCACTCGATTGTGCATGTATCCCGTGACCCACAGTTCGCGCATGCCGGCGTCCACCAGCGGAATACCGGTCTCGCCGCGCTGCCAGCGCGCCAGGGCCACAGGCGCCTCGCACCACTGGAATGCCGACCACTCCGGACGAAATGGCGCGGTCGGCGTGTGCGGGAAATGGAACAGCAGGTGGTAGGCGAACTCGCGCCACACGAGTTGCCGCAGCCAGGCATCGGCGGCGGCGCGCCCGCCCTGCCCCGCTGCGTGCCAGGCGCTGCGCGCGCTGAGCGCGCCCACCGCCAGGTAGGGCGACAGTGCTGACGTCCCGGTGATGGCCGGCCGATCGCGGCGCGCGGCGTACTCACCCACGCGCTCGTCGAGAAACGTGTCCAGCGCGAGGTGCGCGGCGTGCTCACCGGCCGGCCAGCGGGCGCGGATCCCGTCCGCCCAGGCGATGCGCGGCTCGAGTTCGAGCGCCGCCAGCGACAGCCCGCCGCGCCAGTCGAC
>JAIEQK010000045.1 GCA_019747795.1 Gammaproteobacteria bacterium | reverse complement strand
CGCCGACGTGCTGGTGGGGCTGGACACGCCCGACGACGCCGCCATCGTGCGCCTGCCGGCGGGCGCGCTGGCGGTGCAGAGCGTGGACAGCTTCCGTGCCTTCATCGACGACCCCTGGCTGTTCGGCCGCATCACCGCCAATCACTGTCTGTCGGATCTCTACGCCATGGGCGCCACGCCGCACACGGCGCTGGCGCTGGTCACTCTGCCGCTCGCCGCGCCGCGCAAGATGCAGGAGGACCTGACCCAGCTCCTGGCCGGTGCGCGCGAGGTGCTGGACGCGGCCGGCGCGGCCCTGGTCGGCGGGCACACGGCCGAGGGCCTGGAACTGAGCCTCGGCTTCGCGGTGAACGGCTGGCTCGCGCCCGACACGGCGCTCACCAAGCGCGGTGCGCGGCCGGGCGATGCGTTGATCCTCGCCAAGCCGCTCGGCGCCGGCGTGCTGCTCGCCGCGGCGATGCGCGGTCGCGCGCGTGCCGACTGGCTGGATGAGGCGCTCGCCGTCATGGCGCTGTCCAACGCCGCCGCGGCGGTGACGCTCCGCGCCCACGGCGCGCACGCGCTGACCGACGTGACGGGCTTCGGCCTGTGCGGTCACCTGTTGGAGATGCTGACCGCAAGCGGCGCCGCGGCGCGCGTCCACCTCGACGCCCTGCCTCGCCTCGCGGGCGCCGCCGAACTCGCCGCGCAGGGCGTCGCCAGCACGCTCGCGCCGGACAATCGCCGCGCGGCGGAGGCGGTCCGGATCGGCGACGCGGCGGCCAGCCATCCCGCGCTGCCACTCTGCTTCGACCCGCAGACCGGCGGCGGACTGCTCGCCGCGCTGCCGGCAGACGCCGCGCAGGCCTGCGTGGCGGCGCTGCGCGCGGCAGGCTACGCGGACGCCGCGGTGATCGGTGAAGTGCTGCCCGCGGGCGAGCCCGCGCTCACCTTGAAGGTGTGAGCCGCTCGGCGCGGGCCATCGCGACCAAGGTCGCGCGCACCGACTGCATGTCCGCGACCGGCGCCGGGAACGGGATGCGCAGGACGCGCAAGCCGAGGCGCAGATGCATGCCCTCGCCGTCGCAGCCGACCATCTCCGGTGCTTCGTCCTCTGGCACCTCGAGCCCCGCCAGCGCGCAGTAGTGGCGCAGCGCGTCGCCGTGATCGGCGTTCATGTGTTCGAGGATGCCACGCTCGGCGTGCGTGTCGAACGGATTGGCGCGCAGCACCGCCTCGGGCTCGAACCAGTGGATGGCGCCGAAGCCGCCGATGAAGCGGATGCGCCGCGGTTCGAGCGCGTAGAAGTGGAAATCGTGGGTGCGATCGTAGTCGTGGGACTGCGGGAACCAGCGGTAGTAGCGCAGCGCCAGTTCACGCTCCTCGGGCGCGAGCCGAGTCGCGTCACCCAGCACCGTCACGCGCCCGGCGGCCTGCAGATCCGGTTCCGCGCGGTCGAACAGGGTCAAGGACACGCGTCCATCGGCGCGGATGTTCTTGGTGTGCTGGGCGATGGAGGCGATCAGGATCAGCGGCCGGCCGCGCTGATCGAGGCAGTAGGGCACGACCGAGCCGAAGGGATAGCCGGCGACGTCGACCGACAGGGTCGCCAGCACGCCGTCGTAGCAGGCGTTCAACAATGCGCGCGCCGCGCTCGCGGCCGCGCTCTTGGCATCGGGTTCGGACATGGACTCCTCGCGTGGGACGGGCTGCGCGCCGGCGCGGCAGTATCGGCCATCGCGCCGCGCGCCGCCAAGCGGCTCAGCCCGCGCGGTAACGGGTGATGACCGCCTCGAGCGTGGCGAGATCCAGCGGCGTGGTCAGGTAGTCGTCGAAACCCGCGGCGCGCGCCGCCTGGATGCGATCGGGCAGCGCGTCGGCGGACACCGCGATCACGGCGATGCCGGCGGTGCGCGCGTCGGCGCGCAACGCGGCGAGCGCCTCGGTCCCCGACATGTGCGGCAGGTTGATGTCCATCAGCACGAGGTCGGGCAGTTCGGCCCGCGCCAGCGCCACGCCCGCCTCGCCGCTCGCCGCCTCCAGCAGTTCGACGTCGCCCTGCAGCGCGAGGTACTTGGCGAGCAGCCGCGCGTTGGCGGCATTGTCCTCGACGTAGAGAATCTTCATGGCGCTCTCCATCGGCTGGCCGCGAACGCGTTTGCCTGGGCGGCGCGGCGGCCCGGATAATACCCGCCCATGGCGCGCGGCGCGCGCGGCCGGACCTGGCGACGAGGGATCCCCCGCATGAATCTGAGTTCCACGCCCGGCTTCAGACCCGAGACCTTGGCGGAACTGGCGTCGATGGTCGACGCGGTGCCGCTGATGATCTCCTGCATCGGCCCCGATCTCCGCTACCGGCGGGTCAATGCCGAGTGCCTGCGGGCGTGGAATCGCCCCGCCGACTGGTTCATCGGCCGCAGCGTGGCCGATACCCTGCCCGCGGAAATCCTCGCCATCATCCGCCCGCGGCTCGAGGCGGCGCTGGCCGGCGAGACGGTCGACTTCGAGTATGTCGGCTATTACCCGCCCGCCACGCCCGATGGACCGCCGCGGCACATGCGGGCGCGCTACACGCCGAACCTGGTGGAGGGTCGCCAGGACGGCGTCATCGCGGTGGTCGAGGACATCTCGCGCTACAGGCGGGTCGAGCGTGACCTGGCCACGGCCCAGGAGCAGCTGCGCGGCATCGTCGATCACGTGCCGGTGTTCATCGCCTTCATCGACACCGACCTGCGCTATCGCTTCGTCAATTCCGCCTACGAACGGTGGTACGGCCAGCCGCGCGAGTGGTTCGTCGGCCGCACCATTGGCGAGACCCTGGGCGAGGACGTGCTCGCGCGCATCCTGCCCCACGTGCGCCACGCGCTGGCGGGCAACCCGGTCAACTACGTGTTCGAGCGCAAGGCGCCGCGCGGCGACGAAGTGCGGGTGCTGAACACCCACATGGTGCCGGCGGTCGGGCCGGAGGGCGTGTACGGCGTCTACACCCTGGTGACCGACGACACCGAGAGGCGACTCGCCGAGGACGCGGCGCTGCGCGCCAACTGGGAACTGCGCGCGGTGGCCGACAACCTGCCGGCGCTGATCACCTATGTCGACGCCGACCTGCGCTACCGGTACGTCAACGCCGGCTTCCTCGCCTGGTACCAGCAACCCGCGCACGCCTTCATCGGGCGGCGCGTGCAGGAGGTGGTGGGCGAAGCGTTCGCCATCACCGGGCCGCTGATGGCCTGCGCGCTGCGCGGCGAAACCCTGGACTTCGACTACGTGCGGCGCAACGAACGCTTCGACGAGCCGGATCGCATCCTGCGCGTGCGCCTGCTGCCGGACACCGTGGCCGGGCGCACCCGCGGCTTCATCGCGCTGATCGAGGACCTGACCGATCAGCGGCGCGCCGAACAGGCGGTGCGCCAGGCCGCGCAGGAAGTGCGGGCCATCATCGACACCATTCCGTCGCTGGTCGCGGCCTGTGAGAACGACGGTCGACTCATCTACGTCAACCGGCGCTTCGCCGACTGGTACGGCCAGCCCTGCGACTGGTTCCCAGGTCGCCGCCTGTCGGAGATCCTGCCGGACGACGTCGCGCGCCTGGTCGAGCCCCACATCCGGCGCGTGGTGGCGGGCGAGCACGTGACGGTCGCGGCCGACCGCCCGGTGGCGCGTCCGGCGGACGGCGTGCCGCGCTATTTCCGCGCCCAGTTCGTGCCGCTGATGGACGGCGACACGCAGCGTGGCTTCGTCGGCGTGGCGCTGGACGTGACGGACTGGGTGGACACTCGGCGCCTGCTCGAGGAGCAGGAGATGCGCCTGCGCGAGATCGCGAACGCCAGCAGCGAGGCCTTCTGCCTGACCAATCTCAAGCGCACCGAGCTGTACTACGCGAGTCCGGCCCACGAGCGCATCTTCGGTCTGTCCAACGACAGCCTGGTGACCTCGGGCCTGTGCTGGCGCGACTTCGTCCACCCCGAGGACCGCCCGCGGGTACTGGAGCAGTTCAAAGGCACGCTGGACCGCGGCAGCTTCGTCGCCGAGTACCGCCTTGTGCGGCGCGACGGCACCACGCTATGGGTGCACGACAAGGCCGACCTGGTGCGCGACGACACCGGCGCGGTGGTATCGCTCGCGAGCGTCATCAGCGACATCACTCAGCGCGTCGAGCAGCAGGCGGAGCTGGCGCGCAATGCCTCGCGCCTCGCGCTCGCGCAGCGCGCGGCGCGTCTTGGTCTGTGGGAGCTGAACCTCGATACCGGGCGCAATTACTGGTCGGCCGAGATGCGCGCCATGTTCGAGGTCGACGCCGACGCGGTCGTCGATGGCGAGGACTACTACCACTACATCCACCCGCAGGACATTCCGCGCGTGCGCGAGGTGATGGAGAAGGCGCTCCGCGACGGCACCGACTACGACATCGAACTGCGCGCCTTCACCGCCAGCGGCCGCATGCTCTACCTGCAGTCCCAGGCGACGGTCGAGCGCGACGCCGCCGGCCGGCCGCTGCGCTTCACCGGCGTGGTGCGCGACATCACCGAGCGCCACCAGGCGGCGCAGGCCCTGCGCCAGAGCGAGATGCGCCTGCGCCAGATCACCGAGACCATCAGCGATGCGTTCTGGCTGTTGAGCCTGGATGGCGAGACGCCGTTCTACGTGAGCCCGGGCTTCGAGCAGATCTTCGGTCGGCCGTCCGGGACCGCGCGCAGCGATGCGGTGGGCTGGCTCGAACACATCCACCCCGACGACCGCGAACGCATGTCACTCGAGTTCGCGGCGATGCTGAACGGCGCGGTGCTCGACACCGAGTACCGCATCCTGCGCCCCGACGGCGAGGTGCGCTGGATCCACGACAAGGGACGCTCGGTGCGCGACGCGCAGGGTCGGCCGCTGGCCATCGCCGGCGTCGCCTCCGACGTGACCGAGAGTCGCCAGCGCCACGCCGAGCTGGTCGACTACGCGCAGCGCCTGGAACGCGCGCAGTTGGTCGGCAATCTCGGCTTCTGGGAGCTGGATCTCGCCACCCACAGCATGCTGTGGTCGCAGCAGATTCGTCGGATCTTCGACCTGCCGGCCACGCAGGACACGGGCCGCCTGGAGGACTTCGTGGCGCGCGTGCATCCCGACGAGCGCGCGGGCCTGCTGCGGCTCTTGAACGAAGCGCTGATGGACCAGGATGTGTACGACTTCGACCATCGCATCGTGCTGCCGAGCGGCAAGGTGCGCCACGTGCACCAGCAGGGCAGCATCGAACGCGACGACCACGGTGTGGCGCGCCGCCTGGTCGGCATCGGCCAGGACATCACCGCGCGCAAGCAGGCCGAGCTGCAGCTGCGCGAGAACGAGCTCCGCCTGCGCCAGATCACCGACAACGTCGACCAGGTGTTCTGGCTGATGAACGCCGGCACCGGCCAGCTGGTATACCTGAGCCCGGCGTTCGAGCGCACCTGGGACATGCCGCGCGAAGCGCTGCAGGATGACTGGGGCTCATGGTTCCGGCGCGTTCACGACGATGACAAGGACCGCCTGCGTGAGGAGTTGCACCGCGCACTGGAGTGCGGCCACGGCAGTGCCGAGTTCCGCCTCGTTCGCGGCAACGGCGAGGTGCGCTGGCTACGCTGCCGGGCGTTTCCCATCGAGGACGAACGGGGCGCCCTGGTGCGCATTGCGGGCCTGGCCGAGGACATCACCGACCAGCGTCGCCTGGCGGAGCTGCAGCGCCTGAAGGAAGAGGCCGAGAGCGCCAACCGCAGCAAGTCCGAGTTCCTGTCGAAGATGAGCCATGAGCTGCGCACGCCGTTGAACGCGATCCTGGGATTCAGCCAACTGTTGCACTACGACAAGCGCCATCCGCTCGCCGCCGAGCAGGCGGAGAACGTCGACGAGATCCTGAAGGCCGGTCGCCACTTGCTCGACATCGTCGACGAGATGCTCGACCTGACACGCATCGAGATGGGCAAGCTGCGGGTGACGCTGGCGCGCTTCGACCTGCACGAGGTGTGCGCCGAATGCGTGTCGATGATGCAGAACGAGGCGCGCCATCGTCAGATCAGCATGCGCTACCGCGGCGGCAGCCAGGCGCCGGTGCTGGCCGACCGCACACGGGTGCGGCAGATCGTGCTGAACCTGCTCGGCAACGCGGTGAAGTACAACGCGCCGCGCGGACGCGTGGACATGACCCTGGCAGCGGGCGAGCGGCCCGGCTTCCTGCGCATCACAGTCAACGACAACGGCCCGGGCCTGTCGGCCGAGCAGATCGGCAAGCTGTTCGTGCCGTTCCAGCGGCTCGATGCCGAACGCATCAGCGTCGAGGGCATGGGTCTCGGTCTCGCGCTCAGTCGCCAGCTCGCCGAAGCCATGGGCGGCGTTCTCGGCGCGCAGGGTGAGCCAGGCGTCGGCTGCAGTTTCTGGCTGGACCTGCCGTTGGCAGCCGGGCGGCAGGCGCAATCGACGCCGGTCAAGCTGTCGGGTAGTTCACAATCTTGATTGACAGCGCGCGGCGAGTCATGATTTCGGGGCGGTCGCTGCAAGGCTGATCGCGCACACAGCGGTGACCGGAACCAACACCGCGCAATGCGCAGGGAACGCGAAAGTTTCCGGCCTGGCGGCCGCTCTAGGCTGGTCACGCTCAGCGCCGACGAGTCCATACCAGGGCGCCGGGCCCCAGGCCAGGGGAAGTACGCGCGTCATGAAGCAGGACAGCGGCAAGAGCCAAACCATACTCGTGGTCGAGGACGACCCCGGCCTGCTGCGCTTCCTGGTGCAAGCCCTGAAGGTCAGCGGCTACACGCCGCTCGGCGCCGAGTCCGCGCAGGCCGCGCGCGAGCTGGTCGCGCAGCAGCACGCCGACCTCGCTATCGTCGACATCGGTCTGCCGGACGGTGACGGCATCGAACTCGGCCAGGCGTTGGCGAGCGAGCATGGCATTCCCTTCATCCACCTGACCGGCCAGCTCGGCGACGAGTCCATCGAGCGCGCGGCCAAGAGCGGCGCGATCACCTATCTCGTCAAGCCGGTGGCCATCGAACAGCTCACCGCCGCGGTCGCGACCGCGCTGACCCGCGCGACCGAGATCAGCAAGCTCATGCGCTCGGTGGAGAAACTGTCGGGCGACTTCGAGGACAAGAAGGCCGTCAGCATCGCGGTCGGTATCGTCATGGAGCGCTTCGGTCTGAACGACGGCGAAGCGTTCGAGGTGCTGCGCTACGCGGCGCGCTCGCACCAGGAGAAGCTCCAGACGCTCGCCGAACGCCTGATCTCCGGTCAGGGCGGCCTGGAACTGCTGGCGAGCCTGAACAAGTACCTGCGCAAGTTCGAGCCGGCGCGACGCCCCGCCGAGGGCTGAGTCGCGCGGCGGCGCGCGCCTACGTCGATGAAGCTACTGCACTCGAAGCACACCGAAAGGTGAGGTGGCCCGCGCGGGTCGCAGACGCACTTCTGACCCCGGCCCCGCAGGGAAAGCGGCGCGCGCGGCGTTCCTCGTCCCCCTCTCAATCGATGCCGCGACCCGGCCCTACGCCTTTCGGCGCAGGCGCCACCTAACCGGTGCGCGGCGCGGACCGCGCGCTGACGAAGTTCGTGCGCCCTCCACCGTGATCCCGCCGTTGCGGTGGTCTATACGTGTGGATGGGGAGTTGTCCGATCAACCGCTGCGCGCGCGTACGGACATCCCGGCCGCGGCCGGCGTCAGACGCGCGCATGACCACGAGGGGAGATGTTGCGCATGTCCAAGTACGACACAGTGATCAAGAACGGCACCATCATCGATGGCACCGGTCTGCCACGCTTCAAGGGCGATCTCGCGATCAAGGACGGCAAGGTCGCGAAGATCGGCCGCATCGCCACCAGCGACGCCAAACAGGTGATCGACGCCGAGGGACTCATCGTCGCGCCCGGCTTCGTCGATCTGCATACTCACTACGACGCCCAGATCCACTGGGATCCCTACTGCACCATCTCCGGCTGGCACGGCGTGACCTCGGTCGCGATCGGCAACTGCGGCTTCGGCTTCGCGCCGGCGCGCAAGGAGAACCGCGAGCGCCTGCTGCAGATGATGGTGCGCACCGAGCAGATCCCCTACGACACCATGGTCGAAGGCATGGGCCTCGACTGGGAATGGGAATCGCTGCCGGAGTGGATGGACCATCTCGACAAGCTGCCGAAGGGCGTGAACCTGCTGAGCTACGTGCCGCTGAATCCGCTGCTGGTCTACGTGCTGGGCCTCGAAGGCGCGAAAGCCGGCCGCCAGGCGACCAAGGACGAGATCGGCGAGATGAACCGGCTCATCAGCGAGGCGATGGATGCCGGCATGATGGGCTTCAGCTTCCAGCGCTTCGGTCAGAACTCCATCCAGGCCGACTTCGACGGCACGCCGATGCCGACCGACGTCGTGCCGGACGAGACCCTGCTGGCCTTCGCCGACATGGTCGGCCAGCGCGGTGAAGGCTTCATCCAGCTGTTGAACGCGAAGAATGCCGACGCGGTCAACGTGCGCAGCGACGAGGACCGGCTCTTCATCGAGGAGATCGCGCGGCGCACCGGCAGGCCGATCCTGTTCAACGCCCTGCTCGCCTCCGACGAGCCCGGGCACGAGAACGTGCACACCGAGACCATGAAGTGGATCGACTCCTGCTTCGAGCGCGGGCTCAGGGTCTACGGCCAGGCCGTGACGGTGCGCGCGCCCTTCGTGTTCAGCCTGGAGGACTGGAACCTCTACGATTCGAGCCCGGCCTGGAGCCGCGCCACCACCGGCACCACGGAGGAGAAGAAGGTCAAGCTCGCCGATCCGGCGATCCGCCGGCAGATGATCGCCGAGGAGGACATGCTGGTCACGACCGGCGTCGGCGGCCCCATCGAAGGCATCGTCATCGAAGCGACACCCGGTCACCCGGAACTCGCCAAGTACCACGGTCGCGCGCTCGGCGAAATCGCCAAGAGCGAGGGCAAGCATCACATCGAGGCGATGCTCGATATCGGCCTGGCTGGCGATCTGAAGGTGCTGTACAAGACCGCGGACATCGCGAGCTGCGATCCGAAGAAGGTTGGCGAACTGGTGCGCAACCAGCACATCATTCCCGGCGTGTCGGACGGCGGCGCGCACACGCGCTTCTTCACCGGCGGCTCGTTCACCACCGAGATGCTCACCTGGCTCGTGCGCGACACGGGCCAGCTGACCCTGGAGCAGGCCCACTACCGCCTGAGCTATCTCCCGGCCCAGGCCGCGGGCTTCACCGACCGCGGCTTCCTGCGCGAGGGCGCGCCTGCCGATATCGTGATCTACGACTTCGACAAGCTGAAGCGCGTGCCGGAAGTGGACTACGAGATCGCCCACGACTTCCCGGCCAACGAGTGGCGGCGCGTGCAGCGCGCGGAAGGCTATCGCTGGACCCTGGTCAACGGCGAGGTCACGTTCCGCGATGGTGAATGCACCGGCAGGACGCCGGGGCAGCTGCTGCGGCTGAACCGCGTGGGTCAGAGCACCTGAGGCAAGGATGAGAAGGGACAGACCCCGTGCGGGGTCTGTCCCCGCGGGAGCGACGGCGCTCAATCCACCGGATTGCTGACGCTCTCGATCCTGCGCTTGACCAGCATCGGGTCGTCCACGTTCTTCAGCACCACGTCGCTGATGCCGCGGCCGGTGACGACCACCGTACCGTAGTCGAGCAGGCGGCCGAACACGCCCTGCTCGATCTCCACCGTCTCGATCGAACGCAGCTTCATCTCGTCTGTGCGCCGGCTGATGATGCCGCGCTTGAAGATCACCCGCTTGTTGGTCAGCCCCTGCTCCATGAAACGCAGGCTCAGGATCTCGTACAGCGCGAAGGGAAACAGCAGACCGAGGGTGAGAGTGGAATAGAACATCGGCCACAGGTAGGACACCCAGTGGACGTGAAACAGGGTGACGACCTCTTCGCCATCCGACAGAGACTCCACGATATAGCCCATTGCGTCCCTCTGCGTTGCCATACACCGCCGTGTCGGTAGCGGCCGCGAGAGTATCGTACTTCACTGACCGCGGCGGTTGTCGGCCCGCTGGCCCGGAGAGTTGGCGGACAAGCGGCGTGCGTCGCCGTCAGATCACGAACTCCCGCGGCCGCTCAACCGCTCACCGAACCAGCAGTTATTGCGACCTGGCCGGCGGGTCCGCCGTGGGCCAGTGTGCCAGAATGCCTCGAGGTCCCCGTCGCTGGCATCGCAGCCCCGTCGGCGACTGCAGGAGCGGGCGACGGCAGATGGGGTCGCGGCGCTCGGTGGCGGCCGCGGGTACAGCACGCGACCGCCCACGCGAACTGGAGATCTCCTCCTGATGACCGCACAGCAGACGCCGAGCGATGAAGCCTCGCGACCGCACGACGACTGGTCCCGCGACGCCGCGCTACGTCTGCAGCTGGCACTCGAATCGTCCTACGCGATCGCCTTCGAGTGGGACGTCGCGCGGGACGAAGTGCGGCGCCTCTACTCGACCGACCCCACGCTGTGGCCGACGTCAAACGAAATGCTCACCACCTTTGCGGCGGTGCGGCAGGCCGTGCATCCGGCCGATCGCGAGGTCTTCGAACGGAACGTCCGGGCGGCCTTCGACCACCCGCAGGGGCGCTACACATCCGAGTACCGCCTGCTGCGCGAGGACGGCGCGGTGTCCTGGCTGGCCGAGACGGGGCAGGTCGAGTTCGATGCGGATCGGCGCCCGTTGCGCCTCATCGGTCTCTCGCAGGACATCACCGCCCGCAAGGAGACCGAAACGCGACTGGCGGCGAGCGAGCATGCGCTGCGCAGCATCTTCGATACCTCGCCCTTGCTGCTCGGCCTGGTGGAAATCGCCGATGACGACAGCCAAATCCTGCACGTGTACGACAGCCCGGCCACGGCTCGCTTCCTCGGCGCGCCGATCGGCGGCACAGCCGGTCTTTCGGCGCGCGAACTCGGCGCTTCGACCGACATTGAACGCCTGTGGGTCGCTCGCTACCGCGAATGCGAGCGCGCCGGCCGCCCCGTGCACTTCGAATACGAGCACCTGCGTGACGACGAGTCTGTATGGCTGTCGTGCGTCGTCGTACCGGTACACCGCGGCCCCGCCGGGCGCATGCGCTTCTCCTACATGGCCACCGACATCACCGCGCGCAAGCTGGCAGAGACCCACGTGGCAAATCAGGCGCGCCTGCTCGATCTGAGCCGCGACGCCATCCTGACGCGTGGCCCTGACGATCGAATCCTGTTCTGGAACCGCGGTGCCGAGGAACTCTATGGCTATCGGCGGGAAGAGGCAGTCGGCCAACGTTCCCACGAATTGCTCCGGACGCGTTTCACCGACCCACTCGACTACATCCGCCGCCAGCTCGAACGAGAGGGCGAGTGGCAGGGCGAACTCGAGCACACGCGTCGGGACGGCCACCCTGTGGTGACCCTGTCGCGCTGGGTGCTCCACGCCGCCGATCCCTTCGGTCCGGGATTCGTGCTGGAAAGCAACACGGACATCACCGACCGCAAGGAATGGGAACGACAACTGGTGGAGAGCAGCCAGCGCAAGGACCAACACCTGGCGATGCTCGCCCACGAGCTGCGCAACCCGTTGGCGCCTCTGCGGGCGTCCAATGACATCGTACGTGCGCGGGCGGGCGATGACCCGGTGCTGCGCCGCTGTGGGGCAGTCATCGAGCGCCAGGTCCAGCAGATGAGCCGCCTGCTCGACGATCTGCTGGACATCTCTCGTTTCTCGCGCGGCGTCGCGGAGCTGCACCGCAAGCCGGTGGCGCTGCGCGAGGTGATCCGCGCGGCCGCCGAGTCCGCCGGCCCGGAGATCGCCAGCCGGGGGCATCGGTTCACGGTGCAGGAGGCGGACCCGCGCCTGATGGTCGATGGCGACACCGCGCGCCTCGCACAGGTATTCGGCAACCTGCTGAACAATGCCGCCACGTTCACCGAGCCGGGTGGCGACATAAGCATCACCATCCGCGCTGAAGCTGATCGGTGCGCAGTGGAGGTGAGCGACTCCGGCATCGGCGTCGCGCCGGAATGGTCGGCGCATATCTTCGAACTGTTCGGGCAGGTGCGCGACGCGCGGCTGCCGTCCGCCCAAGGTCTCGGTATCGGGCTGACCCTGGCGCGCGACATTGTCGAACGCCACGGCGGCACATTGGAATTGACCCGCTCCGGCGCCGACCAGGGCAGCGTGTTCACCGTCACACTGCCCGTGACCTGGCAAAGCACGACTTCCCTCGTGCCGGGCGAAGGGCAGGCCGACGTGGCCATGGTCCAGCGCGGCCGTCGCGTGCTGGTCGTCGATGACAACCAGGACGCCGCGGACATGCTCGCCTTTCTGCTCGCAGAACTGGGCCACGAGCCGCGCACCGTCTATGCCGGCGAGGCGGCCCTGCGCGTGCTGACCGAGTGGCAGCCTGAACTCGTCCTGCTCGACCTGGGCATGCCCGGCATGTCCGGCCACGAAGTGTGCAGGCGCATCCGCGCCCTGCCGCTCGGCGGTCAGGTGCGAGTCGTGGCGGTCACGGGCTGGGGCCAGGAGGCGGACCAGCGCAAGACCGCCGAGGCAGGGTTCGACGAGCACCTGGTGAAACCAGTGCCGATCGGCACGCTCATGGAGGTCATTGGCAGCTTGTGAGCGCCGTTGCGGCGCGTGGCGACAGCGCGAGGGCTCAAGAGGTCACGCTCGAGCGCGCAGGTCGACACCACTGCGCAGCAGTTCACCGACCAGCGCGCCCGTGTGCTCGCCTCCCTCCATGAACACCTGGCCGTTGACCAGGGTGTAATCGTAGCCGTCGGCCTTCTGTATCAGGCGGCCGGCGCCGGCGGGGAAGTCGTGGATGAAATCCGGCATGTGCAGGCGCAGTCGATCGAAATCGATGATGTTGACGTCGGCGCGCGCGCCGGGCGCGAGGCGGCCGCGATCGGAGATGCCGAACAGACTGGCGGTGTCCGAGGTCAGGCGACGGATCGCCTCCTCGATGCCGAACAGTCCGCGCTTGCGCACCCAGTAGCTCATGAGCCAGGTCGGCTGGCTGGCGTCCATGATCTGACCGACATGCGCGCCGGAATCGGCGAGCCCCAGCACCACCATGGGATCGCTCAGCATCTCCTCCACCGCCTCGAAGGTCGGGTTCAGATGGGGATGGTTGATGAAGGCCGTGCCCTCGGACGCGAGCATGACATCGATATACACGTCGGCGAGGCTCACGCCGCGCGCGGCGGCGAGCGCGGGCAGCGAGCGCGCCCGGTCGGGGGTGTAGTCAGGGTCCGGCCCTTCCAGCACGTACAGGCGCTCCAGTTCGTCGGCGAAGGGGCCGTTCTCGTTCGCCTCGCGCACCAGCTCCGCGCGCCGAACCGGATCGGCGTAGACCGCGAGTTTCTCCGCCACCGTCAGCTTGCGCATCGCGCGCCACGCCGGGTTGCGATCGAAGGGACTGCGGAGCTGCGGCCCGAACAGCACGCCGATGCCGCGCGCGGTGGTCTGCGGCCGGACGTTGGCGCCGGCCGCGTTGCAGCGCCGGGTCATTTCCAGGACCGCGCGGTACTGGGTGGGCAGATGGGGAAACTGGAAGAAGGAATAGGTCACCGGCCTGCCGGTGACGCGCGACATCTCCGCCATCCAGTCGATCTCGCGCTGCGACTTTGCCCAGTTGGCGGGATCGTCGGTCTCGAAGCGCGGCACCAGTTCGAACAGCCCACGGCCGCGGACGCCCAGTGGATAGGCCAGCGCGAAGAGTTCACGCTTCTCGGCGAAGGTGCCAGGCACCGGCTGACCTTCCGGCGTGCGGTGGCCGAGGATGCGTGACGACGAGACGCCGAGCGCGCCCGCGGCCAGCGCTTCATCGACCGCGGCGACCATCAACGCCAGTTCGTCGTCCGTCGGATGGTTCTTGCTGTCGAGACAGCGATCGCCCATGGCGTAGTAGCGCAGCGCGCAGTGGCCGACCATGCCGCCCACATTGATGCCCTTGGGGCTCGCGTCCAGCGCGTCGTAGTACTCGCCATAGGTCTGCCAGTTCCATTTCAGGCCGGACATGATGGCCTTGGCCGGAATGTCCTCCACCGATTCCATGAGCTTGGCGAGCTTGGCGTGATCGTCCGGTCGCACCGGCGCGAAGGTCACGCCACAGTTGCCCACCACCACCGAGGTCACGCCGTGCCAGCAGGACGAACTGCCGATGGGATCCCAGGCGAACTGCGCGTCGAGATGGCTGTGGATGTCGACGAAGCCGGGAGTCACGAGCCTGCCCGCCGCGTCGATCACGCGCGCGGCGCTGCCGGACACCTGGCCCACCTCGACGATGTGACCGTCGCTGATGGCCACGTCGCCGTGGCGCGCCGGCGCGCCCGTGCCGTCGACCACAGTGCCGTTCTTGATCAGGATGTCGTAGGTACTCATGTGCGTGGCTCCGGGCATGCGTCAATCGTGGTCGAAAGTGCGGGACGGTTCATGGCTGCGCGTCCTCCTGCGCCGACAGCACGCCGGTCACGTGCAGGGTCGCGATGCGATCGGCGTCGTAGCCCAGCCAGTCGCGCAGGATCTCGGCGTTGTGCTCGCCGCGATAGGGCGCTGGGCCACGCACACCGGCGCGCGCGGCACTGAAGTGGTAGGGCGCCTGGGTGGTGGGTCGCGTGCCGCCGACGCGATCGTCGATCTGCGTGATGACTTCCCGCGGTCCGACGCTCGGATTGGTGTGTACCGCCTCGCGCCACGGCCGCACCCGCCCCCAGGCGAGGTTGAGCGAATCGAGCATGGCGGTCACCGCCTCCCAGCTCGGAAAGCTCGCGAAGTACGCGGCCAGCGCCGCACGGCGCCCGTCCTCGTCGCCGGGATCGGCAAGACCGCCGTGACGCGACACCTTCTTCCACAGGTAGGAAAAGGTCGTCGCCACCACCATGCGGCCGCCGGCCACGGTCCACACCTCACCGCTGCCGGCCGGCGGCGTGTCCCCGGACAACACCATGGACAGGAAGTCGTCGTGATAGAACTGCGTGTTGATCATGGCGAGATCGATGTGCTGTCCCTGCCCCGTGCGCGCCGCCATCAGCAGCGCCGCGAGCAGGCCGATCACGCCGTGCACCGCCGCGGTGGTGTCGGCGCTCGAGGCCGGAAAGTCCACCGCGTGATGCTTGCCGAGCTCCGCGAAACGATCGATGAGGCCGCACTCGGCGTGCAGCACCGGCGCGTAGGCGGCGCGCTCGCGTTCCGGTCCCTCCTGGCCGAAGCCCGAGATGGACAACATGCACATGCGCGGATTGCGCGCGTGCAGGGTGGCCCAGTCGAGACCGAAGCGGGCCATCACGCCCGGCCGGAAATTCTCCACCACGATGTCGGCCACCTCGGCCAGGGCCAGCACCAGCTCGACCGCGCCCGCGGCCTTCATGTCGATGCAGATGTCGCGCTTGCCGGCGTTGTGCTGGGTGAAGTGGCTGGCCAGCCCGCCGATGCGGCTGCCATAGGCACGGGTCATGTCGCCGTCCGGCGGCTCGACCTTGATCACGTCGGCGCCGAGATCCGACAGGATGCGGGTGGCGAACGGGCCGGACAGGGCGCGCGTCAGGTCCAGCACCCTCATGCCGGCCAGGGGAAACGGCAGGGATTCGTGTGCTCTCATCATGCCACCGCTGCCGCGGCCTCCTTGATCACGCGAATGGCGCCGCTGTCGCCGTTGATGCGGATCTCCGCACCGTCTTCGATGAGTGCGATGGCGTTGCGCAACTGCACCGCCGGCAGACCGTACTCGCGCGACAGGCAGGCGCCGTGGGCGAGCATGCCGCCGGTCTCCAGCACCAGGCCCTTGATCATCGGGAACACCGGCATCCAGCCGGGATCGGTGCTGTTGCACACCAGGATGTCGTCCTTCTGCACGCGGCCGATCTCGTGCATCGAGCGCACCACCCGCGCGCGGCCGGTCACTTCGCCGCGGCTGGTGCCGAGGCCGCGCAGGGCGCCGTCGTCGGGCGGCGCGATGCCATTACGATGTTCGAGCGGCAGCACGGTGTCGCCCTGGATATAGGTGGCGGTGTGTTCCAGACGCGCGTTGCGGCGCTCGAACACCGCGCGCCGGCCGGCGATCTTGGCACGCACCAGCTTGCCGGCCGTGCGGCGGTCCGCCACCTCGTAGAGCTCGTGGCGGGCCAGGAAAAAGAAGTCCTCGGGGCCGTCCAGGATGCCGCGTTGATGCAGGCGACGGCCGAGTTCGGCGAAGGAGCGCTTCATCTGCAGGGTCATGCGGTCGAGGAAGTAGCGTTCATCGTCGCGGAACTTCATGAAGCGCAGCGTGTAGCCCAGCACGGCCTTGAACACCTCGGTCTTGAGGCCGCCGAAAGGCTGCTTCAGCAGGCACTGCACGACCGCCTCGGTGGCGGCGGTACGCCGCGCCACCAGCCGCGCCTCCACCTGCTCCGGGCGACTCGAGTCGTCGGCGTGCTGCAGGCTGCGCAGGGCGAGGAAATCCACGGTGGAGTCCTCGGCGCGGCGCTTGTAGTAGATGTCGCGATCGGGATGGCCGCGATGACCGTGGGCCTCGACGTAGCGCGCGTACTGCACGAGAAAGGCGCGACCTTCCTCGAAGCCTTCGAGCGCGCGGAAGAAGGAGGCGTCCTCATGGGCGTTCAGGCAGGCTTGCACCTTGGGCGAAGCCTTGACCGCGTCCACCAGGCGCCACAGGTCCTCGGTCTCGTGCACCAGCGCGGTATCGGGGATACCGGCGATCAGATCCTGGAACACGCTCGCGGCGTCGCCGTCGTACCACTTGCCGAGCAGGCTGTTCAGCATGCCGAAGCAGGCGGGCGCAATCCACGAGAAGCCCGGCCACAGGGTCTCGAAGAAGTCAGAGATGATCTTCACGCTGTGCTCGCACTGCTTACGCAGCGCGCGGTCGGAGAGCTTCTGCAACTCGGCCACGGTCGGGCCCTTGGCCAGCGGGATCTTGCCGTCGATCCATGAATAGGTGTTGCGGAACCAGCCGAACAGGCCGTGCTTGGGTTCGGCGATGTGCAGGCGCAGGAACAGGCGTCCGACCTCCAGCAGGCTGGTCTCGTCCCGCGCGAATTCCTCCTGCCACGCGGGCGGGATGTTGGTCAGGTCACGCAGCGCGGCCGGCCACTGGCCTTTCTGCCAGATCTTCTCGGCGTCGCAGTTGAAGTACCAGGTGGCGCGCCGGTACTTGAACCACCGCACGTTGGTCAGTTCCTCGAAGCCGTAAAGCTTGGAGAAATACGTCCAGTTCTCCTCGCAGGCCCAGGCCCACAGCGAAGAGAACAGCGGCGTCACGCCGCCTGTCAGAAACTGCTCCGCCCAGGTGTGGGTCCACACCGTGTCGGGCTGTTCGGGCGCGCCATGCCAGGCGTCGACGTCCTCGTCCCAGGTGAACTCCACGCCGGTGATGGGGCGGGCCTGCAGCACGTAGAGCTCACCGCCCGCGAAGGCCCACTCGATGTCCTGGGGCAAGCCTTCGCAGTGCTCCATCACCTCGCGGCCCAGCGCCGCCAGCGCGCGAACCTTGTCTGGCGCAAGACAGGGAATGTCGCGCAGCGCGTGCGGCGTGTCACGGGTCTCGGTGCCGACGCCGCTCGCCGCGCGCACCACCTGCACGGCCTTGTCGCCCAGGGTCTGGCGGCGGATGGCGAGGTCGTCGATGGCGACCACAAAGGTGTCGGGCGTGAGGATGCCCGATACCACGCCCTCCCCCAGGCCCCAGTTCGCGTTCAGCACGATCTCGTCGGTGCGCAGGTTGAGCGGGTTGGCGGTGAACATCACCCCCGCCACCTCCGCGGCGATCATCCGCTGCACCACCACCGCGATGCGCGCGGAGGCGTGATTGAAGCCGCCGCGCTGACGGTAGGCAGTGGCACGCGCGGTCCACATCGAGGCCCAGCAGCGGCGCACCGCGAGCAGGACGGCGTCGCTGCCGCGCACGTCGAGATAGGTGTCGTGCAGGCCGGCAAAGGACGCCTCGGCGAGATCCTCGGCGGTGCCGGAGGAACGCACCGCGACGTGACAGTCTGCGTCCCATTGCGCGTAGCTGGCGGTGATCGCGGCGGCGAGCTCGGCGGGCAGCGGCTTGGCTTCGATCAGCGCGCGGATCTCGGCGGTGACGGTCTCGAGGCGCGCGACATCGTCGTAGTCGAGGCCGGCCAGCAGGCCGGCAATCTTGGCGTCCAGCCCATGGGCGGCGAAGAACGCGCTCTGCGCGTCGGTGGACACGATGAAGCCCGGCGGCACCTGGAAGCCGGCGCTGGTCAGCGCGGCCAGGCTGCGGGCCTTGCCGCCCACGGCGAGGATGTCCTGCGCCCGTGTGTCGTCGAATCGAATGATCACGCTGCTCTCCCCTTCCGGCCGGTGGTTGTCATGGCGTGGCGCCGGCGGCCTGCCACGCCGCGGCGTCGTCCGTGGCCGACGCCGCGACCGCGACCGTCGGTGACGGCTCGATGGTGACCAAGCCGCTCGCGCCGTCGATGGTGATCAGGGCCCCGTCCTCGATGCGCCGCATGGCGTGGCGCAGCAGCACCGACGGCAGGCCGTACTCGCGGGACAGGCAGGCGCCGTGGGCCAGCAGGCCGCCGGTCTCGAGCACCAGCCCGCCGATGATGGCGAACACCGGCGCCCAGCCCGGATCGGTGCTGTTGGTGACGAGGATGTCGCCCTTCTGCACGCGCCCGATGTCGTCGATGTTCGGCACCACCCGCGCGATGCCGGTGGTACGCCCAACCGCGGTGCCGAGGCCGCGCAGGCCCTCGCCCGTCGCATCGTCCACCACGTGCATCTCGGTGCGTGCCTTGATGTCCAGCGCCTCGCCGCCCACCAGGTAGGGCGGGGTGTGTTCCTCGCGCCGGTTGCGGCGCTCGAACACGCGGCGGCGCGCGGCGATCTTGGCCTGGGTCAGCGGCCGCGAGTCGCGCCCTGCCAGCACCTCGCGCAGTTCGCCCTCGGCGAGGAAGAAGAAGTCCTCAGGCCCGTCCAGCAGGCCGCGCACATGCATGCGGCGGCCGAGTTCGGCGTAGACCTTCTTGGTCTGGTAGGTGATGCGATCGTAGTAGTGGCGCTCGTCGTCACGCTGCACCAGGAACTTGTGCACGTAGCCGAGCAGCGCGCTGAAGAGCCGCGCCTTGAGCGCACCGAAGGGTTTGGCGCGAATGTTGTCCAGCACTTCGCGGGTGGCCTTCTCGCGCGCGGCGATCAGGCGCTGCTCGGTCTGCTCGGGCGTGGTGGTGTCGTCGCTCAGCAGGTAGGCGCGCAGCATGCGGTAGTCGATGCCCGGATCCTCGACGCGCCGCTTGTAGTAGTAGTCGCGGTCCTGGTGACCGCGATGGCCGTGTTCGCGCAGGAAGGCGTCGTACTCGACGAGGAAGGCGCGCCCGTCCTCGTGCGCCGGCAGCGCGGCGAAGAACGCCGCGCCCTCGTGCTCCGCCAGCAGGGCGCGCAGCACCGGCGAGTTGCGCACGCGCTGGGCGAGGCGCCACTGCGCGCGGCTCTCGATCATCATCAGGGTGTTGGGCATGCCGCTGATGAGATCCTGGTATACCGCGCGGTTGGCGCCGTCGTACCAGCGCTCGACCAGCACCGCGAGCAGGCCCATGGCGCCGACCGCCCAGAAGTTGAAGCCCGCCCACAGCGTCAGGCACCACTCGTCGGCGAGTTGCCGCGTGCGGGCGATCTGCGCTTCGAGTTCCACGTCGGTAAGCGCGCGCAGGGCCTCGGGCGTGGGACCGTTGGCTTCCGCCACGCGATGTTTCAGGTAGTGATAGACCCCGCCCGGCTTGTCCGACAGCCAGTGCAGCACGCCGGTCTGCGGCGCGAGCCAGTGCATGCGCACCATCATCTTCAGAAAGCGCAGCCCATTGAAAGGCGCGGCGCGCAGAGCCTCGTCCCAGGTGTGTGGCACGTAGTCGAGGTTGCGCAGCCGCGAAGGCAGGGAAACGATGTTCCACTCGCGTTCGACGTCGCAGTTGAAGTACGCCGTGGCGCGGTGGTACTTGAAGATCAGCTCGCCTTCGAGCTGGGGAAAGCCGTACACGCGGTTGGTGTGATCGTGGGTGCGCTGGAACTCGCCACCCACGCGCACCGAGTAGTAGAGCGGTGTCACGCCACCGGTGAGAAAGTCATCCGCCCAGGTGCTGGTCCACACCGTGTGCTCGTCGTGATGCGCGGGGATGGTGGCGTTGATGTCCTCGTCCCAGGTGAATTCCGCGCCGGTCACCGGCCGCGCCTGCAGCAGGTGGAAGCGGCCCTCGGCCCAGGCCCACTCGATGTCCTGCGGCAGACCGTCGTAGTGCGCCATCACCCGCTTGCCCAGCGCAGCGAGTTCGGCGACCTGGGCCTCGCCGAGACAGAAACTGTCGCGGCGGGCCGGCAGCACGGCTTCGCGCAGCGTGCCGGGCTGGTCGGGATGCTTGATGATCTGCAGTTCCTTGCTGCCGAGCGTATGCCGCTTGATCGCCAGGCTGTCGCGCGCCACCACGAACTCGTCGGGGGTGACGATGCCTGCTACCACGGCCTCACCAAGTCCCCAGCTCGCATTGATCACGAACTCGTCGGTGCGCAGGTTGAGCGGATTGGCGGTGAACAGCACGCCCGCCATCTCGGCGGCCACCATGCGCTGCACCACCACCGCGAGACGGGCGTCGGCGTGGTCGAAACCGCGCTGGTGACGGTAGTGAACCGCACGCGCCGTCCACAGCGAGGCCCAGCAGCGTTTCACCGCGGCCAGTACGGCGTCGGCGCCCTGCACGTCGAGAAAGGTGTCGTGCAGCCCGGCGAAGGAGGCCTCGGCGAGATCCTCGGCGGTACCGGAGGAGCGCACCGCCACCAGCGGCGCGCCGTCGGCGGCCAGGCCGGCGTAGGCCTCGCTGATGGCGGCCGCCAGCGCCGGCGGGACCGGACTGCCGAGGATCAGCCCGCGTAGCGCCGCGGTCTGGGTTTCGAGCCGCTCGGCGTGGGCGTAGTCGAGATCGCCAAGCAGGGCCGCGAGTTGCTCGGCGATGCTGCCGTGGAACAACTGGTGGGCCGCCACACCGACGGTGAAACCGCGCGGCACGGGGAACCCGGCCTGGCTAAGGCGTCCGAGATTGGCGGCCTTGCCGCCGACCAGGTCGTGTCGCGAGGCAAGCGCGTCATCGAAGCCGACGACGAGACTGGCGTCAGGCATGGCTCTCCTCCCCCGAGTGGCCGAGGGGCACGCCGTGAGCGACGTGTCCCCGCTGACCGAGGTGCAACGCGCGTGCCATGGCCGCCGCTGGCCGGCGGTGGGCAGTGGCCTATACTCGTTCGCCGGGGATCGCCTGCACGGCGGTCACCCAGGTCTGGACGTCACGGGAGGGTGCATGGCCAACGACCGGCTGAACAGCGACGAACGGGGCACCCGACGGCTGTGGGAGGCGTTCGTCAGCGGCCACGATGCCGCGCTCGACGAACTGCCCGCGGCGATACGCGCTTCCTGGCTGCGCTCACGCGCCTGCGGCGTGGATCCGCGCTTGAGTCGCGCGCCGCTCGCGACCTCCGAGAGCGAGCCGCCGCGGAGTTCCGTGCCCTGGCACGCGGTGCTCGATCCCGCCTTCCAACTGCTCGCCGCCGCGCTCGTGGAGCCCCACCAGGTGGTCATGGTGGCCGACCGCAGCGGGCGCGCGGTGCGCGTACACCAGGGCTCGGTCGCTCTCGATCGGGCACGCGAACTCAACATCGTGCCCGGCGCCGACTGGAGCGAAGCCGCGGTGGGCTGCACCGCGCTCGGCGCCTGCCTGCACGACGGGGTGCCGGTGCGCGCCGGCTGGTGCGAGAACTACTGCCTGAGCTGGCACGACTGGGCCGCGCAGGCCGTGCCGCTGCACGATCCCCTGACCCGGACGGTGCTCGGCGCGATCAACATCTCAGGTCTGCGCGAAGCGCTGCATCCGGCGGTGCTCGATCTCGCGCTGCACGCCGGCGAGGCCATCGAACGTGCCATCGCCGAACGCGACTGGCGGCTGCGCGCCCGCGTGCTGGAGCGTTTCCAGCGCCAGGCCGCCAAGCATGCCCACGACGCCTGCCTCGCCGTGGATCGACGTGGCTGCCTGATCGTGTTCAACGACGCGGCGGCCCGGCGTTATGGCCTGGACGCGGCCCACATCGGCGTCGCCCTGGCGGACCTGCCACGCCTCGCGGAAGACTTCGGCGCTCAGCCGGCCGACGACGACGGTTTCCAATTGCGACCGCGCACCAGCGAGCGCGTGGTGAACACCGCCATCGAGACCGACGGCGTGCGCGGTGCCCTGTTCACCGTACCGGCCGCCGGCCGCGCGGCGCGCGCCGCCAACCCCTGGCGAACGCGCTATCGCTTTGTGCACCTGCGCGGTGAGAACGCCGTGTTCAAGCACACCCTGGACATGGCGGCACGCCTCGCGCCCACGCCGCTGCCGCTCTTGCTGCACGGCGAGACCGGCACCGGCAAGGAACTGCTTGCCCATGCCATCCACGCCGCCAGCGAGCGCGCCGACGGACCGTTCGTCGCGGTCAACTGCGGCGCCATTCCGCAGGAACTCATCGCCTCGGAACTCTTCGGTTATGAAAAGGGCGCCTTCACCGGCGCCAACCGTCATGGACAGCAGGGCAAGTTCGAACAGGCCGATGGCGGCACGATTTTCCTCGACGAGGTGACCGAGACCAGCGCGGCGCTGCAGGTGGCGCTGCTGCGCGTGATCCAGGACGGTGAAGTGGTGCCGATAGGCGCCGACCGCGCCCGCCCGATCAACGTGCGCATCATGTCGGCCACCAACCGCGACCCCGAGCAGGCCATGAACGAAGGCGTACTGCGGCGCGATCTCTACTACCGCCTGAGCGGCGCGGTGCTGGTTCTGCCGCCGCTGCGCGCGCGGCGCGACGACATCGCGCTGCTGGCACGCCACTTCTGCGCCGAGAGCGGCCGCGACCTCGATCTCGACGCCGCGGCGCTGGCGGTGCTCGAGGGCTACGACTGGCCGGGCAACCTGCGCGAACTGCACGCCGTGATCCGCAGCGCCGCGATGCTGGCAACCGAGGCGCGCATCGGCGTAGAGGATCTGCCGGCAAAACTGCGGGGCACGACGCCCGCCAGCGAGGCCGCGCGGCCCGCGCCTGCCCAGGGCCTGAAGGCTGCCGAGGCGGCGGCGGTGGAACGCGCCATGCGCGACTGCCAGGGCAATGTCAGCGCCGCGGCGGCGCTGCTCGGCATCAGCCGCAGTTCGCTCTACCGCAAGTTGAACCAGTACGGGCTGGCGCGCGACTGGATCTGGCGCTGAGGGTCCGCGCGCGGCGCAGGGGCGCGACATGCGTCGCGACATCTGTCCCGGATCTGCGACAGTGCCGGACCGCGCAGGGCGCCGCCGGCTGCTGCGACATCGCCCACCTGGCCGGTGCCGGCCACCACGAAGCGCCCCGCCCTGCCCCACCAGCCGACCGCGGGCATCACGGCGTGTTTCGTGCATTGCTTCGGCCGCCAAGGCAGGGGAGGCAATCCATGAGCGAAGACCAGGGCAGCGTCGCGGCCGCGCGGCAACGTTGGGAGAAGGACGTGCTGGCGCCTGCGGTCGACAAGGGCCTGCGCCCGGCCACCATCGCACCGGCCGGCTGGCGCGCGCAGGAAGGCGCGGCGCCCCTGCTCCACACCCCGCGTGAGGACGATGGGTGCGGCTACCTGGAACAACTGGGCTTCCCCGGCGAGTATCCCTATACCCGCGGCATCCAGCCGACCATGTACCCCGGCCGCCTGTGGACGATGCGGCAATACGCCGGCTTCGGCTCGGCCGAGGAAACCCATGAACGCTTTCGTTACCTGCTCGACCGCGGCCAGGGCGGCCTGCTGGTGGCCTTCGACCTGCCGACCCAGCTCGGGCTCGATTCCGACGACCCCGACGCCCGCGGCGAGGTCGGCGTGGTCGGCGTCGCGGTCGATTCGCTTCAGGACATGGAAACGATCTTCCACGGCCTGCCGCTGGAACAGGCGAGCCCCTCGCTGACCATGAACGGCGCCGCGGCGGTGGCGCTCGCGCTGTACGTCGCAACGGCGGAGAAGGAAGGACTGCCGCTCGAACGGATCAGCGGCACCACGCAGAACGACATCCTGAAGGAATACCTCGCGCGCGGCGCCTACATCTACCCGCCGCGGCCGGCGCTGCGCCTGTGCATCGACGTGATCGAGTACTGCACCCGCCACCTGCCGCGCTGGAACTTCATGAACGTGTGCGGCTACCACATGCGCGAGGCCGGCGCGACGCGCGTGCAGGAAGTAGCCTTCGCGCTGGCGAACGCCATCACCTACATCGAAGCCTGCCTCGCCCGCGGCCTGGACATCGACGACTTCGCGCGGCGCATCGCCTTCAACTTCACGGCCTCGGCGGAGATCTTTCCCGAGGCGGCGAAGTTCCGCGCAGCGCGCAGGCTGTGGGCCAAGCTGCTGCGCGAACGTTTCGGCGCGCGCAATCCGGCGTCCTGGATGTGGCGCACCGGTGCCGGTTCCGCCGGCAGCACGCTGACCGCGCAGCAGCCGGAGAACAACATCGTGCGTGTCGCGCTGCAGAACCTGGCGGCCGTGCTCGGCGGCGTGCAGTCCTTTCACGCCGCGGCCTACGACGAGGCGCTGGCCCTGCCCTCGGAGCATTCCGCGCTGCTCGCGCTGCGCACCCAGCAGGTGCTGGCCTACGAGAGCGGCGTCGGTGATGTCATCGATCCGCTGGGCGGCTCCTACTATGTCGAGGCCCTGACCGACGAGATCGAGCGCGAGGTGGGCGCGCAGATCGCGCGTATCGAGGCCGAGGGCGGCATGCTGCGCGCCATCGAGGACGGCCGCGCCCAGGGCGAGATCGCGCGCTCGGCCTACGCCCAGCAGCGCCAGATCGAGAACGGCGAACAGGTAGTGGTCGGCGTCAACCGATTCCAGGACGGGACCGCGCCGGACATCAGCCTGCACCGTCCCTCCGCGGCGATGGTGGACGCCCAGATCGCGCGCCTGCAACGCCTGCGCCGCGAACGCGATAACGGACGCGTGGCGCTGGCCCTGGGACGCCTCACCGCCGAGGCCCACGGCAATGGCAATCTCATGTATCCGCTGCTCGAAGCCGCCAAGGCCTACGCCACCCTGGGCGAGATGTGCGGCGCGATGGCCAGCGTGTTCGGCAAGCACCAGGCCCACGCCGGGGTGCTGCCATGAGCCGGCCGCTGCGCGTGCTGGTGGCCAAGCCCGGCCTGGACGGCCACGATCGCGGCGCACTGGTGCTGGCCCAGGCGCTGCGCGACGACGGCATGGAGGTGATCTACACCGGGCTGCGCGTCAGTCCGCGACGCATCGCCGGCGCCGCCGTGCAGGAGGACGTCGACCTGGTGTGCGTGAGCATTCTGTCCGGCGCGCACAACGTGGTGTTCGAAGATCTCTTCACTGCGCTCGCCGAAGCCGGTGGCGAAGACATCCCGGTGCTGGCCGGCGGTGTGATCCCCAACGCCGACTTCGCTCATCTGCGCGCGCTCGGCGTGCGGGAGATCTTCACCCCCGGCAGCGCGCTCGCCGACATCTGCGCCTGCATCCACCGCGTGGTCGGACGCTGAGGACTGCAGACCCGCGCATGACGAACACGACACAGGACATCCGTCTGCTCGCGCTCGACGTGGACGGCACCCTCACCGACGGCGGCATCTACGTGCTGGACTCCGGCGAACAGTGCCGCAAGTTCAACGCCAAGGATGGACTCGGCGTGAAGCGGGCCGTGGCCCGCGGCCTGGAGATCGGCCTCATCAGCCACAGCCTGGTGGACGGCGCGATCGTGCATCGCGCGAAGATGATGGAAGTACAACACGTGTACGTCGGCCAGGCACCCAAGCTCGAGGTGCTCGGCGGCTGGTGCGCGACACTCGGCCTCGAGCTTGCCCAGGTGGCCTACATCGGCGATGACATCAACGACCTGCCGGTGCTGGAGGCGGTGGGCGTGGCCGCATGCCCGGCGGACGCCATGGAGCGGGTCAAGGCGATCTGCGACGTGGTGCTGGAACGCCGCGGCGGCGACGGCTGCGTACGCGAGTTCCTGGAGCGCTTCCGACTCTTGGGCTGAGGCGCGCCGCGCGCGTGCGTTCAGTGCGACGCCCGACTGCGCGACAATGGCCGAGCATCCAGCGAATCATCGAACCAATCCCCAGGCCCCACAGGCCGTTAGCCGGAGACCAGTCATGCTCATCATCCATCACCTTGGCGTGTCGCAATCCGACCGCATCGTCTGGCTCGCCGAGGAACTCGGTCTGCCCTACCAGCTGAAGTGGTACCGCCGCCAGGAGAACGGCCTCATGCCGGCCGACTACCTCGCGCTGCACCCCGCCTCCACCGCGCCGGTCATCACCGACGGCGATCTCGTGATGGCCGAGTCGACCGCCATCGTCGAATACCTCTGCCACCGTCACGGCGGCGGACGCCTCACCGTGCATCCCGACCAGCCGGACTACCCGCACTACCTCTACTGGCTGCAGTTCAACAACAACATCATGGGTCTGTTCCTCGGCCGCATGGGTCTGAACGCCGGCCCCGCCACGGGACCCGAAGCCGAACGCGTGGCCGGCCTCATCGCGCGCCGCGAAGCGGGCTACTACGGTTATCTCGAGAAGCGCCTCGGCGACGCGCCCTATCTGGGCGGCGCCGAGTTCACCTGCGCCGACATCATGTCGATGTTCACCCTGACCTCGCTGCCACTGTTCGGCGGCCGCGGCATCGAGGACCTGCCCAACACGCAGGCCTACGTGCAGCGCGTCACCAGCCGCCCGGCCTACGTGAAGGCCATGGCGCTCGCGGGGCCGGCGGCGACGCCGCCAGCTTGAGTCACGCCGGCCGGCCCCTTCGCACCGACGTCACGCTCGACGTCGCCACGCGGGCCGGCCAGCGCGCCAACGTCGCCATCTGGCGCTCGTGCTCGTCACCGGCGCCCAGCCTCGCACCCATCGCCATGCCGTTCAGCGCGCTCAGGGCCGCGCCCAAGGTTCGGCCACGTGTCCGACCGGACGAGCGCGCCGTGGCGTTCGGCTCGTTACCATGATCGCCTCATGCGGCTGGCAAGGCTGGCGACACGCCGAGGACCAGAGCGTCGACGTTCGGGTGATGTAGGGATCGGACAAGGAGCCATGGCAATGGAGCAGGAAATCGCGAGCTTTGACTACACGGTGACCTCGGTGACGGTGCGCAATGCCCCAGATGGCGCGAAGCACTTCGAGATCAACTTCGAGGGCGTCATTCAGGGCGCATGGGAGGCGACCACGCTGGCGACCATGCAGCTACGCACGCGGGATCTGCAGAACGGCAGCTTCACCACGGTCGGCGTGGCCTACCTTCGAGACGGCAAGGTCCTGGACGCCGAAGTGTCGGGCACCATGCAGACCTTGCCCGGACACAAGTGGCGCACTCGGGGCCAAACCCTGACGCCCGACGGACGGGCAATCCTGGTGATCGGCGAAATGGAGCTCGCGACCCGCAGCTACAAGGGCCGCTACTACCTCCAGCCGTAGCGGGCACGCGCCAGCGAGCGCCGTTCGCGGACTCGGCCCAAGCGCACGGGATGCCTGTGAGCCCCAAGGCACGGGCATCTCCGCCGCCGCGACCACGCCTCGTCCCGCCGCCTTCAGTGCGCGCGCGGTTTGAACTCCAGCACCGTCGCGTTGATGCAATAGCGCGGCTTGCCGTCCGGCCCGTCGTCGAACACGTGGCCGAGATGAATCCCGGTGCTCTTGGACAACACTTCGGTGCGCTGCATGCCGTGGCTGTCGTCCGACTGTTCCACGGTGGCGCCCTCCACCGAGCGGGTGAAGGACAGCCAGCCCGAGCCGGAATCGAAACGGTCACGCGTATCGAACAAGGGCGCGCCGGAGAGCTTGTCGACGAACACACCGTCCGGCGTGTGCTTCAACTTCTCGTAGCTCCAGCAGAAGCGACGGTCGGTCGACTTGTCGAAGGCGACGTGAAAGGCATCACTGTCGCCGAGCTTGGCGCGACCGAGCGCACGGTAGAAGTCGGCCGCGCTCATGTAGCCCTGGTGGCCGCTGACTTCCTTGCCGTTGTCGAGGAAGTACACCGTCGGCGTCGCCCAGGTGGGCGTCTTGAGCGTCAGGCCCTGCAGCTGGTCGGCACGACGATGGGTGAGCGGCACGCTCCCGGCATAGGCATCGGTGACGTCGCGACGGAAGCGCGCGCAGAACGGACAGTGCTCGGCTTCGAGCACCAGCACGTGCTTGCCGCGCAGCAGCGCGGCGTTGTCCGGCGGCGGTGTGGTCGTCGCGGCGAAGCGCACGCCGGTCGCGTGATCGGGACAATAGCCGCGCGGGTTCTTCGCCAGGTAGTCCTGGTGATAGTCCTCGGCCGGATGGAAGGTCTCGAGCGGCTTGATGGTGGTGACGATGGCGCCGCGACCGGCGGCGGTGAGCAGCTTCTGGTATTCGTCCAGCACTTGCTCCGCGGTGGCGCGCTGTTCCTCGTCGGCGTACAGGATGGTCGAACGATACTGGGTGCCGACGTCGTTGCCCTGGCGATTCAGCTGCGTCGGATCGTGTTGCTCGAAGAAGTGCTGCAGCAGTGCCCGCGTGCTCAGCACCTCGATGTTGTAGCGCACCTGGACCACCTCCGCGTAATTGTCCGGGTCGCGACGGTGCGCGAGGCTGCTGATGGCTTCGTAGTCGGGCTCCACGCCGCGCCCGTCGGCGTAGCCGGAGACGGCGTCCTCCACGCCGTCGAGCGCCTCGTAGCCCTTCTCGGCGCCCCAGAAGCAACCGGCGCCGAGCACGATGGTCTTTACGTGGCTGGTGGCGGACGACGGCTCGGGCATGGCGCCGAAGGACGCGGACGCCGCGAACAGGCCGAGCAGGAGCAGGAACAGTTGCCTGGCATTCAAGTGGACTTTCCTTTACGTGTAGCAGGGACCGACGACGGGGCGACCGGCGCCGGGGTCATCGGTTAGTTCGCAGCGCGCACGTCCTTGGTTACCGCGCGGCCGCGGCGCGCTCGCAAGCGCCCACCTCGCCATGGTAGCCGGCCTGCGGACCCTCGCCAGGGGACGGGAGCTCGCCACGGTTGCCCCTCGCCGCGCCGGAACGCCTACAATCGCCGCAGGCCTTCGCCACGCGGCGACGGCGAGGTCCCGCGTCCACCCTCCTCGATGCACGGAGCAGCGCTCATGAAATCTCGCACCTACGCCGAACGCCACGCCGACGCGCTCGAGGTTCTCCACGGCTTCACCGCCGGCGCCATGCAAGAAGATGCCGCGCAGGCGATGAGCGCGCGGCTCGGCCCGCTCGGCACCTTTGCGGTTGACGTGGTGCTGGGCGATGTGTGGGCGCGGCCGCAGCTCTCGCGGCGCGATCGCAGCCTCATCGTGATCAGCGTGCTGGCGACCATCGGCAGCACCGAGGAACTCGGCCTGCACACCGGCTTCGGACTCAACAACGGGCTCACGCGCGCGGAGCTCGAAGAACTGCTGCTGCACGTCGCGGCCTACGCCGGTTACCCGATGGCCATGCAGGCGAGCCGCGTGATCGACGCGCGCTTCCGCGCGCTGGACGGCGTGGAGCAGCTGCCGCCGCGCGCGGCCGGCGACAAGCTCGACGACGAAGAGCGCATGCGCCGCGCCGCAGACGTGCGCCAGACGCTCACCAAGGGCAAGGCGCTCGCGGACCCGGCCGACGACATGGCGGCCTTGATCGGCCATCTCGGCGAGGTCGGGCGCATCGCCTACCTGTGGGCCTTCGGCGACGTGTGGTCGCGCCCGGCCTTGAGCCGCCGCGATCGCAGCATGGCGGTGATCGCCATTCTCACCGTGCTGAGCCGGGCCGACGAGCTGGCCTTCCACATTCCCGCCGGGCTCAACCATGGCCTCACGCGCGAGGAGGTCGAGGAGATCATGGTACAGATGACCATCTACGGCGGCATTCCGCGCGCGGTCGAAGGCGCGCGCGCGATGAAGGCCGCCTTCGCGAAGCTGGACGCACGCGTCTGAATGAAGAACGGACAGGGCGCGTACGCGGCCTGTCCCTGCAACGAGATTCGCATCCAAGAGGAGACAACGCCATGATGACCGAAGCCGACTTTCGTGCCTCGCTCGCCGAGCAGGGCTTCGAATCGCCCGTCGAAGCGGTGCGCGACCCCAACTTCGCCACCACCGAGCACAGCCACGAGTTCACCGCCTCGGCCCTGATCCTGGCGGGGAAGATCACCGTGGTCGCGGCAACCGGTACCTTCACCTGCGGGCCGGGCGACACCTTTACGCTGGCAAGCGGCATTCCCCATCACGAGGAATACGGGCCGGAAGGCGCCCGCTTCCTGTTCAGCAAGCGCGTGCCCTGAACCGGGGCACAGACCTGGCTTCGAACAAACCAGGTCTGTGTATTCGAGCGCCGTTCGGCGCTCAGCCGATGGCGCCCTGCGCCCGCAGTCGCGCGAGGCTCGCTTCGTCGTAGCCCGCCGCCGTCAGCACTTCCTCGGTCTGCGCGCCCGGCACGGGCGCGGCGTGACGCACGCGGGTGGGCGTACGGGAGAACTTCGCCGCCGGGCCGGTCAGCGGCACGGTCGAGCCATCCGACAGCACGGTCGGCTGCAGCATGTCGCGGGCCAGCACGTGCGCGTCGCGGGCGGCGGTGGCGTAGTCGTTGACCGGCGCGCAGACGATGCCGGCCGCGTCCAGCGCGGCGAGGATCTCGGCGCGGGTGCGCGTCGCGGCCCAGCCACCGACGAGCGCATTGATCGCCTGGCGTTGCTCGACTCGCTCGAGGTTGGTGGCGAAACCGGGCGCGCTGGCGAACTCGGGCCGGCCCATCACTTCGCACAACGCGCGCCAGTGGCTGTCCAGCACCAGGCCGATGTAGACGTGCCCGTCGGAGCAGGCGTAGTTGTTGCTGGGCGCCGAGACCGCGAGTTCGTTGCCCCAGCGCTGCAGGGGCACCTCGCTTGCGCCTAGTGTCAGGAGACCGTTGGACTGGAACAGGATCGCGTCCAGCAGCGCGACGTCGACGTGCTGGCCTTCACCTGTCCGGCCACGATGATGGAGGGCCGCGAGCGCCGAGAGCGCCGCGTGCAGGCCTGCGAGATCGTCGCACAGGAAGGTGGGCGCCTTGGTCGGCGGCCCGTCGGGCGAGCCGTTCAAGGACTGCCACCCGCCGTAGGCGAGCGCGGCGGGATCGTAGCCCGGCCGCGCGTGACGCGGGCCGAACTGTCCCCAGCCGCTGATCGACACGAACACCAGGTCCGGCTTCGCCGCGGCGCACTGCCGATAGCCGACTCCCCAGCCGTCGAGCGTGCCGGGCTTGAAGTTCTCGAGCACGACGTCGGCGTCCCGCACCAGGCGCAGGAAGACTTCGGCGCCCGCGGCCTGGCGCAGGTCGAGCGCCACACTGCGCTTGTTGCGGTTGACCGTCTCCTCGGCGAAGGACCGCGCGGATGTGCCCGGCAGGTGCGGCGGCCAGCGGAGCCCCGGGTCACCGGGCGGCACGATGCGCACCACGTCCGCGCCCAGGTCGGCCAGCAGGCAACCCGCCATCGGGCCGGACCACGCGGTCGTCGCATCCAGCACCCGCACACCGGCCAGCGGTCCGGTGAGATCGCCGCGCGCGTCACGATAGAAACTCTGCTTGTCCATCACTCTCCTCCGCGCCCCACACGACGCGCCACGACAGGCTGACGCGTGATCGGGATCAATACCAGGGTGCGCCATGGGCGGCGCGCGGTCGCTTCGCGGCGGCCGGGCTGGTACACTGGCCACGTCATTGGGGAGTAGCCGCTTCTCGTCCGCGAGAAGGCACGCGTCAACACACTTGGCCCACCGGCCATGGCGCGCGCAGTATCCCAGCCTGGCAAGACCTTTGACCACTGCGCCTCCGTCCTGGCCGGAGAGGTGCCGTGGTCATGCGTCCTGTGCCGGCCGGAAGTTCTCCATGGAAGCCTTGCTCATCTCCTCCGGCGTCATCGCCCTCGCTGAAATCGGCGACAAGACCCAATTGCTCGCATTCCTGTTGTCGGCGCGCTTCAAGAAACCGCTGCCCATCGTGCTCGGCATCCTGGTCGCGACCCTGGTGAACCACGGTCTGGCGGGCGCGCTCGGCGCCTGGATCACCGCGGTCCTCGCGCCGCAGACTCTTCGCTGGGCGCTGGGACTTTCGTTCCTCGGCATGGCGGCCTGGACGCTGATCCCGGACGAGATCGAGTCCGACGAAGCACGGGTCGCCGGCCGGCTTGGCGTGTTCGGCGCGACCCTGGTGACCTTCTTCCTGGCCGAAATGGGCGACAAGACCCAGTTGGCGACCGTCGCCATGTCGGCGCACTATGCCGCGCCGCTGCTGGTGGTGCTCGGCACCACGCTCGGCATGCTGGTGGCCGACACCCCGGCGGTGTTCGCCGGCGAGCGGCTCGCGACGCGCATACCGATGAAGTGGGTGCACGGCAGCGCGGCCGCGCTGTTCGCCCTGCTCGGTGTCGCCACGCTGGCCGGCATGGGCGCGCGCTTCGGATTCTGACCAGAACCGGATAGGAGAATCGGGGACAGACCACCGTTGGTGCGCAAACCGGGTCTGTCCCCCATTATCTGTCACCACCAATCGCGGCGTTGGAAAATGCATAACGAAC
>JAIEQK010000201.1 GCA_019747795.1 Gammaproteobacteria bacterium | reverse complement strand
CGCTTCCTGGTCTACGCGCTGTTCCCGGAGTGCGACATCTCCATGCACGTCATGTGGGGCCGCGAGAAGCAGAACACCGTGTACACGGTCGGCAAGTCGATCTTCGGCGCGCGCAATCCCGGCGACGTCGGCGCGCTGATGCTGCGCCATGGCGGCGGCGGCCACCACGCGGCCGGCACCTGCCAGGGGCCGAACGAGCGCGCCGAGGAAATGAAGGCGACGCTGATCGACGAAATCCTGGCGATGTCCAAGCCGGCCCGCGCCGCGGCGTGACCCCTGTAGGGCCGGTTTCACCCGGCCTGCGCCGGCGCCGAATCGCGCCTTGCATGGCCGGTTGAAACCGGCCCTACATCACGCTCGGACCGGGAATTGCGCCCCTGGCCCACGGCTGGCACCCTAGCGGCCACTTCAAGCCCAGGGACACCACCATGCCACGTATGCGTTTCGGCGCCTTCCTCGCGCCTCATCACCCGATCGGCGAAAGCCCCACGCTGCAGTTCCAGCGCGATATCGACCTCGCGGTGCAGCTCGACCGGCTCGGCTACGACGAGTACTGGTGCGGTGAGCATCATTCCACCGGCTGGGAGGTGATCGCCTCGCCCGAGCTGTTCCTGGCCGCGGTCGGCGCGCGCACCCACAACATCCGGCTCGGCACCGGCGTGGTGTCGCTGCCCTACCACCATCCTTTCAACGTCGCGCAGCGCATCGTGCAGCTCGACCACATGACCCGTGGACGCGTGATCTTGGGCACCGGCCCCGGCGCGCTGCCGTCCGACGCCTACATGCTCGGCATCGATCCGCTCACCCAGCGCGACCGCCAGGACGAGGCCATGGGCGTGATTCGCCGCCTCCTGGCCGGAGACGATCGTTTCTCCTACGAGTGCGAGTGGTTCACCTTGAAGGACGCGCGCCTGCAGCTCCTCCCGCTGCAGGACGAAGTGCCGATGGCGACCGCCTCGATGATCAGCCCTTCGGGCATGACGCTGGCCGGCAAGCACGGCTGCGGCGTGCTGTCCCTGGGCTCGATGTCGACCACCGGCCTCGCCGCGCTGCCGACCCAGTGGGGCTTTGCCGAGGAGTCCGCCGCGAAGCATGGCAAGCAGGTCAACCGCCGAGACTGGCGCGTGGTGATGTCCTGGCACATCGCCGAGACCCGCGAACAGGCGCGCGAGGAGGCCAAGCACGGCCTCATGCGCTGGCACAACGAGTACATCGTCGGCACCCTGATGCGCCCCGGCGACAAGCCCTACGCGACGCCCGACGAGGCGGTCGATCACGTGCAATCCATGGGCATCGCCGGCGCCTCGGTAATCGGTACCCCCGACGATCTCGTGGCCTGCATCCGCAACCTGCAGGAGATCACGGGCGGCTTCGGCTGCGCGCTCGGCTTCGTGCACGACTGGGCGAACCCGGCCAACACCGCGAAGAGCTGGGATCTGGTCGCGCGCTACGTCATCCCTGAACTCACCGGTCAGCTCGACGCCTATCGCGAATCGCAGCAGCACGTGATCAACAACCGCGAGAGCTTCGAGCGCGCGGGCGAGGCGGTGATGCAGAAGATCATGGCTCACGAAGGTGCAGCCAAGGCGCTGCAGGAGCCGCAGGGCACGGCCGCCATGAGCTCGCACAACGCGCCGGATCTCAGCAAGTACCAGAACAAGTCGGCGGGCTGAGCGACGCCGGCGCGGGGCGATGGACGCGAGGCGCGGGCCGCGCTCCCGCACGCTCCGCGCCGCCGAGTTCATCGTCGAGCGGCTGTCCTCGCCGCTCGGCGAACTGCTGCTGGTCTCCGACGGCGAGCAGCTGCGCGCGCTCGACTTCGCCGACTGTCGCGCGCGCATGGATGCGCTGCTGAACCGCCATTACGGCGCGGTGATCCTGCTGGAAGGCGAGGACGGCAGCGGCGCGCGCGCGGCGCTCGACGCTTACTTCGCCGGCCACCTCACCGCGCTCGACGCGCTGCCGGTCGACACCAACGGCACGGACTTTCAACGACGCGTGTGGCGCGCGCTGCGTGCGATTCCTCCCGGCACGACGCGCCACTACGGCGAACTCGCGGCCGAACTCGGGCTGCCGCGCGGCGCGCGTGCCGTCGGTCACGCCAACGGCGCCAATCCCATCTCCATCGTCATTCCCTGCCATCGCCTGGTCGGCGCCGACGGCGCCTTGACCGGCTATGCCGGCGGCGTCGAACGCAAGCGCTGGCTGCTGGAGCACGAGGGCGCCGGGCGGGGCTGAAGCCGCCGTCCAGCGGCTCCCTCAACGCGGTGACCGCCCCACTCGCGGGCTTGATCCGGCGCGCGAGCAGGCTATGAATGGAGATTCCTGCCAGCCTTCTTGGGAGCGCTTCCGTGCCGCTGATGGACTTCAAGGCCGCCTTTGCCCACCTCAAGCACAATCCCGGCGAGAAACTCCGGTTCTGGTTCTGCGCGCGCGACGGCAGCGGCCGTCCGGCCATGCTCGTCGCGCCGCCCCATCAGAAGATCACCCAGCAGGAAACGCGCGCCATCTCGAAGAACGCCAAGAACAGGCAGTTCTGCGTCGGCGAACTCGAGGTGGATGGCGAGGGCACGTTGCTGGTCGCGCCCTTTCACAGCGTGCCGCACGCCCTGGACATGGGCGTGAAGTTCGTCGCGCGCGAACACGAATGCACACCAAAGGCCATCCGCATCCTGGCGCCCAAGGCCGAGGCCGAGGACGGCGCGCTCGCGACCAAATCCCTGGACCCCAGCTATCTCGGCGAACAGCACAAGAACGCCTGGGGCGCGGACAACCTCGGACTGCGCGACGACGGTGAAGGCGGCCTGCGTCCGCCCACCGAGGAGGAGGTCGCCGCGCGCCGCGAGTTCACCGGCAAGCGCACCAAGTACCAGGATGCTGACGAGCGCGCGCAGCACCAGCTGAACGTGGCGCCCGGGGGCGAAGTGACGGGCGCGCAGGGTCAGCGGCTGGACAAGGCGCGGCTCGGTGTCGTGATGTCGCCCGAGGACGGCAGTCTCTACACCTTCGGGGCGCCGAAGAAGGCGGAGATCGAAGGCGTGGAGCTGCGCTACCACCATTCCACGCCCTTGGCGGGCGGCGATGTGGCCGCGGCCGGACACCTGTACACCGCCGAGGGACGCCTCATCGCCATCGATGATGCGAGCGGTCACTACAAACCCTCGGCCGAACTCACCCTGCAGCTGCTGCGCGCGCTGGCCGCGCGCGACGCGACGGTCGATCGGCGTCAGCTGGTGCCCGGCGCGGCGCCGCAGGAATTCCGTGAAATCGACCCCGCGGCGTGGGAGAGGGCCAATGCCGCGCTGGCCAGGCCGCGCGAGATGCTGCAGAAGCTCGACACCCGTCGCCAGCAGCTGTGCGCCGCGGCCCTGGCCGCCGAGGCGGAGGGCGCAGAAGACAAGCTCGCGGCCCTGCTCGTGGCGCTGGACGACAACGCCGCCGACGTCGAGCGGCTATGCGAGGCGCTCGACCGGCATCTGGACGCGCAGCTCGAACCGCTCGGCATCTCCGCCGAGGCGCTGGCCGCGGAGCGCGCGCGGCTGCGGGAGACCGAGTGGCTCGATGCGGCGGAATTCACCCGCGTCGCCGGCGACATGGAAGCGCTGCGCGCGCTGATCGAGGGCAAACCGGGCGGCAAGGCGCTCGAGCTGCCGCCCGCACTGCCCGCCAGCGTGCTCGGGTCCCGCGACAAGCTGAACGCGGTGCTCGCGCAGTGCGCACGGCGCGCCGCGGCACGCGGCCAGGTGATGGCGGTCAAGGACGGCGTCAACGCCGCGGCGCCCCGCAACAAGGAAGCCGCCGTGTTCCTGCAGGGCAAGCAGGGTATCGATGGCGCGACGTTCAAGACCTTGCAGAGAAAGTGGCTGGACGACGACAAGGCGGCCCTGAAGGCGGTGGTGCAGGCATTGCCCGCGCAGGCCGCCAGCGACGCGGCGATGCTGGACGAGGCCCTGGGCGCCGACCCGGAACGCAACCAGGCCATCGCGCAGCTGCTGCGCACCGTCTGCCGCGAGGTATTCCAGCGCCCGCCATCGAACATCGAGGGCGCGGTGAACGCGCTCGCGGCGCGGGCCGGCATGCTGCTGGCGGCTGACTTCAATGCCGAACCGGCCACCGCCGAAATCCTGGCCGCCGAGCTCAAGTCGCGTTGGCACCCGCTGCTGGCGGCGGCCGCGCCGCGGCTTCGCGAGCGACGGGAGGACTTGGTGCGCTACTTCGACGAGCGCTTCGGCCAGGACGAACAGCGCAACGCGGCCCTGCGCGCGCTCGAAGCCGGGGCCTTCGTCGGGCGCGGCGTGCTCAATCTCACGATCGGCGAAGCCTCGCGTCTCAGGCTGAGCGCCTCGCAGTTCGAGGCCACCGGCGGCAACGAAGCGCAGGCGCGGCTGAAGCGCACGATGCTGGAAGAGTTGCGCAAGACCACTCGCGCCGCCCATCCGGACGCGGCACGCGAGACAGACGCCTATGCGCTCGACGCCCTCGTCGACAACGAGCCGCGCGTGACCGACGGCCGTTCGGCGGATGACGAAGACGACGATGATGACGACGACGGCTGGATGGACATGGACGACAGCGATGACGAGTACGACGAGGAGGACGAGGACTACGACCAGGCCGGCTATCACCAGCCCGACCACTTGGCGGTCGAGCAGCAGGCTGGCGGTGATGGCGGTTACGGTGACCTGGACCCGGGCGCGGTCAAGCCGGAGCAGGGCGCCGACAGCGACTACCGCGGGCTGGACGTCGGCACCCTGACGCGCGAAGACGACGGCTTCAACGGCTACGACGGCCTCGACTCGGAGGACCAGGACGCGTGGGACGACGGCAACGCCCCTGGTGACGACGGTCTCGACATGGAGCCGCGGACGGCGCGCGTTCCGCCATCCGCGACGGTGGACCCGTCAGCCGGTTACGGCGACCTCGACTTCACGCTGACTCCGCAGGGCACGGCGCCGAGTGCCGAAGCCCCAGTGGCCCCTGGGGCAGACGAGGAGACGGCGGCGGAACGAGCCGCTCCTCGGCGCGGTGAATCGGCGAACTGAGACAGCGGCGCAAGCCCTGCCGCGAGAGGGCCCGAGCGGGACTCGGAAGCCCGCCCGTGCCAGGACCGACGCCGCGCCTCAAGCCAAGCGCGCGACGTACTTCTCTTCGTCCGGACGCACCATGCGCGCGGCGAAATCATCGATGGTGTGCGGCCACTGGGTGACATTGCGGCCCGACGCGGCGTTGTAATAATTGCCGCAAGCCGCGGCCCATACGTCGACCGCCTTGATCTCCTGCTGCATGGACTCGTTGTAGCTCTTCTCCACCTCGGGCTTCAGATCGAGGAAGGCGAGACGCTCGCGCTCGAGGCGCTTCACCTGGCGCAGGATGTAGTCGATCTGGATCTCGAGCATGGTGATGATCGAGCCGTTGTTGGTGTTCGGCCCGTAGAGCATGTAGAGATTCGGAAAGCCGCTGGTGGTGATGCCGAGATAGGCCTGCGCGCCATCGCTCCAGGCGTCCTCGAGGCGCGTGCCGTTGCGCCCCGTGACCTCGATGGCGGAGAGATAACGCGTCACCTGGAATCCCGTGGCGAGTATCAAGGTGTCGACCTCGCGCTCGACGCCATCCTTGGTGACCACGCCTTTCGGTGTGACGCGCGCGATCTCGTCGGTCACCAGTTCCACCTGCGGCAGGTTGAACACCGGGTAGTAGAGGTTCGAGAACAGCGGACGCTTGCAGCCGAAGGGATGGGTGGGCGTCAGCTTCGCGCGCAGCGCCTCGTCCTTCACCACCGCGATGTTCTCCAGCGCGAGCTTCGTGTACTCGGCCTGCTTGACCGGATCGCTGAACAGGATGAACTCGTTCAGGTCCTTGTAGATCTGCGCGCGCAGCGCGTGGATGGCATTCGGATCTTCACGCAGTTCCTTCAGGAACTCGGCGCTGTAGGGCTGATCGTCCTTGGGCGCGACCCAGTTGGCGGTGCGCTGGTAGATGTCGAGCTTGGCGGTCTTGTGCGCGATCTCGGGAATGAACTGCACGGCGCTCGCCGCGCTGCCGATGACGCCCACGCGCTTGCCGGTGAGATCGTGATCGTGGCGCCAGCGCGCGGAATGGAACTTGGTGCCGGCGAAGTCGTCGAGCCCCTCGATGTCCGGCAGCGCGAGTTCGTTGAACATGCCCATGCCGCTCACCACGATGGGCGCGCGGAACACCTGGCCGTCGGCGGTGGTGACTTCCCAGCGGCTCGCGGCGTCCTGCCAGCGCGCGGACTTCACCTGGTGCTCGAAGCGGATCCAGGGCTTGATGTCGTACTTGTTCGCGACGAACTCCAGGTACTCGAGGATCTCCGCCTGGCCGGCGTAGGGCCGCGACCAGTCGCGCTTGAGTTCGAAGGAGAAGGAGTAGAGGTGCGATTTGACGTCGCACTCTGCGCCCGGGTAGCGGTTGTGCCACCAGGTACCGCCGACTCCGGAAGCCTTCTCCAGCACCACGAAATCCTCGATGCCCGCCTCGCGCAGCTTGATCGCGGTGCACATGCCGCCTGGACCGGCGCCGATGACGATGATGCGGAAATCCTGTGGCAGCTTGGCGCTCATGACGAAAGGCCTCCCCGGGCCGGCGATGATTCGAACCGGGGATGGTAGCAAGCGGGTCGGAGAGGGCTAAGTCCCCTATAGGGCGGGTCACCGAGGGCCGCGGAATCGATGTTCCGCGACGCCGCGGTGAGTCCTCATCGCGCGCGGCGTCGACGCAACACGATGGTGCCGAGACCTGCCAGCAGCATGGGCAGGGACGCCGGCAGCGGCACCGGCGTCGGGCCGAACTTGAAGTTCGGCCCCATCTCGACGCGACGCGCGTCGCCGATGCTCGACGTCGGAAACTGGAAACTGCCGCTCACGGTGCCGATGGCCGTACCGGCTGCACCGAGCAGCACGCCATCATCGACGCTGAAGTCGTTGACCTGCGCGCCGAAGCCGATGTTGGCATCCCACACGTGGGGATCGCCGGCGCCGGGATCGAAGCCCGCGATCACATAGCTGGTGCCAGGGCTGAGGCGGATCGACGTCTGCAGCGCGACGTAACGAAAGAAGCCATCGAGGATGCCAGCGGTGCCGGCCGGCACCACCGCCGATCCGAGCAACACGCCAGCGCTGGTCCAGAGGCCGACTTCGTGGGCGACCGCCAGGCCGTCCTGGCCGAAATCCTGCCAGCCGAGTTCGGTCACATCGCTGTCCGCCGTGACTTCGAAACGCCAACCGAGCATGCGGGAAGTGCCGTCGAGGAAGCTGCCGTTGGTGCTGCTGAACGACAGCGCGGTGGCAGCGAACGCACCTTCGCCCGCGCAGAGCGCAGTCAGCAAGGCGGCGCTTGCCAGGATACGGAACGTCGGCGTGGCGTTAGAAGAGGGGCGGGCGCCGTTCATCGAAAACTCCTGTTGACTGCGATGGTGCCGACGCCGGGACTCGCGCCCGACGCTCGTGTCGAGACTATGTGCGGCAACCGCGCTCCGTCCAGAGCGCAGGCCCGCGTTTGACACTCTTTAACCGGCGGGTACCGAGAGGCGCCCGCTCAGTCCTTGGTGAGCTCTGCGAGCAGCGCCGCGACATCCTCGCGACTGCCGAGGATCACCGGCACGCGCTCGTGCAGCGAGCCCGGCACGTAGTCGAGGATGGGGCCCGAGCCCGTACTGCCCACGCCGCCCGCCTGCTCGATGATCCAGGCCATGGGATTGGCCTCGTACATGAGCCTGAGCTTGCCCTTCGGCGCCTTGGCGGTCGGCGGGTAGAGGAACACACCGCCCTGCAGCAGCACGCGATGCACGTCGGCCACCATCGCGCCGGCGTAGCGGCTGCCATAGCCGGACTTGCGGCAGGCGTCGAGGAAGCGGCGGTAGCCGGCGGGGAAGCTGTCGAGATTGGCCTCGTTGACCGAGTAGGTCTTGCCCTTGGCGGGCATGCGCACCTTCTCGGCCACGCGCAGGAAGTTGCCGACGGTGGGGTCGAGCAGGAACACGTCGACGCCGCCGCCGAGTGTCAGCACGAGCACGGTCGAGGGTCCGTACAGCACGTAGCCGGCCGCGATCTGGCGACGGCCCGGCTGCAGCTCGGTCTCGCTGCCGTGGTCGACTTCGTAGATCGAGAAGATGGTGCCGACCGCGCCACCGACGTCGAGATTGGACGAGCCGTCCAGCGGATCGAACAGCACCGAGTAGCGGCCGCCGTGGGAAGGCAGGCCGTCGATGGTCATGAGCTCGTCGTTCTCCTCCGAGCCCAGCACCACCACGCCCTCGCGCATCTCGAGTTCGCGGATCAGGAGTTCGTTGGCGATGACGTCCAGCGCCTGCTGCGCCTCGCCCTGCACGTTGACGTTGCCGACCGCGCCGAGCGCGCCGTCGAGCCCCGCGGTGCGCAGTCGCGCGGCGATGCCCTTGGCCGCGCTCGAGATGGCCGACACGATCCAGGACAGCGATCGCGCCGCGTCGTCCCGCGCCGCGCGCTCGGCGGCCAGGAGACAGTTCTGCAGGCTGGGGGTGTGGGTCTTGGTGCGCAAGTGGACCACGGAAGATGCGGGCACGGCCATCGCGGAATGTACTCCTTTAACGCGGTGTTGTTGAGTAGCCACAGCCTGGATTGTCCCGGCCGTGCCGCGTTCGCACCGTGATGGGCGGCGCAAAACCGTGCGCCGCAACAATCTTTGCCGAGCGTCTGTCGGCTCAGGCCTGCAGGTCGAGCACCGCCTCGGCGAGCCATTCGAGATCGTCCTCCCAGGGCGCATTCGCATCGAGCGCACTGGTCGGGCGCAGCACGAACTTGGAAAGCCCGGCTTCGAGATAGGCATGGATGAGTTCGCGCAAGCGCTCGCGGCCGACGGCGACCACGTCGGAGAGATCGCCGTCCGCGCGTCGCGCGGCCAGCGCGCTCACCGCGGCGGCGGGCGGCGGAGTCTGGGCGTAGGGCAGACTTATGCCGAAGTGCTCCGGATCGACCACCCTGCCGAACTCCGCCGCCTGCGCCTCGATGCTGCGACGTCCGGCCTCGGCTTCCGCCGGCGTGACGACCGAGGTCAGCCAGCCGTCCGCGGCGCGCGCCACTCTCGTCAGCGCCAGCGGTCCCTTGCCCGCGAGCCACACTTCGAGCGGCTGCTGGCGCGGCCGCGGCTCGAGCGCAAGCTCCGCATAGGTGGCGCCCTCGATGTTCGCGGTGACGCGTTCGCCCGCCCACCAGCGACGCAGCAGGCCGAGCACTGCCTCCAGCGCCGCGCCGCGATCGCCCGTCGCGTAGCCGAGCGCGGCGCGCTCGGCGGGCGAGCCCAGGCCCGGCACGAAGGTCAGCAGCAGGCGGCCCGCGCACAGCTGGTCCAGCTGCGCGAGCTGCTTGGCGAGCCAGTGGGGATTGCGGCCGAGCGGCACGATGTTGGCGCCGAGCTTGAGACGCGTGGTGCGCGCCGCGGCGTAGGTGAGGTGGAGCAGGGGATCACCCTGCGCGCCGAGCGGAATGTCCGACACCCACAGGGTGTCGAAGCCGAGCCGTTCGCAGGCGGCGAGGTAGGCGGTAAAGGCGCCGGGCGCCAGGGCCGAGGCCGGCGGCGTGACCGCGAAGCGAATCTTCTTCGCGCGCTGCATGCCCGTCACGCCGCGCGCGCCGGGTGGCCGGCGGCGCCTGTCATTCGACCGTGTTCGCGCGCCATGCTTGCCGGGTCCTGTTCCTGGAACGGAGCGGCTATCGTATCAGGCAGGCGGACATGACCATGAAACACCTCCTCCTCGTCCACCATTCGCAGACCGGCAGTACGGCCGCGCTTGCCCAGGCGGTGCTGGACGGCGCGCGCAGTCCGGACATCGAGGGCGTCGAACTGCGGGTCGCCTCGCCGCTGTCGGCCGACGCGGCCGACCTGGCCTGGGCTGACGCGGTGATCCTCGGCACGCCGGAGAACTTCGGCTACATGTCCGGCGCGCTCAAGTACTTCTTCGACCGCATCTACTACCCCTGCCTGGAGCAGACCCAGGGCCTGCCCTACGCGCTCTTCATCAAGGCCGGCAACGACGGTGCCGGCGCGCTGGCCAGCGTGCGACGTATCGTGACGGGGCTCCGCTGGCGGGAGGTGCAGGCGCCGCTCGTCATCGCGGGCGAGGTGGACGAGCAGGCGCTGGCCGCCTGCCGCGAGCTCGGCATGGCGCTCGCGGCAGGGCTCGAAGCGGGATTGTTCTGACACCCGTCAGCCCTGCCTTGCTCTAGAATGCGGAAACTGGAGACGCTCGACCCACACCGCGCCATGGTCATGGACAACACCGTACGCCTGCCCACCCCCGCGCCTGACAGCTATGTCGGCGACCTCCGCAAGACCGGTCTCGCGCCGGACTTCTGGTATCCCATCGCACGCAGCCGCGATCTGAAGCCCGGCAAGCTGCTCGGCGCGCGTTTCGCCGGCGCGCCGATCGCGCTGGCCCGCACCCGCGCCGGCAAGCTGCTGGCGCTGGAGGATCGCTGCGCGCACCGCCAGGTGCCGCTGTCGGTCGGCGTGGTGGCGGACGACGCCATCCGCTGCGGCTACCACGGCTGGGAATACAACGCCGAGGGCCGCTGCGTGAGCGTGCCCTACCTCGACCGCTGCAGCATGCAGCCGAACAGCGTGCGCCATTACCCGGTGCGCGAGGCCTATGGGCTCATCTTCGTGTTTCCGGGAGAGGCGTCGCGCACCGCGACCACGCCCTTCCCCGCGGTGCCCTCGGCCACCGATCCGGCCTACAAGACACGCTACCTCGATCGCCGCGTCGACTGTCACTGGTCGTTCATGCACGAGAACCTGATGGACATGAACCACCAGTTCCTGCATCGCCGCCTGATGGGCAGCATCAAGACCATGTTCCTGGGCACGCGCCACGGGCCGAACTGGGTGGAGACCGACTACACCTTCCATCGCGCCGGCGGCCGCCAGCCGCTCGGTGAGAAGTTCATGCTCGGCAAGCGGCCCGACACCGGGCCCGAAGAGCGCGATCTCATGACCATCCGCACCGAGTACCCCTACCAGACGCTCAAGTTCTGGACCGCGGGGAGCACGCATCCGGCGCTCGACCTGTGGAACGTCTACGTGCCGCTGGACGAAGCCCAGCGCACCAATCACACCTACGGGCTGATGATGATCCGCCGGCCCGGCATGAGCTTCCTGCTGGACGTGTTCTGGCCCTTCATCGTGTGGTTCACCAACGGCATCTTCGCCGAGGACCGCTGGATCTGCGAACTCGAACAGGCCGCCTTCGACGCCCAGGGCGAAGACCGCAACCAGGAGATCTTCCCCGCCATCCGCAGCCTCCGGAAGGTGCTGGTGGAGAACGGCGTGCGGATGGGTTGAAGCGACTGTCGGGCCGATTTCAATCGGCCATGCACGGCATCGAGGGACGCGCCGTGCATGGCGGGTTGAAACCCGCCCTACAACGGAGGCGCGGCGGGCGGATGACCTGAATCCATTGTACGGCCGATTTCAATCGGCCATGCCGAGCCAGTCCCGCGGCTTCAGGAACACCTCGTAGAGCTTCGCCTCCGGCGAGCCGGGTTCCGGCGTCCAGGCGTAGCGCCATTTCACCAGCGGCGGCAGCGACATCAGGATGGACTCGGTGCGGCCGCCGGTCTGGAGACCAAACACCGTGCCGCGGTCGTAGACCAGGTTGAACTCGACGTAGCGGCCACGGCGATAGAGCTGGAAGTCGCGCTCGCGCTCGCCGAAGGGCGTGGCGTGGCGGCGTTCGACGATGGGCGCGTAGGCCTCGAGGTAGGCGTCGCCCACCGCGCGCATGAAGGCGAAGCAGCGCTCGAAGCCCCACTCGTTCAGATCGTCGTAGAACAGTCCGCCGATGCCGCGCTGCTCGCCGCGATGACGCAGATGGAAGTAGTCGTCGCACCACTGCTTGTAGCGCGGGTAGACATCGTCACCGAAGGGCTCGCAGGCCGCGCGCGCGGTGCGGTGCCAGGCGACGGCGTCCTCCTCGAAGCCGTAGTAGGGCGTGAGATCGAAGCCGCCGCCGAACCACCACACTGGCGCCTGGCCGGGCGCCTCGGCGACGAACAGCCGCACGTTGGCGTGGGAGGTCGGCACGTAGGGATTGTGCGGATGCATGACCAGCGACACGCCCATGGCGCGAAAGCCGCGACCCACGAGTTCCGGGCGCCGCGCGGTGGCGGCCGGCGGCAGGGTGCTGCCGGTGACGTGGGAGAAGTTCACACCCGCCTGTTCGAACACCCGCCCGCCGGTCAGCACCCGCGTGCGGCCGCCGCCGCCCTCGGCGCGGGACCAGGCGTCCTCCTGGAAACGCGCCTCACCGTCCAAGGCCTTGAGCCCGGCACAGATGCGGTCCTGCAGACCGCGCAGCCACTGTTCGACGCCGCTCACCGCGGCGTCATCGATGATGTCCGTCATGCTCCCTCCGCGGCGCCCGGCGCCGTACGCAAGCCCAGCGGGATCTGATAAGGTGACCGCCGCTTCATTAGTCGCGCTCAAGCGCCAGTTCGCACGATGACCGCCCGCACTGCCCGCATCGAACGGGACACCAAGGAAACCCAGATCGCCATCGCCGTCAACCTCGACGGCACCGGTCAGGCGGCGCTGGCGACCGGCGCGCCCTTCCTCGACCACATGCTGGACCAGGTCGCGCGCCACGGCGTCATCGACCTCGACATCAAGGCCAACGGCGACCTGCACATCGACGCCCACCACACGGTGGAGGACGTCGGCATCACGCTCGGCATGGCGGTCGCCAAGGCGCTCGGCGACAAGCGCGCGATCCGTCGCTACGGCCACGCCTACGTGCCGCTCGACGAGGCGCTGTCGCGGGTGGTGATCGATCTCTCCGGCCGGCCGGGGCTCGAGTTCCACGTCGAGTTCCCGCGCGCGCGCATCGGCGAGTTCGACGTCGACCTGTTCCACGAATTCTTCCAGGGCTTCGTCAACCACGCGATGTGCACCCTGCACGTCGACTGCCTGCGCGGCAGGAACGCCCACCACATCATCGAAACCGTGTTCAAGGCCTTCGGCCGCGCGCTCCGCATGGCGGTCGAGAACGACCCGCGCATGGGCGACGCCCTGCCGTCCACCAAGGGCGCCTTGTAGGAACGACACGGCCAACGCGCATGTCCACGGTCGCCGTCATCGACTACGGTGGGAGCAACCTGCGCTCGGTGTTGAAGGCGCTGGAGACGGTCGCCGCCGGTCGCCACCAGGTGCTGGTGAGCGACGATCCCGCGCGCATCGCGGAGGCCGACCGCGTGGTGTTCCCGGGCCAGGGCGCGATCGGCGACTGCATGTCGCGCCTCGTCGGCCATCACCTGGTGGACGTGATTCGCGAATGCGCGCGCACCCGACCCTTCCTCGGCATCTGCTTAGGCCTCCAGTCCCTGGTGCGGCACAGCGCCGAGGACGGCGGCACCGCCTGCCTCGATCTCTTTCCCGGAGAAGTGCGGCGCTTTCCCGATCACCCACCGCCCGCGCCCGACGGCAGCCCGCGCAAAGTGCCGCACATGGGCTGGAACCAGGTGGCGTGGACGCGCGAGCACCCGGTGACCCACGGCATCCCGAGCGACACGCGCTTCTATTTCGTGCACAGCTACTACGTCGTGCCGGAGGATCCGGGCGTGACGCTCGGCACCTGCGACTACATCACGCGCTTCACCGCCGCGCTCGCAAGCGGCTACGTGGTCGCGACCCAGTTCCATCCGGAGAAGAGCGCGCAGGCCGGTTTGCAACTGCTGGAGAACTTTCTCGGCTGGCAGTGACGACCCGCGAGGTCATTGCGGCAGGCCCGCGACTCCGATATCACATGCGGACCGTCGCCGCCGACGACCCAGGGGAGTCCCCATGCAAAGCAAGCCCGCGCTCCGCACCCTCCTCGCCATCGCCGCTCTCGGCGCCGGCGCCCACGCACTGGCCGCCGATCCGCCGGCCTCCGACACCCTCATCACGCCGCTGCTCGAGCAGCCGCTCACCGCGCGAGAGGCGCCGGTCGCGAGCATGCTGACGGTGGAGTACAAGCCCGGCGCGAGCACGCCGCCGCACACCCATCCCGCCGACACCTTCGTCTACGTGCTCTCGGGCGCAATCGAGATGCAGGTCGCGGGCGGTGAGATGAAGGTGCTGAAGGCCGGCGACACCTACTACGAGAAGCCGACCGATACCCACACGGTCTCGCGCAACGCGAGCCAGACCGAGCCGGCGAAGTTCCTGGTGGTGTTCGTGAGAGATGCCGGCGCGCCGGTGCTGGAGCCGGTCGCCGGACACTGATCCGCACCGCGGCTGTCGGCCGCGCGCCGATTGCCCGCGCGCCGCGCCGACGCTACCTTGCCGCGAGGGCGATGCGACGTCGGCAGCGCCACGCATCGAAGGGGAGCGCGAAAGTGAGCGAAGTGTGGACCCATCACCAGCGGCGGGTGAACGGCTTTCGCATGCACTACGTGACTGCGGGGCAGGGCTACCCGCTGGTGCTGCTGCACGGCTGGCCGCAGAGCTGGTACGAGTGGCGGAAGATTATCCCGGCGCTCGCCGAGCATTACACGCTGATCGCGCCCGACCTGCGCGGTCTCGGCGATTCCGAGAAGCCGATGACCGGTTACGACAAGCGCACGCTGGCCGCCGACGTGACCGAGTTGCTCGCGCAGCTCGGCCACGAGCGCGTGGGCGTGATCGGCCACGACTGGGGCGGCGCGGTGGCCTTCTACCTCGCCTACGATCAGCGCGCGCTGGTCGAGCGGCTCATGATCCTCGACATGGTGCCCGGCCTCATCAAGGCCGGCGACGCCTTTCCGCTCGAGTTCGCGCTCAAGATCAACCACGTATTCTTTCACGGCGGCAACCCGGACTGGGCGGCGATGCTGGTCAGTCAGAACGTCGATGCCTACTTGAGGCGCTTCCTCACCACGCTCGATTTCAACTACCGCCCGAACGTGTTCAGCGAGGACGAGATCGCCGAGTACGTGCGCGTGAACTCGATTCCGGGCTCGATCCGCGCGGGCTTCCAGTGGTACGCGGCGGGCCTGCGCGAGGACGCGGTCAACCTCGCCAACGCCACCGAGAAGCTCACCATTCCGGTCGCGGCCTACGGCGGCGCGAGCTTTCTCGGCGATATTCGCGCCTACTGGCAGGCGGTCGCCGAGCAGGTCGAAGGTGAAGCAGTCGCCGAGTGCGGCCACTTCATTCCCGAAGAGCAGCCCGACTTCGTGATCGACGCCGCGCGGCGCTTCTTCGCGCCGCTGCGCGCGCGGGGCTGATTCGAACATGACCGAGGACTACTGCGAGCAGGAGCCGACCCGAGCGGAAGTGGATGCGCTGCCCGGCGCGACCTTGCTCGAGTTCGGCAGCCCCTTCTGCGGCCACTGCCTGCGCGCGCAGCCGCTCATCGAGGCGGCGACCGCCGCACACCCAGGGGTGAGGCATCTCAAGATCTTTGACGGCCGCGGCCGTCCACTGGGGCGCTCGTTTCGCGTGAAGCTGTGGCCGACGCTGGTGCTGGTACAGGACGGGGTGGAACTCGCGCGAGTGGTGCGTCCGCAGGACGCCAGCGCTGCCGCGGCAGCGCTGGCGCCGCTGACCAGGGACGACGAGTCCTAGCCGGCCTGGAACGCCAATCCCCAGGCCGGCGCGCCGGGCAGCGGCGGAATGCCGAGCGACGAGCGCGGTTTCACCCGCAGACCATGGCCCCCGCGCGGCGGCCGTCTGACCCGCGGCCCGTCGCCGAAGTCGCCGAGGCGCGCCACGACCAGCGCGTCGGCGCGGCAGTCCCACACGATGCGTTTGTGCTGCCGGTGATAGCTCAAGGTATGCGCGACGGGACCGTCGTCGCCGCAACGTGTGTGCACGGCGTCGGGCAGGCCGAACAGATGCAGCAGGTCGACGTAGGAGCGGATGTAGCAGAAGTGACGTCGTACCGGCGCCTGGAGTTCGAAGCCGCGCACTTCACCGTCGCTGAGCGCGAGCGCCACGTCACCCTCCAGCAGCAGCCAGCCCTCGCCGCTCTGCAGGCCGTGCAGCGCCTCGCTCCAGCCGGCATCGTCGCGACGCACCAGGGCGCCGCGCGCCGCAGTCGCGCGGGCGCGCACCGCCACCACGCGTTCCAGCGGCACCTCGTCGGCGCTCGCGCGGTAGGGCACGCCGGCCACCACGAGGTGATCGAGACGCAGGCGACGCGACTTCATGCACTCGAGATGCTCGAGCAGTTCGAAGCGTCGCCGCCGCATCAACCCGCCGAAGGCTTCTAACACCGCACCACCCGTCGCCACCGCACTCTTTCAGCGCTTCCTTTTGCAGAATGGCGACGGGCGACGCGAAGATCAATGCGCGCCCCCACATTTGCAGGCCAAAGGGTGACGGCGTCGCGCAGTCGGACACGCAAACGCGCGCTTGGCGAAGACGCGAGCCCCGGCGTACCTCGCGCGCGCGGGCGGCGCTGGACGTCTCAACGCGATACTTCGTCCTGCGTGCCCGCCAGCGCGCGGTTCACCAGCGCCGCCAGCGCCGCCTGGCGATGGGTGCCGGTCTTGGCGTAGAGGCTGCGCAGATGCGCGCGCACGGTATTACGCGAGATGCCCTGGCGCGCCGCCACCTGGTCGATGCTGAGCCCTTCGACGATGAGCAGCGCGCAGGCTGCCTCGGCGGCGGTGAAGCCGCGGCGCACGAGGCTGTGCAGCCTGTAGCCACGGTCGGGCGTGGGCGCCGCGCAGTGCAGGGAGAGGCGACAGCCGCCGAACTCGCCGTAGGGCGTGACGCGCCAGCGCCGCGGCGCGGCGCCGCCGGGTTCGGGCAGGACGATGGTCACTTCAGACGGCCCGCCGTCGCGCGCGACCGCCGCCAGCGCCGCGTCGAGCAGCGCGCCCAGGGTCCCATCGAACGCGCACAGCCGACGGCCGCGCAGGTACAACGGCGCGCCCTGGGCCAGCCAGGCGGCCGCGCTCGCGTCCAGGTGTTCGACCTCGCCGGCCGCATTCAACAAGAGGCTCGCGCCCTCTCTGTTGACCGGAGTCCCGAGGCCGGATGGCCGCGGCGACTTGCCGCTCAAGGTCTCGTGCGCGGTGATAGGGGCGGGTTCGTGGCTCACCAGTTCCATGCGTGCTTCCCTCTTGTCGTAGCGATGACGACGCCTCGAGCGTCGCGAGGGCATTGAAGCGCGGGTGCGGGGCCGACCGCTGTGGGAATCCCCACTCGGGGTGCGCGCCGAAGCGCTGGCTATACTGCGATCGGCCCATCGCCGGAAGGACGCACACATGCACGACGACACGCAGGCCAGGCTCGCGATCCTGGAGACCCTGAACCGCTACGCCTGGAGCTACGACACCCGCGACCTCGACTCGATGCGGGCCTGCTTCACCGCGGACGGCGTGTTCCATGCGACGCTCGCCGGGCACGAGGGTTGGGGGCCCTTCGAGGGTCGCGAGGCGGTGGTCGGCTGGCTGTCGGACGTGATGCGCACGCAGAACGATCAGCGCCGGCACTGCATCAGCAACGTGGTGTTCCACGAGCTCGATGCGGCGCGCGCGGTGGTCGATTCCTACCTGCTGCTGACCGCGGTGGAGGACGGCGCGCTGCGCGTGGTGTGTACCGGCACCTATCGGGACGAGCTGGTGCGCGAAGCGGGGACCTGGCGGATCAGGCGCAAGACGCTGGCGTTGGATAACGGCTTTTGAGTGCAGAGCAGGCCGTGTAGGTCGGGCTTCAGCCCGACCTACAGGGCGCCGCGCGTGACCGTTCACGCGCCGATGATGGCGCTTACCTGCCTGGGAGCCGGCGGCGGCGGGCAAGCGCCAACAGGCCCGGAATCGTCAGCCACAGGCTCGCGGGCAACGGTACCGGTGTCGTACCGGGAGACGCGCTCGCCAGCGTGGCGATCTCAGCGGCGCTGAGTGCGCCTTCGAAGATCATGACCTCGTCCAGACTGCCATCGAAGAACTCATTGAAGGTTTGGAACTGCGTACCGAAGCGCGTGTGGGTGCCATTCGAGGTGGTGGCGATGGCGAATCCACGATTCGCGACAGCGACGCCGTCGAGATACAAAGTGCTCTGATTGGCGGCGGCATCGACGCTGAACGCAAGATGATGCCACTCTCCCACCGCGGGCAGCGCAATGCCCGTGCTCAGCCAGCTGTCCGTCGCGCGTACCTGGCGAAAGGGGTCCTGGCCCAGGTAGAAACCCTGACCACCGGTCTGCCCCTGAGAGATGTATTCGACGTGCGTCGTCTGGGCGCGGTCCTGCTTGAAGAACAGTGAGACGGCATAGGAGCCGCTGGTCGGCACGAGGTGGCTGTCGAACTGTACGAAGTCGTCGACGCCGTCCAGCACCAGCGCGCTGTCAAGCACCACCGCGCCGTTCAGCAGCGTTCCATCGGCATCGGCGACACCGTCTGAAGCGCCGTTGTCGAAGGAATAGCTGTGCAGCAAAGTAGCTGCGGAAGCTGGCGCGATTGCGCTCATGCCAAGCGCGAGGCTGAGCGAGAGCGAGAGCATCTTGGTGCCGGGCATGGCGGATCTCCGTGGTGGGTGCTTGGGCTCGTCCTGAAGATGTCGAGCCTAACTTTGAAGCGCGACGGGCGCATCGTCCTCGCGGACGTGGATCGAGCTGACGGCGGGGCGATGGCGCAGCGAAGTCCCGATGCCAATCGGCGTGCGCGCGGGCGGAGCGGCGTGCGTGACCCGCGCGTTGCGCGCGGGTCACGCGTCAGTCAATCACCCACGCTTGCGCGCGACGCCCAAGCCGCCGAGCAGCGCCGATCCCAGCATCCACACCGCACCCGGCAGCGGGACCGGCGCGGTGTCGTAGACCTCGACTTCCGCGAGGTGCAAGTAGTCCTGGGCGCGCAGTTGCACGCGCACCCGGTCACCGAGGGCGCCACCGAAATCGAAGCTCATGCCGGAGATGCTCGGGCCGGTGATGTCGGCGATGAAGGTGTCGACATCCACGTGGGCCACTTCACTGGCGCCGTTCCATAGCGACACGCGAAACGGGTCGAGACGCTCCTGGCAACAGTCCGTGCGGTTGAACACCAGCACCGCGCCGACGTTGTAAGCCTGGTCGAGCGCGACTTCCCAGAATTCGAACAGGCCGGCGGCCGGATCCGGATCGCCGTTGTTCGTGTGCGACACGGATTGCACGTCGAAGTAGGAGCCACTGCGGTTGCCGTCGATGGCGCGCTCCGCGAGACCGCCGAAACCCGTCGATGACTGGCCAGCGGTGCCGTTCAGGGCGACGTTGGCAGCAGCGGCAGGGCCGGACGCGAGCAGCAGGAGGGACGCGCCAAGCAGGTTGGCAAAGGCGGTGGTCGAGTGCATGGAAGGCTCCGTGGCTGGGCTTTGGTATGACCTGATACTAGCGAGGCTCTCCCCCGCGAGCATCGAACGGCATACCCGCTTGACCACTCTTAACGTTCTGCCGGCGCCCCGCCCCGACGGCTGGATTCAGTTGTCCCGCTCCCGCGCCACCGCCCGGTACCCGATGTCGCGACGGCAGAACATGCCGCGCCAGTGGATGCGATCGACCCGCGCATAGGCCGCGGCCTGGGCCGCGGCCACGCTGTCGCCGAGCCCCACCACGCACAGCACGCGTCCGCCGTTGGTCACGCAGGCGTCGCCCGCCTGGCGGGTGCCGGCGTGAAACACCTTGGTGTCGGGCAGTTCGTCGTCGAGACCGTCGATGGCGTCGCCCTTGGCGTAGTCGTTCGGATAGCCGCCGGCCGCGAGGACCACGCCGACCGTCGCGCGCGCATCGAACTCGAGTTCGACCTCGCCTGCGCGGCCGTCCAGGATTGCGAGGCAGGCGTCGACCAGGTCGGTCTGCATGCGCATCATGATCGGCTGCGTCTCGGGATCGCCCATGCGGCAGTTGAACTCGAGCACGCGCGGCTGGCCGGCGGCGTCGATCATCACGCCCGCGTAGAGGAAGCCCTGGTAGGGACGGCCGTCGGCGCGCAGCCCCGCAAGCGTCGGCGCGATGATGCTGTCCATGATCGTCGCCGTCATGGCCGCGTCGACCACCGGCGCCGGCGAATAGGCGCCCATGCCGCCGGTGTTCGGCCCCTGGTCGCCATCGTCGCGCGCCTTGTGATCCTGCGAAGACGCGAGCGGGATGGCGGTCTCGCCGTCGGTCATGACGATGAAGCTCGCCTCTTCACCGGCGAGGAACTCCTCCACCACGATGCGCGCCCCGGCCGCGCCGAAGGCATTGCCTTCGAGCATGCCACGCGCCGCCTCGCGCGCTTCCTCGTGCGTGCGCGCGACCACCACGCCCTTGCCCGCGGCGAGACCATCGGCCTTGACCACCACCGGCAGCGCGTGGGCGTCGATGTAGGCGAGCGCCGGCGCGAGCGACTCGAAGGTCTCGTAGGCGGCGGTCGGAATGCGATGGCGCTTCAGGAAGTCCTTGGTGAAGGCCTTCGAGGCTTCGAGGATCGCGCCGTCGCGCGGCGGTCCGAAGCACTTCAGCCCCGCGGCCTGGAAGGCGTCGACCACGCCCGCCGCGAGCGGCGCCTCGGGGCCGACGATGGTGAGCGCCACGGCTTCGGCGCGCGCGAGCGCGAGCAGGCCGGCAACGTCTTCCGCGCCGACCTCGACGTTGCGCACACGGGGCTCGCGCGCGGTGCCCGCGTTGCCCGGGGCGACCAGCACCTCGCTGACCTTGCGCGACTGCGCGCACTTCCACGCCAGCGCGTGTTCGCGGCCACCGCCGCCGATGATCAGCACCTTCATGTTCGCTCTCCGCGCGCGGCGCTCAATGGCGGAAATGCCGCTCGCCGGTGAACACCATCGCCATGCCGTGCTCGTCGGCGGCGGCGATCACTTCGGCGTCGCGCATCGAGCCGCCCGGCTGGATGACCGCGCGGATACCGGCGCCGGCGGCGGCGTCGATGCCGTCACGGAACGGGAAGAAGGCGTCGGAGGCCATCACGGAGCCGGCCACCTCGAGGTTCTCGTCGGCGGCCTTGATGGCGGCGATGCGCGCGCTGTAGACGCGGCTCATCTGGCCCGCGCCGACGCCGATGGTGCGGCGCTCGCGCGCATAGACGATGGCGTTCGACTTCACGCACGCCACCACCCGCCAGGCGAACAGCAGGTCGGCGAGTTCGTCGGCCGTCGGCGCGCGCTTGCTGACGGTGGTGAACTGCGCCTGGGTGATGAGCTGCGCGGCGACGTCACGGTCCTGCACCAGGAGTCCGCCCATCACGCGCTTGTACTCCAGCTGACGCAGCGGCGTCGCCGGCCACTGGCCCACTTCGAGCACGCGGATGTTGCTCTTCGGCGCCAGCACTTCGCGCGCCGCGGCGGACACCGCGGGCGCGACTATGACTTCGACGAACTGGCGCTCGACGATGAGCCTGGCGACCTCGGCGTCCATCTCGCGATTGAAAGCGATGATGCCGCCGAAGGCCGAGGTCGGATCGGTCTGGTAGGCGAGGTCGTAGGCGCGCGTGAGGGAATCGGCCTCGGCGACGCCGCAGGGATTGGCGTGCTTGACGATGCAGCAGGCCGGCTCGCTGAAGGACCGCACGCAGTCGAGCGCGGCGTCGGTATCGGCGATGTTGTTGTAGGACAGCTCCTTGCCCTGCAGCTGCACCATGGCCGCGAGCGTGCCGGCGGGCTTCAAATCGTCGACATAGAAGGCCGCCGCCTGGTGCGGGTTCTCGCCGTAGCGCAGCGTCTGCGAGAGTCGGGCATGCACGTGCAGGTCGACCGGGAAGGTCGGCGCCTCGCGCGAACCGAGGTAGGCGGCGATGGCGCTGTCGTAGGACGCCGTGTGCGCATAGGCCTTGGCCGCCAGGCGGTAGCGGGTGGCGTCGCTCACGCGCCCGTCGGCGTCGAGTTCGGCGACCAGGCCGGCGTAGTCGCCCGGGTCGCACACCACGGCCACGCGCGCGTGGTTCTTGGCCGCCGCGCGCAGCAGCGCCGGCCCGCCGATGTCGATGTTCTCGATGGCCTCGGCGAGCGTGCAGTCGGGCCGCGCGATGGTCTCGCGAAAGGGATAGAGGTTGACCACCACGAAATCGATGTTGTCGATGTCGTGCGCGGCGAGCGCCGGGTCGTCCACGCCGGGGCGCGCGAGGATGCCGCCATGCACGCGCGGATGCAGGGTCTTGACCCGACCATCCATCATCTCCGGATGACCGGTGTGCTCGGCCACGTCCTTCACCGTGAGCCCCGCCGCACGCAATGCGGCGGCCGAGCCGCCGGTGGAGAGCAGGCCATAGCCGTGACGCACCAGGCCGGCCGCGAGTTCGGTGAGGCCTTGTTTGTCGGAGACGCTGACCAGCGCCCAGCGAGAAGTGTTGGTCATGGGATGGATTACTTGCCGATTCCGTATTTGTGCAGCTTGGTACGCAAGGTCGCGCGGTTGATGCCGAGCACCTGTGCGGCCTTGGTGATGTTGCCGCGCGTCTCGTGCATCACGATTTCGAGCAGCGGCTTCTCCACCTGCCTCATCACCAGCTCGTAGAGCTCGGCCGCGGGCTGGCCGTTCAGATCTTCGAAGTAGCGCTGCAGCGAGGCGCGCACCTGTTCGGTGAGCGGCGTGTCGCCCGCGCGCGGGCTCATGCGTACGACGTTGGTGTTCATGCGGCCTGCTCCCATGCCGGGTTCACGGCGAGACCATCGAGCCAGGCGAGCTGCGCCGACGCGGTCTCGATGCGATTGAAGTCCGATTTCAACTGCGCCGCGCCACCGGCGGCCTCGAGATACCAGCCGACGTGCTTGCGCGCGATGCGCGTGCCGGCGACGTCGCCATAAAGTTCTTGCAGCGCGGTCACGTGTGCACGCATCACGGCCACACGTTCGGCGAAGCTCGGCGCGCGGTACTCGCGGCCGTCGCGTGCCGCGGCCAGCGCGGCGAAGATCCACGGATTGCCGTGCGCGGCGCGGCCGATCATGAGACCGTCGGCGCCGGTATGGGCCAGCACCCGCGCGGCCTGCGCGGGGCTCGCGATGTCGCCGTTCGCGATCACCGGGATGCCGACCGCCTGCTTGATCGCGGCGATGGTGTCGTACTCGGCCTGGCCGCGATAGCCGCATTCGCGGGTGCGACCGTGCACGGTGAGCGCGCGGATGCCGGCGTCCTCGGCGAGGCGCGCGACGGTCACGCCGTTGCGCGCGGCCGGACTCCAGCCGGTGCGGGTCTTGAGAGTGACCGGCACATCGACCGCCGCGCACACCGTGCGCAGGATGTCCCGCACCAGCGTCTCGTCGCGCAGCAAAGCCGAACCGGCGGCGCGATTGCACACCTTCTTCGCCGGGCAACCCATGTTGATGTCGACGATGTCCGCGCCGAGGTCGGATGCGCGGCGCGCGGCGTCGGCCATCGCGCGTGGCTCGCTGCCGGCTATCTGGATCACGCGCGGCGTCGCTTCACCATCGAAGGCGAGACGCGTGCGCGTCTTGTCGGTGTGCCACAGGCGCGCGTCGCTGGTCACCATCTCGGCGACCGCGTAGTCCGCGCCGAGGCGACGACACAGCTGGCGAAAGGGCAGATCGCTCACGCCGGCCATGGGCGCGAGGATCACCGGTGAGGAGAACTGATGAGGACCGATGTTCACGTTGTGTCCGGCGACAGCGCATGCACCCCGTTGGCATTCCCCTGCGGGTGGCAGCGACAGCAACGCCGGCACGCCGCTGACCGGCGCGTCGACATGGGCAACCCCCTCGCGATGAGTTACCTGGGCGGACGCCTCTGGCGTGCGTTTCGCGTCCAGGTGAGAAGGATGATAGCCAGATCGGGGACGCCGAAAAAGGCTTGACGTCGTCCACGATTGCGCGCACCACGGCAGGCCCCGCGGTGGTGCGGCGCGCTACAGGAAGGTGAACTCGAAGCTGACCGCGTTACTGGCGTTGCCCGCCAGTTCGAGCACGATGTAGACCGGTCGTTCAGGCGGCATGCCTTCCTCGACCGCGATGCTTTGATCCAGATACTCACGCGGTTCGAAGCGACGCGCCGACAGCACGTTGCCGGCCGCATCGCGTAGACGCAGGTCGATGACCGGGTAGGGCGTCGGCGTCTTGCCGTCGTTCATGATCGTGGCATTGACCAGCAACGCATCGCGATAGCTCGGGTGTTCGCGCACGTCGCGCGCCAGCAGGCGCACGGTCGGCACCTGTGCGCGACGTTCGAGACAGGGCAGGTGCGCGCACAGCGCGTCGATCACCGCGCCCGCCTCGGGCAAGGCCGCGACCACCGCCTGACGTTCCATGAAGGCCGCCTGCAATAGTGCGCCGAGCGCGAGCACGAAGGCGAAGCTCGCCCACAGGAAGGCGCGCCAGGACGAGGCGCGCGGCGGCGCGGCGAGCGCCGCGAGATCTGCTGCCAGCACCGCCGGCACGCCGATCTCGTTCATCACCACGGGCACGTCGTCATCCTCGCCGTCCGCCGCGTCGGTGCGCGCCGCGCCCGCCTGCGACTCGGACGCGAGGTGCGCGAGCGCATGCGGATCGGTGTCGTCGCGCGCATCCTCGTCGTCCGGTGCATGGGGCGGCACGTAGTTCGGATCGAGCGGCAAGGGTCGCGGCGGCGGAGCCGAATGCGGGGCCTCGTGCAGGTGGGCGAGCGCGTGCGGATCGGTGTCGTCACCGGGCTCCTCGTCGTGCTCGTCAGGCACGGGTTCGGCGCGCTCGTCCACCGCCGAGAAATCGAAGTCCGAGATGTCGACCTCGTCGTCGCCCCGCGAGACCGGGCCGATGTCGAGGTCCTCCTCGGGCGGTGGCGGGGGCGGCGCCTCGTCGAACTCGTCGAACAACGCGACGGGCGGCGCATCGGCCAGGTCGAAGTCGGCGTCGCGCGGCAGCGGCGGCGGCGCGTCGAGGGAGACATCGTCGTCCGGCGCGAAACTCGGCAGCGCGTCGAGCGCGAGATCCTCGTCGTCCGCGTCGTTCGCCTGCGTCGCGGCGTCGGCCTCGGGCGGCACGGGCGGCGAATCGAGCGCCATGGTCACGACGGGCGCGACGCCCGCCAGCGCGGTGAGCGCCGTCGCGCGCGCCGCACCGGTGGTGACCGTGAGCGGCGCGCTGTCGACGCGCGGGGTCAGGCTCGCTTGCGCTGTCAGCGTGACGAAGCTGAGAGGGGCCGCCGGCGGCGGCGCGACGGCCTCGACGGGCGCGGGGAGTGCCGGCGGCGCGGCCAGGGGCGCGGCGAGCGCCGGACCCTGACTCGGGGTCGAGGGCGAGGCCGGTGTGGGCGACGGTGCCAGCGTCGTCGTCGCGCTGACGGTCACGAAGCGCAGGGGTTCGGGCGCGGCGCGCGATGGCGATGGCGATGGCGGCGCGGCTGCGTGGAGCGCCGGCTCGACCGCGGTTTCGATGCGGGGCGGCGCGGGCGGGGCGGGCGCTTCCTCGATGAGGGACTCGAGCGCGTTGAACACGTGCTCACAGCGTCCGCAGGTCACCAGTCCCTTGGCGAGCGAGAGGTGTTCCGCACGCACGCGGAACCAGGCGAAGCATTGCGGGCAGCGAGTCAGCATCGGCGCGCGATTCTACCCGAGGCGCGTTACCGGCGCGTGCCGCTGACCAGTGCCCAGTCGCCGCGGATGCGCGGCGCATCCATGCTGAAGGCCGGTTCGTACATCGCGACCACGCTCGGGATCTGGGTGGCGAGCAGGCCGGACAGCGCGATGCGCGCGCCGTGGGGCACGAGCCTGGCGAAGCGCGGCGCGAGCGCGATGAGCGGCGCTTCCAGGATATTCGCCACCAGCACGTCGGCGGCGTGCTCCAGCAGGCCGTCGGGCCGGCCGACGCGAATGCGATCGGCGTAGCCGTTCTGCGCGATGTTCTCGCGCGCCACCTCGAGCGCGTCGTCGTCGATGTCGACCGCATCGACATGCGCGGCGCCGAAACAGGCCGCGGCCAGCGCCAGGATGCCGGAGCCGCAGCCGTAGTCGATCACACGCGCCTGCGCGAGATTCGCCTCGGCGAGCCAGTCGAGACACAGCGCGGTGGTCTCGTGCGTGCCGGTGCCGAAGGCGCGCCCTGGATCGAGACGCAGCACGTGGCGCGCGCCCGCCGGCGGCTCGCACCAGGTGGGACAGATCCACAGGTCGCCGGCGAAGCCCTGTGGCTGCCAGTGTTCCTTCCAGGCGTCGGCCCAGTGCTGCTCGGCGAGCTCGGTGAACACCACGTCGGTACCGGGCGCGAGCAGCGGTCGCAGGCGACGTTCGAGTGCGACGCGATCCACCGTCGCCTCGAACAGCGCGGTCAGGGTAAACACCTGCCACGCATGCTCGCTCGCCACGCCGGGCTCGGCGAAGATCTCGCTGTCCCCCTCGCTGGTCGTGATGGCGCTCGCGCCGAGCCCTTCGAGCAGCGCCTCGCAGGCCGCATAGCGCGCCGCCGGCAGGCGGCAGCGCAGCTCCAGCCACTCGCTCATGCGGGCCGGGCGGCGTTCAGACCAGCCCCAGCTTGCGTTCGAGGTAGTGGATGTCGGTACCGCCGGCGATGAAGGCGGCATCCGCCACCAGGTCCCGGTGCAGCGGCACGTTGGTCTCGATGCCTTCGATGACGAGCTCGCTCAACGCGTTCTCCATGCGCTTCAACGCCGCCTGGCGGGTCTCGGCGTGGCAGATGAGCTTGCCGATCAGCGAATCGTAATAGGGCGGGACCGTGTAGCCGGCGTAGATGTGCGAATCGACCCGCACGCCGGGCCCGCCCGGCGGATGGTAGACCGTGATGCGGCCCGGCGAAGGCCGGAAGGTATAGGCGTCCTCGGCGTTGATGCGGCATTCGATGGCGTGCCCCTTCGGGACGACGTCTTCCTGACGGAGCGTGAGCTTCTCGCCGGCCGCGACCAGGAGCTGCTGCTTGACGAGATCGACCCCCGTCACCATCTCCGTGACCGGATGCTCCACCTGGATGCGGGTATTCATCTCGATGAAATAGAACTCGCCGTTCTCGTACAGGAATTCAAAGGTGCCGGCGCCGCGATAGCCGATCTTGCGGCAGGCGTCGGTGCACAGCGCGCCGATGCGCGCGCGCGTGTCGGGGTCGATGCCGGGCGCGGGGGACTCTTCGATGATCTTCTGGTGGCGGCGTTGCATGGAGCAGTCACGCTCGCCGAGATGGATGACGTTGCCGTGAGTATCGGCCAGCACCTGGAATTCCACGTGGCGTGGATGCTCGAGGAATTTCTCCAGGTACACCGCGTCGTTCTGGAAAGCCGCCAGTGCTTCGCGCTTGGTGAGCGCGATGGCGTTGCGCAAGGAAGCCTCGGTGTGCACCACGCGCATGCCGCGCCCGCCGCCGCCGCCCGAGGCCTTGATGATCACCGGGTAACCGATGGCGCGCGCGAGCGCGATGTTCTCCTGGATGTCGTCACCGAGCGGCTTGCCGGAGCCCGGCACGCAGGGCACGCCCGCTTCCTGCATGGCGCGAATGGCCGACAGCTTGTCGCCCATGATGCGCATGGTCTCCGGGCGCGGCCCGATGAACACGAAGCCGCTCTTCTCCACGCGCTCTGCGAAGTCGGCGTTCTCGGAGAGGAAACCGTAGCCGGGATGGATGGCGACCGCGTCGACCACCTCGGCGGCCGCGATCACGGCGGGGATGTTCAGGTAGCTGTCGGCCGGCGCGGGCGGCCCGATGCACACCGATTCGTCGGCCAGGCGCACGTGCTTCAGGTCACGATCGGCGGAGGAATGCACCGCGACCGTCTTGATCCCCAGGTCGCGACAGGCGCGCAGCACGCGCAGCGCGATTTCGCCACGATTGGCGATGACGACTTTGTCGAACATGGCCGCTTCAGCCGATCACGAACAGCGGTTGTTCGTACTCCACCGGATGACCGTTGTCGGCGAGCACCGCGGTGATGGTGCCGGCGACCTCGGCCTCGATCGGATTCATGATCTTCATCGCTTCGATGATGCACAGCGTGTCGCCCACCTTGACGCTCTGCCCGACCTTCACGAAGGGCGCGGAGTCCGGCGAGGGCGCGAGGTAGAAAGTGCCGACCATCGGCGACTTGATGACGTTGCCGGCCGGCTCGGGCGCGGCCACGGCGGCGAGACTCGCGGCGGGCGCCGCGGCCGGGGCGGCGGCCATGATCGGCGCCTGCATCGGCATCGGCGCGTAGGACATCACCGGTCCGCGGCTGATGCGCACCGATTCCTCGCCCTCTTTGATCTCTATTTCAGCGACGCCCGATTCTTCGAGCAGTTCGATGAGTTTCTTGACCTTTCTGATGTCCACCCTGTGTTCTCCCGCGCGGTCGCCGTGTGGGCGCCGCCGTGCCTTGTTGGTTTGCTTCGTTGTCGCTCAGGCCGCGGCCAGGCGCTGGGCCGCCGCGGCGAGTGCCAGTTCATAGCCCTGCACGCCCAGCCCGCAGATCACCCCCACCGCGATGTCGGACAGGTAGGAGTGATGACGGAAGGCCTCGCGCGCGTGCACGTTGGAGATGTGCACTTCGATGAAGGGGATCTGCACGCCCAGCAGCGCGTCGCGCAGCGCCACGCTGGTGTGGGTGTAGGCGCCCGGGTTGATGAGGATGAAGGCGACGCCCTCGGTGCGCGCGGCGTGGATGCGGTCGACCAGCGCGCCCTCCCCGTTGCTCTGGAAGACGGCCAGCTCGTGCCCGAGCCCGGCGGCGACCGCGGTGCAGCGTTGCTCGACGTCTGCGAGCGTGGCGCTGCCATAGACGCCGGGCTCGCGCAGCCCCAGCAGGTTCAGGTTCGGACCGTTGATGAGCAGCAGTTTGGACACGAGCTACCTGGCGCCCGGCTTCTCCGGGAGGCGCGAAGCTAGCATGTTTGCGCGCAGGTTGCGACCGCGTTTGCCGATCTTAGCGGCTGTTCGAGGCCTCGGCCGGGGCGCCGGCAGCGCCACCCAGATAGCCTTCCAGCGCCGCCGCGGCGTCCTCGCGTCGCCACTCGCCCTGGTGACGCATGAGGACCTGGCCCGCGGGATCCAGCACCACGGTATAGGGCAGCCCGCCTACCTCGTTGCCGAGCGCGCTCATCAGGCGCGCGACATCCTGGTCGCCGACCAGTACCGGGTAGTTGACGCCATGTTCGGCGACGAAGGCCTTCACCGGCTCGACTTCGTCCAGCGCCACGCCGACGAAGGTCAGTCCGCGCTGCTCGAGCGACCGCTGAAGTTCGATGAACGCAGGGATCTCCTTCAGGCAGGGCGGGCACCAGGTGGCCCAGAAGTTCAGCACCACGTGCTTGCCGCGCCACTGCGCGAGCGGCTGGTCGCGCCCCTCGAGGTCCTTGAACGAGGCGGCGAGCGGCTCGACCGGCGCGCCCGCCGGCGCCGGCGCCGGGGCCTCGGCCACCGGGCCGAGCGCCTGGGCCGCCGCGAGCGACTGGCGCTGGGACCAGGCCTGCAGCAGGTAGCCGGCGCTGCCGGCCAGGAGCGCCAGCGCGAGAAAGCCCAGGTGCGCGGGCTTCATGGCCGCGCGGCAGCCAGGCGATCGAGGTGGCCGTTGAACTCGGCCGCCGCCACGAAGCCGGTAATGCGGTGTTCGCGCAGCTCGCGTCCGCCCTCGAAGAACAGCACGGCGGGCGGACCGAACAGACCGTAGTGCTCGAGCAGAGCCTTGTCTTCAGGGGAGCTCTCGGTGACGTCGGCGCGCAGCAGCCGCAGACCCGCGAGGCGCGGCGCTACGTCGGAATGGGCGAAGGTCTGCTTCTCCAGGTGTTTGCACTCCACGCACCAGTCGGCATAGAAGTCGAGCATCACCGGCTGGCCGGCGGCCTGCGCGCGCGCGACCTCGGACTGCACCGCGGCCAGGCCCTTCACCGTCACGAAGCTCGCCTCAGCGCTCGGTGCGCCGGTGGCCCGGCCCGCGACCAGCGGGGCCAGCGGACGAAGTGGGTCCTCACCTCCAGCAGCCGCGCCCACCACCAAGGTCGCGCCATAGATCAGGCCTGCGAGACCCAGGCCCTGGTGCAGGCGACGCCAACCGCTGGCGGCCTGGGCGGGCCGGTCGAGGGCGCCCAGGTAGACCGCCGAGCCGATCAGGAGGAGCGCCCACAGCGCCAACACCACGGGCCCAGGCAGGATGCGCGACAGGAACAGGATGGCGACCGCCAGGAAGGCCACGCCGAACACCCGCTTGATGCTCTCCATCCAGGCGCCGGCGCGGGGCAGGAGCCCGCCGGCCGAGGTGCCGAGCGCGATGAGCGGCAGACCCATCCCCAAGCCGAGCGCGAACAGCGCACTGCCCCCGGTCAGCGCCGAACCGGTCTGGCTGATATAGGCCAGCGCGCCCGCCAGCGGGGGCGCGACGCAGGGCCCGACGATCAGCGCCGAGAGGGCGCCCATCACCGCCACCCCGACATAGCTGCCGCCGCGCTGGGCGCGGGACAGGCGGTCCAGACGGGTCTGCAGCGCGCTTGGCAGCTGCAGTTCATAGAAGCCGAACATCGACAGGGCGAGCAGTACGAACAGGCCGCTGAAAGCCACCAGCACCGCGGGCTGCTGGAAGGCCGCCTGCAGGTTCTGCCCGAGGAGGCCGGCCGCGACCCCGGCGAGCGCATAGGCGGCCGCCATCGCCACCACGTAGGTCGAGGACAAGAGGAAGCCGCGCCCCGCGCTGACCGGCTGCTGCTGGCCGACGATGATGCCGGACAGGATCGGCACCATCGGCAGCACGCAGGGGGTGAACGCGAGCAGGAGGCCGAGCCCCAGGAAAGTAAGGAGCGTCATGGTGAGCGAGCGCTCACCCAGTTCGGCGGTGATGCGGTCCGCGGCGTTGCCCGCGGCGCCGGTCTCGAGTCCGGTCGGCGGCGGGCTGGGGGCGGCGCCG
>JAIEQK010000144.1 GCA_019747795.1 Gammaproteobacteria bacterium | reverse complement strand
CGCCACGCCTGCCGCGGGAAGCGGATGATGCGCCGCATCTCGCGCGCCGCCTGCTGCACGCGCCGGGCGAGCGCGTGACCACCACCCTGGATGCGCGCCTGCAGCGCCGCGTGCGCGCGGTGCTCGCCGAGCAGCTGCGCAGGCTCGAGGGCCACAACGTGCGCGATGCGGCCGCGGTGGTGCTGGACAACGCGAGCGGTGAAGTCCTCGCCTGGGTAGGCGCGGCCGGCGCCACGTCCACCGCGGCGCAAGTCGACGGCGTGCTCGCGCCGCGCCAGGCCGGCTCGACCCTGAAGCCCTTTCTCTACGGCCTCGCCTTCGAGCGTCGGCTGCTGACGCCGGCCTCGTTGCTCGAGGACACACCCATCAATCTCGAGACCAGCACCGGGCTCTACATCCCGCAGAACTACGATCGGGACTTCAAGGGCGTGGTGAGCGCGCGCACCGCGCTCGCGAGTTCGCTGAACGTGCCGGCGGTCCGCGCCCTGGTGCTGACCGGTGTCGAGCGTCTGCGCACGCGGCTGTTCGACGTGGGCTATCGCGGCATCACGCGCGACGGCGAGTACTACGGCTACTCGCTCGCGCTGGGCTCCGCCGAGGTCACGCTGCTCGAACAGGCCGAGGCCTACCGCGCGCTCGCCAACGGCGGTCACTTCACCGCGAGCCGCGTGCTGCCGACGTCAGGGGCAGGCGACGAACGACAGGTGTTCACGCCGGCCGCGGCCTTCCTGGTCGGCCAGGTGCTGGCCGACGGCGCCGCGCGCGCGCTCACCTTCGGCCTCGACAGCCCGCTCGGCCTGCCGTTCTGGAGCGCGGTCAAGACCGGCACCAGCAAGGACATGCGCGACAACTGGTGCGTCGGCTACAGCACGCGCTACACGGTGGCGGTGTGGGTCGGCAACTTCGAGGGCGACGCGATGCAGGACGTGTCCGGCGTGAGCGGCGCGGCGCCGGCGTGGGCCGCGATCATGCGCGCGCTGCACGTCGATGCGCCGCCGCCGCCGGTGCCGCCTCCCGGCGTGGTGGCGCGTCACGTGCGCTTCACGCCGGCGCTGGAAGCTGCGCGCGACGAGTGGTTCATCGCCGGCACGGAGATGGACGAGGTGGCGCTGCAGGACGAGAGCGAGCGCGGTGCACGCATCGCGAGTCCCGCCAACGGCGTGATCATCGCGCTCGATCCCGATATTCCGCCCGCGCGTCAGACCGTCGCGCTCGAGAGCCGCGGCGCACCCGCCGAGGCGGCGTGGCATCTCGATGAAGCCGTGCTGGGCCGCGCGCGCGATCGCCTCGCCTGGTCGCCGGTACCTGGTCTGCATCGCCTGGAACTCCGCGCCGGCGAGCGCGTGCTGGACAGCGTGCGCTTCACGGTGCGCGGACTGCGTTGAACAGCGGGCGATGGCTCCGCACCCGCGTCGGCCGATTGCAGTCGCCCTTATATCGCTGATTCCGTTGTAGGGCGGGTTTCAACCCGCCATGCACGGCGCATCGGAAGATGCCGCGCAGGGCCGATTGAAATCGGCCCTACAGGCTCAGTCCCGGCCACTTCGGAAATTCCGCGTAGGTGCGGTCCACCGCGATGCGATCGCCGCGGATTTCGAGCACCGCGCAAAAGGGCAGGGACCAGTCGGTGCCGCGTACGGGATCGGTAACCTCGGCTTCGACCACCACCACGTTCTCGGTGGCGTGCATGGCCGTCACCCGCATCCTGCGTCCGGGCGCGGCGGCCTGCACCGCCTTCTCGATCTCCACGAACTTGTCGATGCCGTCGTACCAGCACACGCCCATCGCGCCGACCTTGTAGTCCTCGTGGTAGCACTCGCGCACGAAGCGCTCGGGATCGGTGTTGTAGAGCTCGACGTAGCGGCGCGCGACGGCGAGGTTGTTCTCGATGCGTGAATTCATGGCTGGATCTCCCCGGTGAAGGTGGCGGGTCGACGGCCGTCCCTGGGTGCTGGCTGTCGCCTGCGCGACCCGTATCCGAGCCTAGCACCTGCACGGCGTCGCTCACCATCGGCAAGCCTGCCCATCAGGTCGCGCCATTGACACCTTCCCGAGGCGCGGGCATGTTCGAGCGATGAACTGCCAGCACACCATCCATCACAGCGCCGGCCATCGCGGCTGGAACAATGGCAACCCGCCGCTGCTGCGCATCGCACCCGGCGAGACGGTCGAGTTCCACACCCAGGACGCGGCGGACGGACAACTCTCGCCGACCTCCACCGCCGACGCGTTGTCCACGCTCGATTTCGCTCGCGTGAACCCGGTGGTTGGCCCCGTGTACGTGGACGGCGCGCAGCCCGGCGATGCGCTCAAGGTCACCCTGCTGTCCTTCGCGCCGAGCGGTTGGGGCTGGACCGGCAACATCCCGGGCTTCGGCCTGCTGGCCGACCAGTTCACGGCGCCCCATCTGCATCATTGGCACTACGACCGCGCCGGTATCGAACCGGCGCTCTACGGGCCCGGCGGGCGCGTGCCCTTGAAGCCGATGTGCGGCACGATTGGTGTGGCGCCGGCCGAGCCCGGTCTGCATTCCATCGTGCCGCCGCGCCGCGTGGGCGGCAACATGGACATCCGCGACATCGCCGCCGGCACCGAACTCTACCTGCCGGTGGAAGTGGCCGGCGCGCTCTTGAGCCTCGGCGACGCGCACGCGGCGCAGGGCGACGGCGAGATCTGCGGCACCGCCATCGAGACCGCCTGCACCATCGCCGCGCGCATCGAACTGGTGAAAGACGCGCGCCTCACGCTGCCGCGCTTCACCACGCCAGGGCCGGTGTCGCGGCATCTCGACGCCAAGGGCTACGAAGTCACCACCGGCATCTCGCCCGATCTGATGCAAGCCGCGCGCGACGCGGTGGCGGCGATGGTCGACCTTCTCGCCGCGCGCCACGGCATGAATCCCATCGACGCCTACCTGCTGTGCTCGGTGTGCGCGGATCTGCGCATCAGCGAAATCGTCGACGTGCCGAGCTGGCTGGTGTCGTTCTATTTTCCGCGGGTGGTGTTCGATTGAGGTGGACAGGATTCTCCTTCGAGGTGTGCAGTTGACAATCTTTTTCCTGACCCCCGAAGGCGACTCGATGTAGCCTGACGATCGGCGTGGCGCCTGGCCGGCGTCCCGGACCGAGGCCCGTGAATGCGGGCGGCTCAGCAGTGCAGTGCTTGAAGTGACTCTGGATTCCAACCATGCCCATAAGGACTTGACAGGCAATGGCTACCAAGAAGGGCGGCAGTCGCGTCGACATTCTGGTTGGGGGCACCGGCCCCGACACTCTGATCGGCTTGGCGGGCAATGACCGATTGAATGGCGGGAGAGGCAACGACACGTTGCTCGGTGGTCCTGGAAACGATGTCCTCGTCGGCGGTGCTGGTGATGATGTCCTGAGCGGCGATTCCGGCCGCGACAGCCTGAGGGGCGATGCCGGCGACGACACGTATGTGCTGGACGGCGTCAGCGAGATCGACAAGCGCCTCGCGGACCCCGGCATTGATACCGTCAAGGCCAGTGTCAGTTACATCCTCGGCGCTCAGCAGGAGCGCCTGACCCTGACCGGTAGCGCCGGACTCACAGGTACGGGCAACGGAGGCGCCAACATTCTGAACGGCAATGGCGGTGGGAACCGGCTCGACGGCTTGGCTGGTGCTGATAGTCTGCGTGGCGGAGCCGGCAATGACGTACTGCTGTACGACAGCGCCGACCTGGTACAGAGCGGTGGTGCCGGCATCGATACCTTGCTGTTCTCCGGCGCGGGGCTCGCGTTGACGACGGGCCACCTCGCGCGTGCCAGTAGCATCGAGGTGCTCGACATCCGCGGCGCAGGCGAGAATTCCCTCCAGATTGACGCCGCGCGAGCGATCAGTCTGTCCGATACCGACACCGTACGTATCCGCGCGGATGCAGACGACGCGGTGAGCGCGCGCGGCGCGTGGGCTACGGCCGCGGACGCAGTGATCGACGGGGTCACCTACGCGCAATACACGCTCGGTGGTGCGACCCTGCAAGTCGAGGCTGCCGCGCTTCAATGGATAGGGGCCGCACTGCGTTTGGTGAACCTGAACGGCACCGACGGCTTCCGACTGGCCGGGAACGCTGCGGGAGACGGCAGCGGTCGTGGCCTGGGTGGAGCGGGCGATGTCAATGGCGATGGTTTCGACGACTTGTTGATTGGCGCGCAGTTCGCGGATCCTCACGGCTCAGGCTCCGGATCGAGCTACGTGGTGTTCGGTCAACCGGGCGGGTTCGCCGCGAACTTCAATCTTGGCGCCGTTGATGGTTCGAATGGCTTTCGCCTTGATGGGGTCGCCGAGTTCACCTTCAGCGGCCGTGCGCTCGGTATTGTCGGCGACATCAACGGTGATGGCTTCGACGACATGCTGATAGGCTCGCAGATTGCCGAAGCCGGCGGCGGGTACTCCGGTTCCACGTACTTGGTCTTCGGACGCCAGGGCGGCTTTGCCGCCAACATCGACCTGGCTTCGCTAGACGGTACGACGGGGTTTCGACTCGACAGCGCGACACCCGGCGACCGCGCTGGCTTTGCGGTCAGTGGCGCCGGCGACTTCAATGGCGATGGCTTCGACGACCTCCTGATAGGGGCCTTTGGCGCGAGTCCGAACGGCAATTATTCTGGCGCTACCTACGTGGTCTTCGGTCGGGCGGACGGCTTCACCGCGACCGTCGACCTGGCCTCGCTCGATGGGACGAATGGTTTGCGTCTGGACGGCGTCGCGGCTCGCTCCAATAGCGGCCAGGCCGGCAGTGCTGCCGGCGATGTCAACGGTGATGGTATCGACGACCTGCTGATTGGCGCGCCCCAGAGTGACGGTCCGAATGGCAGCTTCGCTGGGGCGGGCTTCGTGGTCTTCGGCCAGCGGGGTGCCTTTGCCCAGGCCATCGACTTGAGCACCCTGGATGGCAGCAACGGCTTTCGTCTCGATGGCGCCGCCTACGACAGGGCCGGCATCGACGTCAGCGCCGCCGGCGATGTCAACGGCGATGGTTTCGGCGACGTCTTGCTCGGCACCGAGTACAGCGGTCCGAGTGGCGAGGCGCCTGGTACGGCCTATGTCGTGTTCGGCAGCGCGAGCGGATTCGCTCCGAACATTGATCTCACCGCGCTAGACGGCACGCAAGGTTTCCGCATCGGCGACGCCACGCCTTTCTCCAGAACCGGCTCGGCCGTCAGCGCGGCGGGTGATGTCAACGGTGATGGCTATGATGACCTGCTGATAGGCGCTCCCCACGCCAGCCCGGGCGGCAGAAGCTTCGCGGGTGCCGGCTATATCGTGTTTGGCCAGCAAGGCGGATTCTCCGCGAATGTCTCCCTGGCGACGCTGGACGGTACCAATGGCATCCGGCTCGAGGGTGCCACTGCCGGGGACACGAGCGGTGCAACGCTCAGCGCAGCGGGCGATGTGAACGGTGACGGCTACGATGACGTGCTGGTGGGCGGTCCCGGCGCTGACCCGAACGGTCCATCGTCTGGCGCGAGCTATGTCATCTTCGGCCGTGATTTCAGCGGCGCCGTCGTCCACCAGGGCGGTGTCGACGATGATGCGCTCACCGGCACCAGCGCCGGTGAGAGCTTGGTGGGTGGGCTGGGCGCAGACCTGATCGACGGCGGTGGTGGAGCCGACGTACTGCGCGGTGGCGCGGGGAACGACGTCCTCGTCTGGCACGAGGGCATACGCGATATCGACGGCGGCAGCGGCCTCGACACGCTGCGTATCACGGGCGGCGGCGTAACGCTCGACCTCGACCTGGTGGCCGACAGTCGCATCAACGGCATCGAAAGAATCGACCTCGGCGGCATCGGCGACAACGCCTTGTCACTCGATGTTCGCGACGTCCTCGCGCTTCCCGACCGTGCCGGACAGTTGCGTGCCACAGCGACCCGCGAGCTCATGATCGATGGCGACAGTGGCGATAGCTTCAGCGCCGTCGGCCAAGGGTGGGTAGCGGATGGAAACGTCACGATCGCGGGCGTGGTGTACGCGGCCTATACACACGGCGAGATTGCCGTGAGCCTGTTCGTGGACATCGACATCACCCGCTCGGTCAGTTAGCACGCCGTCGGCGATTGTCGCCAGACGGCGCCTCGGACGGCTCGGGCCAGGAACCTGGTCTGTGGGCTGCGCTACACTCTGGCACCCCCATGCTGAGATGAGCGCAGTGCGTAACGATGACAAACCCGCCGCTTCACCCCTGGACTGGGAGCACCTCGATTCCGCGGTCGACGACACCGCCGGCCTCATGGTCTTTCGCAAGCGCATCGACCGCCTGCGCAATCCGCGCAACGACCAGGTGTTCGAGCGCCTGGTGTTGGAGTCGGTGGACTGGGTCAACATGGTGGCGCTCGACAGCGAGCGGCGCTGCGTGATGATTCGCCAGTATCGCTTCGGTGTCGGCTACACCACGCTGGAGACCCCGGGCGGCATGGTCGACCCGGGCGAGGATTCCTTCACTGCCGCGCGGCGTGAACTGCTGGAGGAGACCGGCTACGTCTCCGACAAGTGGAGTTATCTCGGCGCGGTGGAGCCGAACCCGGCGGTGCATAACCACCTCTGTCACCACTGGCTGGCGGAGGACGCCTACCTGGCGCGTGAGCAGGACTTGGGCGAGGGCGAGTCGATCGCGGTCGAACTGATGGGCGAGCACGAGGTGCGCGCCGCCGTGCAGTCCGGCGAACTCAAGCACGCGCTCGCGCTGTCCGCGTTGGCGCGGGTATACACGCTCTGGCCGCTGCCGTTCCGGCACGACTGAGCGTGGACCCGCCAGTCGACGCTCAGGCGAGCGTGAAGCCCGCGTAGCCGGTCGCTGCCACCTCGTTGCATTTCTGGCGAAAGGTCGGCAGACCGCCGGCATAGAGCAGGAAGCCGCGTTTCTTGCCCGGAATGTTCGCGCCCATGAACCACGACGCCGTATCCGGGATCAGCGTGCCGGCCACGGTCTCGTCGACGTGCTCGCCCCACGCAGCTTCTGCCTCTGGCGTGGCCGCAATGTAAGTGATGTCCTTGGCGCGCAGCCAGGCGAGCGTCTCGGCCACCCACTCGACGTTCTGTTCGATGCAGCGCGGCACGTTGCAGAAGCTCGCCGAGTTCTGCGGTCCGCCGCCGACGATGAACATGTTGGGGAAGCCGACCGTCTGCATGCCAAGGAAGGTGCTCGGCCCGCTCGCCCACTTCTCCTTCAGCGACTGCCCTTCGTCGCCGCGAATGTCGATGCGGTTGTGCGCGCCGGTGGCGGCGTCGAAGCCGGTGGCGAAGATGATGATGTCGACCGGGAACTCGCCCTCGCTGGTCTTGACGCCGGTGGCGGTGATGCGCTCGATGGGCGTCGCGCGGGTGTCGACGAGCTTGACGTTGTCGCGGTTGAAGGCCTCGAAGTAGCCGCTCTCGAGCGGCACGCGCTTGGTGCCGAAGGCGTGATCGGTCGGGGTCAGCATGGCGGCGACCTTGGGATCGCGCACGCGCTCGCGAATCTTCTCGCGCACGAACTCGGCGATGGTCTCGTTCGCGGCGCGGTCGGTGGCGATGTCGGCGAAATTTCCGAGCCAGAAGCCGAAGCCGGGCTCGGCCCACAGCCGTTCGTAGATCGCGCGCCGTTCCTCGTCGCTGACGTCGAACACCGAGCGCGGGTCGACGTCGTGGATGAAGCCCGCGAAGGACTCGCGGCACTTACGGAAGATCTCCGGGTACTCGGCATGGATGCGCGCCTGGGTCACGTCGTCGATAGGCCCGTTGCGGAGCGGCTTGATGTAGTTGGCGGTGCGCTGGAAGACGGTGAGATGACCTATGTTCTTCGCGATCTCGGTGATGAGCTGCACGGCGGTCGCACCAGTGCCGATCACCGCCACGCGCTTGTCACTCAGGTCGACCGGATGATGGGGCCAGCGCGCGGTGTGCCAGGACTCGCCCTTGAAGTCCGCGCGACCGGGAATGTCGGGCGTGAAGGGATCGGACAGTCCTCCCAGCGCGGTGATCATGAAGCGCGCGCGCACCTCGCTGCCGTCCTCGGCGCGAATGCGCCAGCTGCGGCTGTCGGGCTCGTAGTGCGCCGCGCTCACGCGGGTGTTGAAACGGATGTCGCGGCGCAGGTCGAGCTTCTCGCTGACCCACTGAAGGTAGCGCAGCGTCTCCGGCTGCGCGGCGAAGTGTTCGCTCCAGTTCCATTCCTCGAGCAGCGCCTCGGAGAACGAGTAGCAGTAGGAATAGGACTCGGAGTCGAAGCGCGCGCCCGGGTAGCGGTTCCAGTACCAGGTGCCGCCGACGTCGCTGCCGGCCTCCAGGACCTTCACTCGCATACCCTGCTTGCGCAGCAGATGCAGCTGGTAGAGCCCGGCGATGCCGGCACCGATGATCACGGCGTCGAATTCAGGGGCTGCGTCGGCGGCGGACTGGGACATGGTCGGCTCCTCGCGAATGGCGGCAGGGAGCCTGATGGTAGCGCAGCCCGCAAGCCTGTAGGTCGGACTTCAGTCCGACATTCACGAAGGGGCAGACAAGCCTGAATGTCGGACTGAAGTCCGACCTACAGGGTTGCGGTCTTGTAGCCCGAGTAGACCGGTTGGTCGATGGCCACCTCGCCGACTACGGTCTCGCGCAGGTGGGCCTCGAGGCCGGGAGTGTCGAGCGCGAGGCTGCCGTCGCGCAGGCGGTTCACCAGTTCCCAGCGCAGCGCCTCGCGCGTGTCCTCGTGACCGCAAAGCTGAATCAGGCGTGCATGTTCGGCGGCGCGCAGCGACGGGCCGAGCTGCATGTCGCGCAGCAGGATGTCGAGTGAGTTGGCCGCGACCCGCGCCATGAACTGGGTGCGGCCCTGGGTCGCCTTCATCACGTCCTCGCGCAGGAAGTCGCGCACGCTGACCAGCAGTTCATCGTTGCGCGGGAATTCGTCGCCGGCGAAGGGCAGCGCTTCCGGCGGCGCGACGCGCGCCGGCATGATGAGGTTCACGCAGTCAACCTGGCATTCCGAGCTGCGCCGGCCGATGCCCGGCCGCTCGACGGTCTTGTCAGGTCCGTGACGATAGTGGTCGAACATCAGCAGCGCGCCCACCGCCCACCAGAAGGAGCCGAACACCTCCCAGAAATGCAGCGCGGCGCGATCGACCGGCTGGCCGCTCACCGCCTCGTAGCCCGCGATCAGATCCTCGCGCGTGCCGAAGCCGCCGACCGGCAAATCGGTGTTGCCGAAGCGCCAGGAGTTGGTGCAGATCCAGCCCAGGTCGCGCATCGGGTCGCCGATGTGCGACACCTCCCAGTCCAGCACGCCGATCACGCCGCGCTCGGGCGAGACCATCAGGTTGCCGTTGCGGAAATCGTTGTGCACGAGCGTCAGCGGGCGTGCGGGCGGCAGGTGCTCGAGCAGCCAGCGCGCGGTGAAGTCGATCATCGGCTGCGGCGTGCCGAGCGCCTTGTAGTAGTCCCACTGGCGGTGGACGAAGACCTCCGTCGGGAGGCGCTCCATGCAGGTGTCGAGCCCGTGGGTGACGACGTCGATGCCATGGATGCGCGCCAGGATCTCGCCGCACTGGTAGGCGAGGCGTGGACGAACGGCGGCGAACTCGGGCGCCTTGACGATTTTCGCGCCGAGCGTCTCGCCGGACAGCCACTCCATCAGGAAGCCGTCGCCGAGACCATCGCCGGCGTCCAGCACGTGCAGCACCTCGGGCGCGGGCACGCCAGCGGCGCCGGCGAGGGTCATGAGCCTGGCCTCCACCACGAGCCCCGGCCCGCCATGCTCGCGGCTGTCGGGCTCGCCGCCCGGCGAGCGCCGGAGCGCCAGGCGCCGCGGGCCGTCGCGGGTCTCGATGTCGATGGCGTAGGTTTCCTGGCTCGCGCCTCCCGAGAGTCGCGCGCAGCGCGTGAGAGAGACGAATTCCGGCAGGACGCGCGTCAGGACCCGCGCGAGGTCATGGTCGAAGTCGGTCATGGTGGCGCGAGTATAAGGCCTCGCGTGGACGCCCACGGGTACCCTGGGCGATCAGTCCTCGTCCTGCGGCGCCGTCGGCACCGCGCGACGCATCACCAGCAGCTTGTCGACCCGCGTGCCGTCCATGTCGACCACCTCGACCACGAACTCGCCGGCCTCCACGCGATCGCCGGCCACCGGCATGCGGCCGCGCGCGTGCATGACGAAGCCGCCGAGGGTGTAGAAGTCCTCCTCCTCGGCGCCGGGCAGCGCGAGCTCGACGCCGGCCACCGCCTCGAAGCGCTCGATCACCACGCTGCCGTCCACCAGCCAGCTGCCGTCCTCGCGCACGATGATGTCGCGCTCGTGGGCCGGGCGGTCGGGTTCGAGGTCGCCGACGATGGCGGTCAGCACGTCGGTCAGGGTGACCACGCCCTGCAGGTCGCCGTACTCACCAACCACCAGCGCGAACTGCTGGCGCGCGCGGCGCAGCTCTTCCAGCAGGTGCACGGTGCTGATGCTGCGCGGCACGAACAGCGCCGGCTGCAGCTTGCCCTCGAGGCTCGCGATGTCGAGCTGACCGGCGGCCACCGCATCCTTCAGCAGGTCGACCAGCGGCAGCACGCCCAGCACGTGTTCGAGACCGTCGCGGCACACCACCAGGCGGTTCTGCGTGCTCTCCAGCAGGCTGCGGGTGACCTCTTCCGGCGCATCGTCCAGGTCGACGTGCTCGATGTCGACCCGCGGCGTCATGATCGCGCCGATGTGCTGCTCGTCGAGACGCAGGATGTTGGCCACCAGCGCCTGTTCGCTCTGATGGAACACGCCGGCCTCGGCGCCCTGTTCCATGAGGCCCTCGATCTCGGCGTTGGTCACCGGCGGCTGTTCGTGACGGTGCGCGCCGAGCAGGCGCAGCAGCACTTCGCTCGAGATGGAGAAGATCCACACCAGGGGACGCGCCAGCAGCGACAGCCAGCGCATCGGCAGGGCCAGCAGTATCGCGACCGGCTCCGGCGCGATCAGCGCCAGGCGCTTGGGCACCAGTTCGCCCACCACCACCGAGAAGTAGGTGATGGCCGTGATGGTCGCGGTGAGGGCGATCTCGCTGGCATAGGGGGCGAGCGTCGGGCGGGACTGCAGCCAGGCAGTCAGCGGCTCGGCGATGATCGTATCGCCGATCGCGCCGCTGGTGACGCCGACCATGGTGATGCCGACCTGCACGGTGGACAGGAAGGTGCTCGGCTGCTGATGCAGTTCCAGCGCGGCGCGCGCGCCCAGGTTGCCCTTGTCGGCGCGCGGTTGCAGGCGCGCGCGGCGCGCCGAGACGATGGCGAGTTCGGCCATCGCGAACAGGCCGTTGAACAGGATCAGCGCTACGAGCAGCAGGAAATCCATCAGGCGAAGGCGTCGGCCGGGCCGGCCGCACGCGCGGAGGGCATGTGCATGGTCGAGGAAGATAGCACGGGCGAGCGTGCGCTGAGCCTGCCGCCCGCCAGTCGCGAGGCGCCGGCGACCGGCGCAGCGGAATTCGCGTAGCATGCGCCGCGCGCACCACGAGATCGGGCATGGGGATGGCAGACAGCAGTCGGCGAAGCGGGCGGCGCGCCTGGCGCGTATTCGGCGTTCTCGCGCTGGTGCTGCTGGGTACGGGGCTCTACCACGTGTACAAACCCTTGCCCGAAGGGCTGTCCTACGCCGGTCCCTGGCGAGTTGGCGTAGAACCGCGTTTCCTCGCCGACCTCACCTTCACCGACGACCAGGGCCGGCGCCAGGTGGAGCAGCGCATCTTCGACGCGGTCTTCGCGCTGATCGACGGCGCCGAGCGCTTCGTCCTGATCGACATGTTCCTGTTCAACGACTACCAGGGCGCGTCCCCGGAGCGCACCCGCGCGCTCAGCCGTGAACTGACCGAGCGCCTGGTGGCGCGGCGCCGCGCCGTGCCGCAGCTCGAAGTCCACCTGCTCACCGATCCCATCAACACCGTCTACGGCGGGCTCGACGCGCCGCGGCTCGCGCAATTGCGCGATGCCGGGGTGCACGTGACCATCACGCAGCTCGCGCGGCTGCGTGACAGCAACCCGCTGTATTCATCGTTCTGGCGGCTGCTGGCGCAGCCCTTCGGCAACGCGTCGGGCGGCGCGCTGCCCAACCCGTTCGGCGCGGGCCACGTCGGTCTGCGCAGCTATCTCGCGCTCGCCAACTTCAAGGCCAATCACCGCAAGGTCGTGCTAGCGGATACGCCCGCCGGCCTGCGCGCGCTGGTGACCTCGGCCAATCCCCACGATGGCAGCAGCGCGCATCAGAACGTGGCGCTGGAATTCGGCGGCCAGGCCGCGCTGGACCTGCTGGACGCCGAACGCGCGGTGCTGGGCTTCTCGTCCGAGCAGGATGTCAGCTATCGCCCGGCGCCTGCCGCGACGCCAGTCGGTGAGGTCGAACTCCAGGTGCTGAGCGAGGGGCGCATCGCCGATGCGGTGCTGGACGCCATCGCGAACGCCAGGCGCGGCGATGCGCTCGATCTTGTGATGTTCTATTTCTCAGAGCGCGCCATCGTGCGCGCCATGCTCGCCGCGCAGGCGCGCGGTGTGACGCTGCGCGTGGTGCTGGATCCGAACAAGGATGCCTTCGGCCACGAGAAGAACGGCATCCCCAACCGCCAGGTGGCGGCGGAGCTGGTGGCGGCCGGCGTGCCGCTGCGCTTCGCCGACACCCACGGCGAGCAGTGCCACAGCAAGCTGCTGCTGATCACGCGCGCCGACGGCCGCGCATGGCTGAATCTCGGCTCGGCCAACTACACGCGGCGCAACCTGGCCGACCTGAACCTCGAGTTGAACGTCGCCGCGCGCGGCGACGCGAACGCGCCCGTGTTCACCGCGGCGCGCGCCTACGTCAACGAGATCTGGCAGGGCCGGCCGGGGCGCCACTACACCACCGACTACGCCACCTACCAGGACGACAGCGCGTGGCGGCGCGTTCTCTATCGCTTCATGGAGGCGAGCGGGCTCAGTACCTTCTGAGGCGGTTCGCGCCTCAGGCGATCTCCGGCACCGCGCGCATCGCCTCGTCGATGGCCGCCTGCGGCAGGTCGAGATCCACCATCTCGCCGCGCAGGTATTTTTCGTAGGCCGCGAGATCCAGGTGACCGTGACCGCACAGTGCGGTGAGGATGACCTTGGCCTCGCCGCGCTCGCGACAGGCGAGCGCTTCGCGCACCGCCGCCGCGATGGCGTGGGTCGGCTCGGGCGCCGGCACGATACCCTCGCTGCGCGCGAACTCAACGGCGCGCGCGAAGCACTCGGTCTGCGGAATGGAAATGGCCTCGATGAGGCCGAGCGCATAGACGTGCGACACCAGTGGCGCCATGCCGTGGTAGCGCAGGCCGCCGGCGTGTATCGGCTCGGGGATGAAGCGATGACCGAGGGTGTGCATCTTCATCAAGGGCGTCAGGCCCGCGGTGTCGCCGAAGTCGTAGCGATACTCGCCCTTGGTCAGGCTCGGGCAGGCAGCCGGCTCGACCGCGCGTATCACCATGTTGTTCCGTCCGGCGAGCTTCTCGCGCAGGAAGGGAAAGGCCAGGCCACCGAAGTTCGAGCCGCCGCCGGTGCAGGCGACCAGCACGTCCGGCGTCTCGCCGATGCTCGCGAGCTGCAGCAGCGCCTCCTCGCCGATGATGGTCTGGTGCAGCAGCACGTGGTTCAGCACGCTGCCGAGCGTGTAGCGCGCGTGGGGGTCGGCCGCTGCCTCGATCACGGCTTCCGAGATCGCGATGCCGAGCGAGCCGGGATGATCGGGATCGGCGGCCAGCAGTTCGCGACCGAAGGCGGTGCGCTCGGACGGACTCGAATACACCTTGCCGCCCCACAGTTCCATCATCGTGCGCCGGTAAGGCTTGGCGCGGTAGGACGCCGCGACCTGCCAGATCTCACATTCCAGGCCGAACTGCGCGCAGGCGAAGGCGAGCGAACTGCCCCACTGCCCGGCGCCGGTCTCGGTGGTGAGACGCGTGACACCCTCCTGCGCGTTGTACCAGACCTGCGGCACCGCGGTATTGGGCTTGTGCGAGCCGGCCGGGCTCACGCCTTCGTACTTGTAGTAGATGCGCGCCGGCGTATCGAGCAGCTTCTCCAGCCGATGGGCGCGGAACAGCGGGCTCGGCCGCCACAGGCGGTAGACGTCCAGTACCGGCCCTGGAATGTCGATGTAGCGCGCCGTGCTCATCTCCTGCTCGATCAGTGCGCGCGGAAAAATAGCCGCGAAGTCCTCCGCCACCGCCGGCTGGTGGGTGCCGGGATGCAGCGGCGGGGGCGGGGGTGCGGGCAGGTCCGGCACGATGTTGTACCAGCGGGTCGGCATGTCCCGCTCGTCCAGCAGGATCTTGGTGGGTGTGTGCATCGAAGGGCTCCGTGAAGGCCAGGGCCGTGAACCGGCGCGGCCGATGATAGGGGCAGGCTCGGCAAAGCAGAAGGCGGGCCGGGCTGTCCACCGGCTGCTGATTGGCTAACATGCGACGACTGCCCAACGGAGAAGTGCCATGGCCCGCGTCGCAATGCCCGCCAGCGAAGCCGTCGACGATCCCGCCATTCGCGAGATCTTCGCCTGGGTCACCGAGGTCGAGGGCGCGGTGCCCAACCACTTTCGCGTGGAGCTCAATTTTCCCGAACTCTTGAAGGCCAAGCTCGGTACCACGCGGGTGCTGTGGCAGATGGGCGAACTCAGCCTGCCCGAGGTCCAGCACATCGGCATCCTGGTGTCTCGCGCGAACGGCTGCCCCTACTGCACCGCCGCCTTCTGCACCATCCTCAACTACGGGCTCGGCAGCGCGGAGGAGTACGTGCGGAGTCTCGCCGAACAGGGGCTCGAGGCCGTGAGCGCGCCGCGCCTGCGCACGCTGCTCGACTTCGCGCTGCGCGTGAACGCCGATGCGCGCGCCATCACCGACGCCGATGTCGACGGACTGCGCGCGGCGGGCCTCACCGACAAGGGCATCGTGCAGCTCATCCACCTGGTGTCGGATTTCGCGTCCTACAACCGGCTGAACCTCGCGCTCGCCACCGACTACGACTATCGCGACCTGTGGCGGGGCCTGGCCTTCGGCTGGCGACCGGAGAGTGGCGAGCCGCCCGGTGACAACACGCGGGGCGTGCCGCGCGCTGGCTGATCGACAGCGCGCGAGCAGGGGAGGATGAACATGCCCCTCGAACAACGGCTGCAGCGCCTCGAGGACGAGCGCGCCATCGAGCGCCTGAAGTACCGCTACGCCGCCTACTGTGACGATCACTACGACCCGGAGGGCATAGCGAGCCTGTTCACCGACGACGGCCGCTGGCTGGTGGACGGGGAAGGCGGCTCGATGCAGGGACACGAGGAGATCAAGGCGCATTTCCGCGCGCTGTCCGCGCATATTCCCTGGGCGCTGCATTTCGTCACCCAGCCGCGCGTCGAGGTGGCCGACGATGGCCTGCGCGCCACCGGCTGGTTCTACCTGCTGTGCCTGTGCACCATCGGCGAGGACGCGGTGGTACTGACGCTGAACTACACCGATCTGTTCGTAAAGCAGGATGGTCGCTGGCTGTTCCAGGAACTGCGCGGCCGGACGCACCAGGTGTCGAACTGGGACCAGGGCTGGGTGAAGCAGCGCTTCCGCTGAGCGCGGCCCTCGCCGTCACGGTAACCGACGCCGCACATTGGAACCGCGCGCGGCACGACCGGTGGTCTATGCTCACTCGAGTCCGGCCGCCGCAGTACGCGGCGGCCGTCCCCGCCACCCTGCAGATGGAGCGTCGTGACATGTCCACCGATTGGCGTGACCGTTACCGGGACAAGCTCCGCACCGCGCATGAGGCGGTGGCCCGCGTCGAATCCGGTCAGCGCGTGCTGACCTCGGTCGCGACCACCGAGCCACGCTATCTCATCGCCGCGCTCTGCGAGCGCTGGCGCGAGCTGCGGAACGTCGAGGTGTTCTGCAGCAACACCATGCAGCCCTACCCCTGGTTCGACGCCGAGCGCGGCGACGCCTTTCGGTTGCACGCGAACTACCTCTCCGGTCACCTGCGGCCGCTCTACAAGGAACGTCGGCTCGACTACGACATAACCACGGTCTATTCGCCGGCCAAGTGGCGCGAGCCCGGGCGCGAGTCGGGCCTGCTGGACGCCGATGTGCTGCTGCTCATGGTCTCGCCACCGGACGCGGACGGTTACTGCAGCTTCGGCGAGCAGCTCTGGTATTCGCCGACCTGGGTCGAGCGCGCGAAGTGCGTGATCGCCGAGGTGAACCCGCTCCTCATCCGCACTGGCGGCGACAATCGCGTACATGTCTCGAAGCTCGACTACCTGGTGGAAGAACCCGAGCCCATTCCACCCTTCGGACTTACGCTCGCGGTCACGCCGGACGAGCAGGCCGCGGCCGAGACCATCGGGGCATTGGCCGCCTCGCTGGTGCGCGACGGCGACACCATCCAGATAGGCGTGGGCTCGGTGTCCATGGCGGCCGGACTCTACCTGCGGGACAAGAACGACCTCGGCGTGCATTCCGAGATCCTCACCTCGTCGATGATCGACCTGTTCAAGCGCGGCGTGATCACCGGCGCGCGCAAGGGCATCGACGTCGGCAAGATGGTCGCGGCGGGCATGTTCCTCGAACCGGACGACTACGCCTTCGTCAACGACAATCCGCGCGTGGAACTGCGCGAGGCGTTCTACACCAACGACCCGACGGTCATCGCGCGCAACCCCAACCAGGTGGCGATCAACAACGGGCTCGCCATGGACCTGACCGGGCAACTGACCGTGGAGGCCTTCGGCGCGCAGATGTACACCGGCGTGGCGGGTCAGATCGATTTCGTGCTCGGCGCTTATCTCTCACCCGGTGGTAGATCGATCACCGTGATGCCGTCCACCGCGCGCGCGGGCAGCGTGTCGCGCATCGTGCCGATGTTCCCCGCGGGACAGGTGGTGTCGGTGCCGCGTACCTTCGTCGACTACGTGGTGACCGAGCATGGAATCGCGAGCCTGTCGGGCGCCTCGGAGCGCGTGCGCGCCGAAAAGCTGATAGAGATAGCGCATCCGGATTTCCGGGACGAGTTGCGCGCCGCCTGTCGCCAGCGCTTCGGGCGCTGAGGCAGGACATTTCTCTTTTCGCCTGTCCCTACCGCAACCTCCGGGCAAGCGGGAATCCAAGGGCTTCGCCGGTAGCCGATGGACCCTCGCTTGCGCGAGGGTGGCGTCGAAGCAGGCGGCGGTGCAGGCTGATCAGTGCATCCTCAAGCACTTCACACCGTCAGTCCTGCGAAAGCAGGAATCCATGGGCTTTGCCGATCGCCGGTGGACCCCTGCTTTCGCAGGGGTGACGGAAACTGATACCGCGGAGTGAGGTACCCATCGCCTCGTCGGTCTTGTCATGCCTGCGCAAGCGGGCATCCATGGGCTTCGCCGATCACCGATGGACCCTCGCTTGCGCAAGGGTGACGTCGAAGTAGGCGGCGGTGCAGGCCGATCAGCGCATCTTCAAGCCTCACAACCCGTCATTCCTGCGAAAGCAGGAATCCATGGGCTTCGCTGTGCGCCGGTGGACCCCTGCTTTCGCAGGGGTGACGGAAACTGATACCGCGGAGTGAGGTACCCATCGCCTCGTCGGTCTCGTCGTCCCTGCGCAAGCGGGCATCCATGGGCTTCGCCGATCACCGATGGACCCTCGCTTGCGCGAGGGTGACGTCGAAGTAGACGGCGGTGCAGGCTGATCAGCGCATCTCCACGCCTCACAACCCGTCATTCCTGCGAAAGCAGGAATCCATGGGCTTCACTGTGCGCCGGTGGACCCCTGCTTTCGCAGGGGTGACGGAAATTGAGAACGTGGAGTGAGGAAGCCATCGCCTCGTCGGTCTCGTCATGCCTGCGAAAGCAGGCATCCATGGGCTTCGCCGATCACCGATGGACCCTCGCTTTCGCGAGGGTGACGGAGTAGTGGCCGGCGGTGCAGGCTGGTCAGGGCATCGTGATGTCTACAACCCGTCATTCCCGCGCAAGCGGGATTCCACGGGCTTTGCCGATCGCCGGTGGACCTTCGCTCTCGCGAGTGTGACGGTGAAGGTGGGCTGCCCCGTCTTCCGCCCTCAACCATCCATGTTCGCGTAGTACACCTTGACCCGCGACGCATCGGGCGCGAGCGGCAAGGTCGGCGCGCGGTAGATCTCGACGGCTACCGCCGCCTCGCCGGCGGCCAGGACCAGCCGGTAGAGGGTCTCTTCCGCCGGCGGAAGACCGCCCAGCGGAAAGCGGTCGAGATGCACGAGGGCGGCTTCGAGGCGCGGCAGCATGGCGTCGTAGAAATCCTGGACCTCGGCCATGGAACTGCTCATGCGCTTGTGCAGCCGTTCGGCATTGGTGGCATGTGCCCAGCCGGCGACGTAGGGTGCGAGCGCGGCGAATTCTTCCGGCAGGGTCACGGCGTCAGACATGGGCGGTCTCCCCGCGGACCACGCGGTCCACCTGGTGGTAGTGATGACGAATGGCGATCTCGCCGCGCTGCAGGTGCATGTGCCGCTTGGCGCCGGAGCGCAACGCCTGCTGGCTGTACTCGGTGTTCAGGATGTCTTCGACGATGGTGTCGCGAAACAATGCGAAGCGCAGTTCGCGCGCGAAGCGCTCGCTGACGCTGCGCGGTCGCGGATAGTAAGTGATGCTCTCGAAGCGCGAGCGCTCGAGATCGAGCGGCCACACCTTGTGCAGGGTGCAACTGCCCATCGCCGCGAGCCACATGACGTTGGGGAACAGCACAACGCCCTCCAGCGCCCAGTTGGCCGCGCCGGTCGGATTGAGCAGCCGGGTGCCGCTGCCGAGTTCCTCGTAGGCGCTGGCGCGCGCCTTGCCGCCGGTCGAGAGCAGGTCGGCGGCATGCCGCTGCGAGAGGGTCTCCATCGGCCCGGCGCGCCGTTCCAGGTTGGCACCGATGGTGAGGCAGCCGTGCCGGCCGAAGGCGCGGTAGTAGAGCGGGTCGCCCTGCGGATTGTCCGGCGGATTGAAGGTGTTGCCGAGCGAGCGCCCGTGCAGCACGTTAAGGTGATAGGCCTCGAGGAAGGCGTGCAGGAACACCTTCCAGTTGCAGTTGACCACCGCCACCTCGACGGTCGCGCTGGCATCCATGTCGGCGAGCGGGTAATCGCGCTCGAAGGGCAGGAGTCCGCCGAGGAACTCGCGCAGAGACTGCGGCGGCTCCGCTGCGAAGTTGATGAAGACGAGGTCGTTCCACACCTCGCAGGCGATGGGCGTGAGGCCGTTGGCCGCCTTGTCCAGCGTGGGAAAGTTCTCCAGCCCCGGGACGCCGCGCAGCCGGCCCTCGGTGTCGTAGCTCCAGGCATGGTAGGGGCAGCTGAACAGCTTGCACGAGCCTTGGCGTCGCCACTCGATCCGCGCGGAGCGGTGCGCGCAGACGTTGTGGAAGGCGCGCACCTCGCCGTCCTGGCCCCGCACCACGAGGACCGAGGCATGCCTGATCTCGACATCCCTCACCACGAAGTCGCCGGGCTTCGGCACTTCGCAGCCGCGCGCGATGTTGAGCCAGCTGCGGCTGAACACCTGTTCGCGTTCCGCGGCGAAATAGTCGGGACTGAGGAAGGGCGTGAGCGACAGCGGTGCGTCGCCGAGGTCCGGCGTGCCCGCTCCGATCTGCGCGGCGGTGAAAGCCATGCTGCATGCTCCTGGTCAGTCGTGGTGGCGCCGGCATGCTAGCCCGCGGCGACCAGCGTCGGACACGACCGATCCGGGGTGCGTGGCGCATGTCCGCGGCGCTTGCGGCGACGGGTGATGGCGTCCGGGCATTACGGGCTCGTCCATTCCCATCGCAACGAAGGCCACCTGCTTCGGCGCACTGCCCTGGGGGACGCTGCTCATTTCACGCGTACGTCTCCCCGGCCAGACATCGCCGCGCGTGCATCGCGAAACGTCCCCTTCTCGGCGGAGCCTGGCGCGCTGCCCGGCACATGACCACCGCGTCAGGCGGGTGGGATATGCTGCGAGCGCCAAGGCACCCATCTCATCCACTGGAGAACCCCCCATGCCCGTCTGCGTAACGCTCGACTTTTCCATCGATCCGGCCCGCACCGCCGAGTTCCTCGCGCTCATCAAGAGCGTCGCCCACGACACGCGCGCCTACGATGGCTGCCGCCTGTTCGACATCTGGACCGACCAGGACAAGCCGGGCCACGTGTTCTTCTACGAGATCTGGGAGTCTCGCGCGCAGCAGGAGAAGTATTTCGGCTGGCGTGCCGAGACCGGCCTGGTCGAGAAGATCGGACCCTTCATGACCGCGCCGCCGGTGATCTGCTACTTCGACAAGTTCGACGGTTGATGCCGGGCGCCGCGTCCTCCGCGGGCGCGGCGCTTTCCCACGCACGCCCCATCGTCACCTGGCGCACCGCCCTTGCGGTCACCGATGGGCCTGACTAGGCTTGCCGGGCCCGCCACCCACAACTCTCCGGAGGTCTTCCCATGGACCCGATAGCCAAGCTGAAGGAGGCCGCCCGCATCGGCTGGGCGAGCTTCACGCCGTTCGAGATGCTGACCGCCTCGGTCGCGCCGGAACTGGTGCGCTTCGCCGGCGTGCGCGCCGGCCAGCGCGTGCTGGACGTCGGTTGCGGCACCGGCGTGGTCGCGCTCACCGCGGCGCGCACCGGCGCCACCGTGACCGGCGCCGATCTCACGCCCGCGCTGCTCGAGGTCGCGCGGGCCAACGCGGCGGTGGCTGGCCTGGCCGCGGAGTTCGTCGAGGCGGACGTCGAGGCGCTGCCCTTTGCCGACCAGGGCTTCGACGTGGTGTTGAGCCAGTTCGGTCACATGTTCGGGCCGCGCCCGGACGTGACGCTCGCGCAGATGCTCCGCGTGTTGAAGCCGGGCGGCGTGATCGCCTTCTCCACCTGGCCGCCCGAGCTCTACACCGGCCGCATGTTCGCGCTCACCGGCCGCTACGCGCCGCCCTTGCCCGAGGGCGCGCGCTCGCCGGTGGAGTGGGGCGACCCGGCCATCGTGCGCGAGCGCTTCGGCGACAAGGTGAGCGAGCTCCGCTTCGATCGCGCGACGCTGCGCTTCCCGGCCCTGAGCCCGGCCCACGCGCGCGCCTTCATGGAACGCAACGCCGCGCCGGTGCTGAAAATCGTCGAGACCCTGGCCGCCGAGCCCGAGCGCCTGGCGGCCTTTCGCGCCGAGTTCGATGCGCTCGCCGCGCAGTATTTCCACGACAACTTCGTGCGCCAGGACTTCCTCATGTCCCGCGCGGTGAAGCGCTGAGCCAGGACACCTTACATGCTGACGTTCTACGAACATCCCCTGTCCCCCTATGCGCAGAAGGTCAAGATTGCGCTACGCGAGAAGGGCCTGCCCTTCGAGGCGCACACGCCCTCGGGTCTAGGCAGCGGCGCGGACTACGACCCTGCCTTTCTCGCCGCCTCGCCGCGCGGCGAGGTGCCGGCCCTCGTCGACGGCGACACCCGCGTGTTCGACTCGACCATCATCCTCGAGTACCTGGAGGACAAGTGGCCGGGCTCGCCGCTGCTGCCGCGCGATCCGCAAGCCCGCGCCCGCGCGCGCATGATCGAAGACCTGATGGACACCCATTACGAAGCCATCAATTGGGGGTTGATCGAGATTCGCTACATGGGCCGCATCACGGGTGCCATGGCGGACACGCTGCGCGCACGGGCCGCCGAGCAGACCGCCGCGTGGCGACGCTGGCTGAACGTCGAACTCGGTGACGCGCCGTGGTTCGGCGGCAGCCAGTTCGGGCTCGCGGATCTCGCCGTGGTGCCCTACCTGAACTGCTCCGCCGAGTTCGGTCTGAGGCCTGACCCGGGCACCGCGCTCGCGGAATGGTTCGAGCGGGTCAACGCGCGGCCGGCGGTGGCCGAGACCGCGCGGGAGGCGCTCGAGATCATGCCGGCCCTTGACGGCATCGCGCCGCTGCTCGCCGCCGGCGCCTTCAAGCGCGAGTATCGCGATCACCGGCTCGAGTGGATCATCCGCTCGGGCGGCATGCAGGTGGTGCTGGACGGCATCGCGAAGGACAATATCCGCTTCTTCTCTGAATTCGATAACGTTTGATTGCGCGCGTGGCGAGACCCGCCGATCGCAAAGGGAGCCTCATGGCCATTGCCGACGACCATCTCATTCTTGCCCTGTTCTGTGACTTCGAGAACGTGGCGCTCGGCGTGCGCGACGCGAAGTACGCCAAGTTCGACATCGCGCGCGTGCTGGAGCGGCTGCTGGTCAAGGGCAGCATCGTGGTGAAGAAGGCCTACTGCGACTGGGATCGCTACAAGGAATTCAAGGCGCAGATGCACGAGGCGGCCTTCGAACTCATCGAGATCCCCCACGCGCGCCAGTCCGGCAAGAATTCCGCGGACATTCGTATGGTGGTCGACGCGCTGGACCTCTGCTACACCAAGTCCCATGTCGACACCTTCGTCATCATCAGCGGCGACTCGGACTTCTCGCCGCTGGTCTCGAAGCTGCGGGAGAACGCCAAGACCGTGATCGGCGTTGGCGTCAAGAACTCGACCTCCGATCTCTTGATGCGCAACTGCGACGAGTTCATCTTCTACGACGACCTGGTGCGCGAGGAGGAGGCGGCCAACAAGCGCAAGCGCCGTCGACCGACGAAGAAGGCCGTGGCGGCGAGCGAGCCGGCCGCCGCCGAGGCGCCGGCGGCCAAGGAGGAGGATCGCCTGCAGAAGGGCATCGATCTGATCGTCGAGACCGCCGAGGCGATGTACGGCGAACGCGGGCACGAAGGCACCCTGTGGGGTTCGATGATCAAGCAGGCGCTGAAGCGTCGCCGCCCGGAGTTCAACGAGAGCTACTACGGCGTGCGTTCGTTCAACAAGCTGCTGGAGGAAGCGCAGGCGCGTGGTCAACTGGCGCTGGAGCAGGACGAGCGTTCGGGCGGCTACATCGTGCGGCGCGTCGGCCACGAAGAATAGCGCTGGCGCGAGCGCAGGGCGGCGCATGATCTCGCGGCGAGCGCTGTTACGGCTGGGACTCGGCGCGGCGCTGCTGCCGCGGGGCTTGCGTGCCGCGCCGCGCGGCTGGCCGTCGAACCCTTTTCATCTCGGTGTGGCGGCGGGCTATCCGCGCCCCGATGGGGCGGTGCTGTGGACGCGGCTCGCGCCCTCGGCGGGCGCGGACAGCGACGTGCTGGACAGCCCCGATCTCACGCTGCGCTTCGAAGTGGCCGAGGACGCGGGCTTCCAGCGCATTGTGCGCCAGGGCGAAGCGACGGCCGAGGCGGCCTTCGCGCACAGCGTGCATCTCGAACTCGACGGGCTGGCGCCGCGGCGCTGGTATCACTACCGCTTTCACAGCGCCGACGCGACCAGCGCGGTCGGCCGCTTCCGCACCGCGCCGGCGGCGGACGATGTCGTGGCGGACGGCCTGCGCTTCGCGGTTGCCGCCTGCCAGCACTGGGAGACCGGCCATTACGCGGCCTATCGCCACATGCTGGCCGACGAGCTCGACCTGGTGCTGCATCTCGGCGACTACATCTACGAGAACGACACCCCGGGACCGGCAGTGCGCCGCCACGTGGGCGCGGAGCCCGTCACTCTGGCCGACTACCGACGTCGCTACGCGCAGTATCGGGGCGATCCCGACCTGCAGGCCGCGCACGCGGCCTGCGCCTGGGCGGCCGTGTGGGATGATCACGAGGTGCAGAACGACTACGTGGGGGATCGCGCGCTCGACCTCGCCGACCCCGTGCGTTTTCGCGCGCGCCGCCTGGCGGCTTACCGCGCCTGGTACGAGCACTTGCCGGTGCCGGCCGCCATGCGCCCGGTGGGCGAGACCATGCGCATCCACACCGCGCTCGACTTCGGCCGCCTCGCGCGCTTCGTGCTGGTGGACGGACGGCAGTACCGCGATCCGCAGCCCTGTCCGCCGGCGGGGCGCGGCGGCTCTGCGACCATTCGCGACTGCGCCTCGCGGACCGATCCCGCGCGCAGTTTTCTCGGCGCCGCGCAGGAAGCCTGGTTCGACGCGGAATGGCGCCGCGGCGACGCGCGCTGGAACCTGCTCGGCCAGCAGTCGCCGATGGCCCAGGCCGACAGTGCGGACGGCTCAGGCGAGGCCTTCTATTCCGACGCCTGGGACGGCTATCCCGCCGCGCGCCGTCGGCTCTTGGAGAGCGTAGTGGCCAGCGGCCGGCCCAACCCGGTGGTGCTGAGCGGCGACATCCATTCCTACTGGGTGTCGGATCTGAAGACCGACTACGTGCGTCCCGCGGCGCCGACCGTCGCCACCGAGTTCGTCACCACCGCCATCAGCTCCAAGCCCATACCCGAGGCCTTGGCCGCCGCGCTGCTGGCGAACAATCCGCACCTGCGTTTTGGCCGCGCCGGACCGCGCGGCTACCTGCGGGTCGAGTGCCGTCCCGAGCGCCTGGCTGTCGACCTGCGCGCGCTGGACGACGTTACGCGCGCCGACAGCGCCTGCCAGACGCTGGCGTCGTTCGCGGTCGAAGACGGACAGGCAGGGGCGCTACGCGCCTGAAGTCCTCGTCTGCCTCGAAATGCGGATGTGCCGAGCCACGGCCCCTGCGGCACAATGGCGTCCGGATCAAAACTGAGCGCACGCGAAGGGGAGAGAAGTGTATCCAGTCCGATTTGGCGTTTTCCTGCCCACCGGGGACGTGAACGAAGCGATTGCCGCGGCGCTGCGCGCGGAGCGTGACGGCCTCTACTCGGTCTCGACCAACGATCATTTCTGGTCGCCGCTCGGCAGCCCCGAGACCCCGCAGAACGAATGCTTCACCATCCTGACCGCCATCGCGGCCATGACCTCGAAGATCCGCCTCGCGCCGGCGGTGATCGCGGCCTCGTTCCGCACCCCGCCGCTGCTGGCCAAGATGGTCGCGACGCTCGACCACGTCTCGCGCGGCCGCTTCATCTGTGGTCTAGGCGCCGGCTGGCAGGACAAGGAATACGTCGCCGCGGGCTACGCCTTCCCCAAGCTCAAGGACCGGCTCGCCCAGCTCGACGAGACCATCCAGGTCATGAAGGCGATGTGGACGCAGGACAAGCCGAACTTCCACGGCGAGCACTTCCACATCCACGATCTCTACGCCAACCCGCGGCCGCTCTCCAAGCCCTATCCGCAGATCATGCTGGGCGGCTCGGGCACGGGTCTCCTGCGCATCGCCGCGCGCGAGGCCTCGGTCATCAACCTCATTCCGCCGACCGGCAACGGCAAGGACTTCGTCAACGATCCGGCCGCGACGCTCAAGTTCGACATGGCCGATCTCAAGCGCCGCATCGACATGCTGCACGGCTTCATGCGCGAGGCGGGCCGCGAGCCCTCCGCCATGGAACTCGGCGGACTCGTGATGCTCGGCATCTCGAAGGACAAGAACGACGCCACGCTGCGCGGCCTCGCGTCTCATCTCGGCTTTCCCGACTACGCGAGCGCGCAGAAGGCGCCCGTGTGCCTGCTCGGCACGCCCGAGGAAGTGAAGCGCGAGATCGCCGAGCGCGTGACCAATACTGGCGTCACCTACTACATCGTCTTCCCGGCCACGCCCGACACCCAGCAGCTGCTGGTGGACGAGGTGATGCCGGCCTTCTGCTGAAGTACGGAGACGCCGTGATGCACAGGACACCGACGAAGTCGCGCGCGGCCGCGCTGATGTTCGTGTTTGCGCTCGGCTGCGGGCTGTCGCTCGCGACCGAGGCGCGCAGTTCGAAGACGCCGGACGCCTACCAGGAGCTCCTGAAGGAGAGCCTGGAAAAGAAGTTCGGACTGACCTTCTATGTGAACGGTGCGACTGTACCGGGTGTCGTCACCAAAATCGGCGACGACGGCTACGTGGAAGTGCGCAACCAGGAGCACGGACGCATCATCATCCGCATGGATCGGGTGGACGCGCTCGCCCACTGAGTCGCGGCGCGCTCACAGCGCGTCGTGAAAGATGATCCCCATCGTCATGCGTGAGCCGCGGAGTACGCGGCTCACGCCATGGCGCATGGTCACGCGGTAGTCGCCTCGCGTGCCTGTCACCGGTCGCTGGTTCACCGCGAACACCACCGCGTCACCGCGCGTGAGCCGCACCACCTCCACCCGCGACTGCTGACGCGGCCGCTGCTCGGTGAGCACGAACTCGCCGCCCTCGAAATCCGTGTCCGGCGCCGACAGCAGCACCGCCACCTGCAGCGGGAACACGTGCTCGCCGTAGAGATCCTGGTGCAGGTGGTTGTAATCGCCCTCGGCATAGCGCAGCAGGAGCGGCGTCGGTCGGGTCTGGCCGGCGGCGTGACAGCGTGCGAGGAACGCTGCATGGCTGTCGGGAAAGCGCGGTTCGAGTCCCATGCGCGCGTACCAGGCATTGGCGATGGGCGCGAGCGGCGCGTAGAGCGCCTCGCGCAGGGTCTGGACTTCCGCCGGCAGGGGATAGCGGAAGTACTGGTACTCACCGCGACCGTAGCCGTGGCGCGCCATCACCACCCGCGAGCGAAAGCGCGTCGGATCGTCGTAGGCGGCGCGCAGGTGCGCGCAGGTCGTGTCACTCAGCAGGCGCGGCAGCAGCGCCGCGCCGCGCAGGTCGAGATCGGCCGCGACCGCCGTCCAGTCGATCGCATCCACCGTGCGCGCCGCGCGCGCGGCCAGCGCTGCGCTCATGCGTGTCCTTCGCGTTCCAGGAGCGCGCGCTTGCGCTCCACACCCCCGCGGTAGCCGGACAGCCCGCCGTCATGGCGCACGACGCGATGACAGGGAATGGCGATGGCGACCGGGTTCGAGGCGCAGGCGCGCGCCACCGCGCGCATCGACTTCGGCGCGCCGATGGCGGCCGCGACGTCGGCATAGCTCGCGGTCTGGCCGGCCGGGATCTGGGTCAGGGCCCGCCACACCCGCGCCTGGAAGGTCGTGCCGCGCAGATCGAGCGGCAAGTCGAGCCCGTCGCCGGGCCTTTCCACCAGGCCCACGACGCGCGCCACCCAGCGCTCGAACTCGGCGTCACCGCCGACCAGTTCGGCGGCGTGGAAGCGCCGTTCGAACTCGGCGAGCAGCGCGGCCGGATCGTCCCCGAGTTCCAGCGTGCAGATGCCGCGTGCGGTGGCCGCCACCAGGATCGCGCCGAGCGAGCACTCGCCGAGCGCGAAGCGGATGGTCTCGCCGCGGCCGCCGGCGCGAAACTTCGCGGGCTGCATGCCGAGCGTGCTGGGCGCGCTGTCGTAGAAGCGGCCGTTGGAATTGAAGCCGGCGTCGTACAGCGCGGCGGTGACACTGTCCGCGCGCGGCAGCTCGACGCGCACGCGCTTGGCGCGCTGGGCGGCGGCGTAGGCGCGCGGCGTGACGCCGGTGACGCGCTTGAACAGGCGATGGAAGTGCCAGGGGCTCATGCCTACTTCCGCGGCGAGCGCGGCGAGATCGGGCGTGTCCTCGGCCGAATCCAGCCGTCGGTAGGCGCGCGCGACCAGCTCGGCGTGACGCTCCGCGCGCGGCGGCTGGTCCGGCTCGCAGCGCTTGCAGGGACGGAAGCCGGCGGTCTCGGCGGCCTTGGGGCTGGCATGGAAGGCGACGTTCTCGCGCCGCGCGAGGCGCGCCGCGCAGGACGGACGGCAGTACACCCCGGTGCTCTTCACCGAGTACCAGAAGTGGCCGTCGGCCCGCGCGTCGCGGTCCACCACCGCCTGCCAGCGCAGGTTGTCGTCGCCAAAGGCCGAGGATGCGATTTCCAGGTCACGGGTGCGCGCGTGCATGTTCAGCTCTCCACTTGCCGGCTGGCTGCCGGGTGAGACGCAGCATGGACGCGGCGTCGGGCGCCCGCACTCCGCGGCTTGCGCGCGAATCCGGGGCCTCCCGACCATGCGGTGACGCACGGCCGGAAGGCCGGCGGGCTGGGTCTAGAATAGCGGCCCCATGCTCGACCGCAATCACAGCCGCACCGCCGAGGCCACCGCCGCCATCCGCGCCTGTCACCTGCGCCATGACCGGCCCCTGGTGTTCGAGGACCCCTGGGCCGAGCATTTCACCAGCCGCCTGTGGCGCACCGTCGCCCGGTCGTGGCTGCTGCATCGGACCATCGTGCGCGGCCTGCTGCGCGGCCTGCGGCCGGTGCACGGCTGGATCCTGGTGCGCGACCAGCTGACGGTCGACGAGCTGCGGCGCTTCGTCGCGGCAGGCGGCGGCCAGTACGTGCTGCTCGGCGCCGGCTTCGATTCCATCGCGCTGCGCCGTCCCGTGTGGCTCGACGGGGTGCGCATCTTCGAGGTCGATCATCCGGCCACCCAGGCCGTGAAGCTCGCGCGCATGGCGGCTGGCGGCGCCTCCCTGCCGCTGCCGGACTTCGAGGCCGTGCCGGTGGATTTCGAGCGCGAGCGCCTGGCGGCTTCGAGCTTCGACGACACGAAGCCCACCTTCTTCGCCTGGCAGGGCGTGATCTACTACCTGAGCGCCGCGGCCATCGAGGCCACCCTCGAGGACGTCGCCCGCGTGGCCGCGCCCGGCAGCGAACTCCTCTTTGATTTCCTGCTGCCCGGCTTCGCCCTCGACCGCGGCGAAGGCCGAGCCCTGTCGCTGGCGCGCCTGGTGACAGCGCGCATGGGCGAGCGCTACATCAGCTACCACACCCCGGAGCAGCTGGCGGTGCTGCTGGAAAGGGCCGGGTTCGAGCTGGTGGAGGTGAGCCGCGACGCCGATCTCGCCGCGCGCTACTGCGCGGGCCGCGGGGATGACCTGACGGTGATGCACGGCTTCGGGATCGCGCGGGCGCGCCGGCGCTGATCCACCCTGTAGGGCCGGTTTCAACCGGCCATGCACGGCATGGAGCGAGGCCGGCGTTGGCCGGTTGAAACCGGCCCTACATGGCGCGCCGGACGCCCGTCGGGCGCAAATCGGGGACAGACCACGGTTTCGCGGAAACCGTGGTCTGTCCCCGATTCCCTACTTCGCCTCGTGCACGTGCACGTACCCCGCCTTCAGCGCCAGCAGGCACAGTTCCACGTCGCTGCGCAGCTTGAGCTTGCGGCGCATGTTGCTGCGGTGGCTCTGCACGGTCTTGACCGACATGCCGAGCTGCTCGGCGATCTCTTCGGGGGAATGGCCGCGCGCCAGCAGGCGCAGCACTTCGCCTTCCTTGCCGGTCAGGCCGCGCAGGCGCTGGGCGGGACCCGCGTCGCGCACGTCGGTGGCGAGGTGGTAGGCGACGTCCGAGCCGATGGCTAGATCGCCGCGCGCCACGCGGCGCACGTTCTCGACCAGGTCACGGGTGGTGATGCGCTTGGACAGGAATCCGCGGCCGCCGGCCTCGAGCAGGGCGAGCGGATAGTGGCTGCTGACGTGGGCGGACAGTCCTACGATGCGCAGGCGCGGGTCCACGGCGAGCAGATCGCGGGCGATGGCCACGCCGTCCTCGCGATCGATCTCCATGTCGAGCAGCACGATGTCGGCGCGCTGGCTGCCGATGAAGTGGCGCGCGGCGGCGCCGGAATTGCCGACGCCGAGCACCGCGATGGCGGCGTCGGTGCTCAGGCGATGGGACAGGAGCTCGGCGAGCAGCTTGTGGTCGTCGAGCACGTAGACGCGGTAGGGCGGCGATAGCGGCGCGTAGTCCTGCATGGCATGCATTCTCCTTTGCATGGTGCCGGGTGCTCCGTTCTGCGCGGAGCTGGCGGGCTTTCATGCCCGCTTTGTGCCGCATTATCCCGCCGAACGCCCACTTTGCAATGCCGCTTTAGCGGAAGGCGTTGAGCCCCACGAAGGTGCCGCCGTAGCGGTGCGTGAGTTCGCGCATCAGCGCGGCGAAGCGGATGCCTGTCTCCTGGCGACTCGGGCCGTTGGCGAACTGGGTGGGAAAGCCGACCGCGTGCACGCGCACCTTGGGCCGGCCCTGAGCATCGCGGAGCCCCAGCGCGTCCACCTCGCGCAGCACGCGCGCCACGCTCTTGTCGGTCAGTTCGTCGCCGAGCACGAACAGGCTGATGCGATGCTCCGCGCGGTACAGATCCTCTAGCGCGGTGTGGATGCCGGCGGTCGGGCTGCTGGCGGAGTAGGGGTGCCAGCCGGGCAGAGTGTCCAGGATGCGGTTGCGCAGAACGGGACTGTCGGTGAGCCATCGGCCGCGGCTCTCTTCGAACATGTAGACGCCCTGGTCGTTCATGATCTGCACGCCCTTCAGGCGCGGGTAGACCACCAGCGTGTCCAGCATCTGCGCGCGCAGCTTGTCCCACGCGTAGCGCGTCATGCTCTCGGAAGAGTCGATGATGAAGACGAGGTACTCGCTGTCGATGGGCACGCCGCCGATGAGCGCGACCTTGGCGCGTTTGCGCTCTGCATAGAGCCGCGCCATCTCGGCGCTCAGCTGCTGCTGGGCGAGCTGCAGCCGGCCTTTCTCGGCCGCCTCGCGCGCGGCCTGTTCGGTCGCGCCCTGGGCGCGCAGCCGCGCGTCGGCCAGGCTCTGCTGCGCGCGCTGCGTGTCTTCGGCGAGCGCGCGCAGTTCCGGTGCGCTCGCCGCGAGTTCGGCTTCCAGCGCGGCGGCGCGGTCCTGCAGGGTGAAGAGCTCGCGCTGCAGCCCGGCGATGCGCGCCACGCGCGGATCGTCGTCGTCGGCCGGCGGCGCCGCCGGCGGCGGCGTCGAGATCATGAGCAGGAGGATGATCGCGCCAAAACCGCAGGTGAGGACGTCGAGG
>JAIEQK010000093.1 GCA_019747795.1 Gammaproteobacteria bacterium | reverse complement strand
GATCTGTCCAAGGTCGGCGCGACCGTGCGCGCGTCCGCCGTGCCGGCCGCCGAGCGCGCCGCAGCGGAGCGGCTGATCGAGGCCGCGCGCGAGGACTTCGCAACGCGCGCCGCCGAGCTGGTGAAGGGCGAGGTCGAGGCCGAGGTCGCGCGCGGGTGAGTGCGCTACTCGATCAGATTGCCGCCGACGCGGGCGCCGTGTTCCTGACCGACTTTGCCGAGACGGTCACGATCGCGGGTGTGCCGCGCCAGGCCATTGTGATCGATGACTTCGAGCAGGCCGATCCGCGTGCGCCGGTGCTGAAAGCGCGCACCGTCGACTTGGACGGCGTCGCGGCCGGCGCTGCCGTCGTGGTGCGCGGCGTTACCTATGCGCTCGAATACGTGCGGCCGGGGCGCTTCGGCGTGTCGGAGGCCGGGTTGCGGCGATGACAGCGATCCATTTCGGGCTCGATCGCACGCGCCTCGATAGCGACTTGGCGGGGCTTGAGCGGAAGTTGTCGAGCTTGAAGCGCGCCGCCGTGCCGCGCGCCACCGCGCAAGCCTTGAACCGGACGGCGGATCGCGCGCGGACCGAAACCGTGCGCGAACTCGCGCGCGTGAAGGCGCTCCCGTCGCGCTTCCTGCGCCGCCGCGTGACGGTCTACCGCGCGTCGGTCAAGGCGCTCGGGGCGTCGTTATGGATCGGGCTCAAGAAAGCCATTCCTATCGAAGCGCTGCCCGGCGCGCGGCTGGTGACGCAAGGCAAGTTGGCCGGGCACCTCAAAGCCGGGCGCCTGGCGGTGAAGGTGTTCCAAGCGACCATGCCGAGCGGGAAACGCGGGCTCTATACGCGCAAGCTCCCGAGCGTGCGCCGCTCGCGCGGTCGGCCGGTGACAAGCTCGCCGAATCTCCCGATCGATCATCCGTCCGTGAGTCTCGCGCCCGAGGCGCAAGACATCGCGGCCCGTGCCGGCGCGCGCGCCGCGCGCGAGGTGTTGCCGCGCGAGTTGCGGCGGCTGTTCAACCGTGAACTAGACAAACTAAGGGGGGCTTAATGGCCAGCATCATCGGCACCGGCACCACGATTGCCTTTGACACCGGATTCTTTGCCGAGATCGTCGGACTCCGCTGGAGCGGCATATCGCGCGGCCACGTCGACGAATCCCACATGGGCACCACCGGCGCCCGCATCTTTCGGCCGCTGAATCTCTTCGATCCGGGCGAGCTGGAAGTCGATCTCCATTTCGCGCCCGCGACGCGCCCGCCGATCGATGACCCGGCCGCGTCGTGCGTGGTCGACTTCGGCACGTATACGTGGACGGCGAATGCGTTCATGACGGAGTTCGAGATCACCGATCCGTTTGAAGACAAGATGACCGCGCGCGGGCGCCTCAAATTCTCGGGAAACATCACGATCGCGAGCGGCTAAGCCGCGCGCGGCGCCGGCACACTCACCAGGGGGAACGATGAACGAAGCAACACCCGGCCGCCACCTGTCGGCGGCCGACATTCTCGGCGCCACCATGCCCGCGCCCGTGCCGGTGGCGGTGCCGGAGTGGGGCGGCACGGTCTACGTGCGCGCGATGACTGGCTACGAGCGCGACGCGTTCGAGCTGGCCATGTTGGGGCCGAACGGCCAGGCCGATAAGCGGAACTTTCGCGGGCGCCTGGCCGCGGCGTGCCTGTGTGACGTGAACGGCGCGCCGCTGTTCAAGCCTGGCGACGCCGAGCGCTTGGGCGCGCTGCACGCGGCGGCGCTCTCGCGCGTGTTCGACGTCGCGGCCGAGCTGAACGGCTTCACCGCGGCCGATGCGGCGAGCCTGGAAAAAAAATCCTGAGCCGGCCGGAGCGGCTCCAGTGGTTGCGCCTGTCCTTCGCGCTTGGCGTCCCGGTGCGCCGGCTGCAATGCGAGTTGACGGCGGCCGAGTTCGCCGAATACGCCGCGTTTATGGCCATCGAGCCGCAGGGCGGCACGCGCCTGGATTTCTGGGGCGCGCGCCTCTTGGCCGCGCTCGCGGCGCTCGGCGGCCAGCGCACGCGCCCGGCCGATCACCTGCCGCGCTGGTGGCGGGTGAACGAGCGGCGCGCCGGCACCGCGACGACACCGGGCGCGATGGCGGCGGTGTTCGCGATGTTTGCGGACGCGCATAACAAGATGGTGAAGCGCCAATGACGACACTCGCCAATGTCCGCGTGAACTTCCTGGCCGACACCAGCCAGGCCGAGCGCGCCATGGGGCGCTTTTCGCAAGCGACGCACGCCGCGGCAAGCGCCGCGGTCGGGCTCGCGGGATCGGTCGCCTTGGGCGCGGTGGTGAATAAGGCGGTCGAAGCCGGGAGCGCCATTCACGACATGTCGCAACGCTCGGGGCTCTCGGCGGAATTCTTAAGCTCGATGAAGATGGCGGCGGAGCAAGCCGGATCGTCCCTGTCGTCCGTGGTCGCGGCCTTTCGGCGCTTGAACAAGGCGGCCGAGCAGGCGGGGACCAGCAAAACGATCGCGGGCTACTTCGCGGAGTTGAAGATCAACGCGGCCGAGTTCGTCAAGCTCGCGCCCGATGAGAAGATGCGCGCGATCGCGGAGGCGCTGTCGAAGGTCGAGAATGCGGGCCGGCGCGGCTTCCTGATTGAAAAGCTGATGGGCGGCGCGGGTCTGCAACTGCAAGAGATCTTCAAGGGCGGCGCGGCGGCGATGGATGACATACGCGCGAGCGCTGAGAAAGCAAACCAGGTGATCAGCGGCGACCAGGCCGCGGCGGCGGATGAGTTGGGCGACAAGCTCGACACCTTAAAGGCGAGTTGGGAAGGGTTTCAGACGCAACTAGGCTTGCGCCTGGCGCCGACCTTGATTGCCGAGCTTAACCAGGTGATGAAACTCGTTGATCACCTGGCCGGCGCCTTGAACGGGATCTTTACCGTGCTGAACACGGCCGGCAATGTGATCGGGAACATGGTTGCGACCGTGCCGGCGTTCTTCAGCGGCGGCATGGAGGGCGCTATGGCAGTGATGGGCAAGGGCTACGGCACGGGGGATGAGATCATGCGCGACCTATTGCGCGATCCGACCAAGGACGCCGAGCGCGCCGCCGCGGCGCTGGAAGAGCAGCGCAAAACCAATGATCTCCTGAAGCAGAACAACCGGCTGACCGGCGACATGGCCGGGACGTTCCGGTTCGGCGTGCCGGCGGTGGCGCAGTAATGCGGCTGGTACTCGATACGCTCGAAGTGCCGGGCGACGTCGCACGCACGCCGCAAGGGTGGGAAATTCGCCGCTCGGCGAGCGTGCAGGAAATTGGCGGCACGCCCGCCACGCGCTTGACCCGCGCCGCCATGGCGCCAGGTCTGCCGCCGCTCGGGAGCGCGCACCCGGGCGCGCCTGGCGCGCGCCTGGACAGGATCGAAGTCGCGGGCTACGACGGTGACACCGATTCCGCGCGCCTGTCTCTGGTGTACCGCACACTCAACGCCGAGACGACACCGGACACGCGGCCGGGCCGCGGCGGGGTGAAGGTGCTGGCGGTCGAGTTCTGGAGCCAGACGCAAACCGAGCGCACGACGCAAGACGCGGCCGGGCGTGAAATGATCACGCAGTATTTTGGCAACTGGCAGGACCGGGACGGCGAAACGCAACCGTTTTTGCTGGCGTGGGAAACCTTCGAGGTCGACGTCTACCGGCCGCAGTTTGGCGTGCGCATTCGCCACGAGCGCGCGAGCCTGCCGCGCGAACTCGCGCCGGCCTATGTCGGCGCGGTCAATAGCGACTGGTGGTCGCGCTTCCCGCCGTACACCTGGCTGTGTACCGGCTTTCAGTCCGACAATTCCACGGGCGTGTGGGTATCGGTGTTCGAGGCGCTGTACCGGCCGCAGGGGTGGCGCTACACGCACACGGTGACGTTCGACGGGCGCCCGATCGCGCGCGCGGTCCGCGGCAATGGCATTGCCGACTATGACGTCTACCCGGCGAAGCCTTTCCACGTGTTGGGGATCAAGTTTTGAGGCGCCTTGTCCCCATCCGCCGCGGGCAGGTCATTCGCGCAAGCTATCTCGCGACGCTGGCCGAGAATCAAAACGAGATGCTGGCCGCGGCGCGCGCGCCAGGCGGCACGCCAGGCGGCCAGCCCGGCGCGCCGGTGCAACAAGCCTTGACGCCTGGCCAGGCGGCCAACATCGATCCGCGCTCCCTCCCGGGCGCGGGCGCGCAAGAGGCGGCCGGGCTCACGACCGCGCAACCGGCCGACACCTACACCGAGGTGTCGCGCGTCACTTCCACGGTGCGGGTCGAGAACCCGGGCGATCCGGCGCAATACGTCGACGTCGAGCGCATTGATCAAATTCTCTTCGCGAGCGGCGACGGTCGCACGCTGCTATTGAAATTCAACAATTCATAAGGGGGCACCATGGCCACACGCATATGGACCGCGCTGGCGCGGCTGGTGGCGCAGATCTCGAGCGTCACGATCACGGCTTACGATGCGGCGACCACCTATAGCCTGCGCGTCGGCGGCGTCACCATCGCGAGCGCCATCGGCGGCGGCACCGTGACGGCGGTCGCCGCGGCGCTGGTGTCGGCGTGGAATGGCTCGACGCACGCCTATCGCACCGGCATCACCTTGAGCAACGCGGCCGGCGTCATTACCGCGACCGGCACGGCCGGCATACCGTTTACACTCACCGCAGGGGTGAGCGGCGGCGCGGGCACCGTGGGCGCGGTGTCGACGCCGACCGCGGCGGTGTCGCCGTATCACTTCAACGCGGCCGAGAACTGGAGCGGGCAGGCCGTGCCGGTGTCGGGGGACGTGCTGATCTTCGCCGACTCTGACGTCCCGCTCTTGTGGGCGCTCGATCAATCGGCGCTCGACAATCTCACGGTCGAGATCAAACAAACCTACACCGGGCGCATCGGCTTGCACCGCGGCGAGTTCGCGATCTCCGCCAATGGCGAGACGGTGGTCGACACGGTGCCCGAGTACCGCACCACGTATCTGCGCGCCGGCATGGCGACCGTGCGCATAGGCGAACATGACGGCGTCGCGGAGCCCGCGGGCGCCGCGCGGGTCAAGCTCGACAACACACGCGCGGGCGCGAGCTTGACGACCGTCTACCGCACCGCGCCGGTCGGGCGCGACGCGGGCTTGCCGGCCGTGCGCCTCTTGGCCGCGCATGCGTTGGCCGTGCTCGAAGTGCGGAGCGCGCAAGGCGCGGTCGCGGTGGCGGCGGACGAGCCGGGCGAGACGTCGACCTTTGGCACCATCCGCATATCCGACGAGACGGAAGTCTCCCGCGTGTTGACCGGCGACGGCTTGACGCTCACCACCTGGACGCAACAGGGCGGGCGCAATCGCCTGCAATCGGCCGCCGCGGTGACGACCGTCACGGTGAACGGTGGCGAACTCGAGTTAAACGGGCAACAGGGCGTCACCACGCTGAACGTGAACGGCGGCGCGGTGTTCGCCGAGAATGTCCCGAGTTCGGGCGCGGCGCTGACCACGGTCAACCTGAACGGCGGCACGCTGGACGGGCTCGGCGCGAGCGACGCGCGCACGTGGTCGACGGTGAATTTCAATCTAGGCACGCTCCGATTGGACGGCGCCGCGGTCACGATCACCACCTGGAACGAAGCGGCGGGCGTCCGCACCTACCAGGCGGCCTAAGCCGTGCCAGGCGTCGACGTCGGTCCCTTTCGCATGTTGACTAGCGTCGGCTGGCCGAGCGCGCCCGTAGGGCCGGCGCTCGCGTTCGTGGGGAGTTTCACCACGCTCGGCGGCGTCGCATTCGATAACGTCGCCATCTATGACACGACGGCCGGCGTGTATCTCCCCAATGCGACTTATGGGCGCGATCCGTTCGGGCCTAACTTCGCGGTGAACTCGGCCGCGGTCTATCAAGGCGACTTGTATCTCGGCGCGACGAATGGCGACGTCTACAAGCGCACCGGGCCGCAAACCTACACGCAGATCTATAACGCCGCGGCCGGGCCGTGCGTCGAGCTGGTGGTGTGGCAAAACAAGCTCGTTATTGCGACCCGCGAAGAGTACCCGGTCATTTGGGACGGCGTGACGGCGACGCCTGTCGATTGGTCGGTCGACGTCGGCAGTACGTTCGAGCTGCTGGTGTGCGCGCTCGGCGTGGTCACGGTCGCGAGCGTCGAGCGCTTATGCGTGCTGTTCGAGACGAGTTCGTCCGCGCCTATCAATCTCTGGTGCGCGACGTCGGATGATGGGGTCGCGTGGACGTTCACGCCCGTGACACCGGCCGCGGGGGGCAACTATCTCGGCTACACCTTCGCGGGCGGGTATGGCGCCTGGCCGGCCGGGCGGCGGCGGTGGGTCGAGGACGGCAGCGGGCGCTTCTACGTCTATCGCAATTTCGACCCGGACGGCAACGGCGCCGGCAATAACTCCCAAGGCCAGGTGCAGCGCTTCGATCCGGCGACCAATACGCTAGCGGCCTGGAATGCGCCGAACCCGCCGTTTATCACCAACCAGTACCCGCGCTTTGACTACAACGGCGCCACCAATTTCCAGCAAGCGAGCGCGGCTGAGGTGGGCGGGCGCTTGCTGGTGGTGGGTGGGCAAAAGCGCTTCAGCGGCGACGGCGTGACCTTCGCCAACTGCGATCGATCTGTCGAGCTGTTGGGCACCTACGGCACGGGCAATGCTATCGGCCAGGTCGGCGGCTTCCTCGCGAACGAGCAGGCCGAGATCTTCCAGGCCCACACGGGTCGGATCTTTGTCGGCTTTCGGGATGCGACGCAGACGGGCCAGGTGACGCAATTGGGTGGGGGCTTAGTCTCGGGCGGCGCGGCGCTCAGGCTCGCGACCTTCGATGGCTCGACGTGGGCCGCCTGGCCCGAGCAACCGAATGGAAGCGTCCGCGGCGTGTTCGAGCTGCCGGCGCTGCCCACGTGAATGCGCTCAGGTGTGTAGGACTTTGCGCGCCTCGTCTTCAGAGATGTGAAAAAAGCTTGCGAGACGATGCTTAAGGTGCTCGCGCCTAGAGAACCAATATTCCTTGAAATCGATAATCGTGGCGCCGACCGGCTCAAGGCTTTTTGCGTCATAGCGCAACACCAAGCCGGCCTCGTCTTCGCGATTTTTGGTCGAGTGAACGGGGCCCGACGTCAGGTAAAGTACGTCGGCAATTTCGTCGTAGCTGGCGTCAATCTGTTTCATCGGCCCGGTACGCCTTAGCCCAGATTAGAGATCCATGGTCAGAAGACGTCGAAAAATACGCTGTCTGCATAATAGCTTCCGATGGCCCTAGGATCTTGACCGGAATTCGCAATTTGTCCCCCTGGCTGCTCGTAAAACTTTCGTTAACTAGCACGATGCTGCCCGGTTTCGTCTTGCTTTCGTGGATTCGGTCAGGATCCTCAATCGTTGCGTAAATGACGTCTAAATGACTGAATTCGAAAGGATGTTTCTCCTTTATGTGGTCAAGGACTGAATCGTAAATATTGACATCTGGATATATAGACAGGTTTCCAGATGCCACAACCTTAATGATCTTTCTTGAGTCGGCCATGCTGGCCAAGCTTCTGAGTAAAGGGCGTTACAATTTCACCAAACTCGGCTTCGTAGTCCTGGATGACCTTGGGTAGCAGGAGCGACATATCTTTGGCCGTCTGCGGGCTAACGCTAACGATAGCGACGGTTTCGGTAAGGGCCGCCTGCGCCATTTCCCCTGATGGAAGCGACACCGGGCGAGCGCGGTGAAAGATCAAAAGGACGTCGTTACCAGCGACATTGACCTGTAGCACGCCTGCATTGAAATAGGGCGCGTTTATCGGCATCGCGCCAGACATTTGTTTTTTTAAATCTTCGTCGGTTGGCTGTTGCTCGGGCTTCGCACTAGGCGCTTGCTCCGTTTTCTTTTTTGCCATTTCGTCCGGTCCCCAATCCTAATGTCGAAATTAAGAGTACAGGCGAGTCCTGCGAAGTGCCATAGCGCCAAACTCACGAGCGAAATTGAGTTTTCAGGGTGCTGACGGCGTGCCGGAGGTGCCTGACCAGTGGGGCGGTGGGAGGTCCAGAAGGAATTGCGCCGGCACCGCCTTGAGCTGAGCAAGCTCGCGAGCGAGGGCGTCGGCCCGCTGACGCTGCCACCAAGCGGCCGCCATTTCGGCCGGCGTAAGCCCATCCGCCAGATCGGCCACGTACACCGCGCCGCGCGTCACCTGGCAGCGCTCGAAGCCCGCCCACGGCATCCACCCGGCGAACACTTCCAAGAGGCGCCGCGCCGCTGCGGGCACCGGCGCGCCGCGCGCGTAGCGTTCGAGCGTGCGCAACGTGACCCCGAGGGCCGGGGCGATGGTGGCGCGCGGGAGTCCGGTCAAGAGCAACAGGCGATGCGTTGGCACCGCGGAATAGGCGTTGTCAAACATGGGCAGGTTATCCTTGTTAGCGGTCAGGCGTGACGTGCGATGCACGGGCCGCGAGAGGGATCGGCCGGTTACCAGGCCGCGCTAAGTGCAGGACTTGCGGAGAGTTTCAAATGTGGAAAATTCCCAAACCGCCGCGCATGTCGTATTTTACATAATATACATTATGCGAAGTTAAGGATGGCGCGCAGAGGCGGCGGCGCGCCTGTGTCTTCGAGCGCGCCGTGCCGCGCCCAACGATGTCATCGACTGGCATTGTCAGAGGGCGCCTCTTATACTCGCCAGGGTATGAAGGCCGCGCGCTATGTCACCGCTCGCAGTCGTGCCGTCGGGCATCGCGGGCGCCGATCCCTGGTCACCAATCCTTCGCGTGGCGGCCAGTCGCCGGATCGCGACGGCTATACTGGCGGTGGTCGAAGGCTGTGGTCCGTGCTCGCGGATGGTCGCCAGGGAACGACACATGGCCGTGCACCGCGCGCCGCCTTGACGGGCGACGTCCGCGCTGCCGGTCCACATAAGTACACCGTGCCTCGGTGTCCCGGCCGCCTGACTGTCTTCCAGCATGCAGTCGGCGCGACGCCGCAGGCCGTCGATGGGGAGTTCTGGCGCATGAAGAAGACACGAATCGCTGTGGTGGGCGGCGGCACGGGCGGCATGGCGGTGGTATCCGCCCTCAGGCAGCTCCCGATCCGGGACAACCTGGAGGTCACGCTGGTCGAGCCGTCGGACAGCCATTTCTACCAGCCGCAGTGGACCATGGTCGGCGGCGGCCTGTTTCCCCGCGAAGTGACCCGACGCCCAATGGCGGAGCTCGTGCCCCGCGGCGTGCAGTGGGTGCGCGAGGCGTGCGCCGAATTCCTGCCCGCCGACAATCAGCTGCTGCTCGCCGATGGTCGGCGCATCGATTACGACCATCTCATCGTCGCCACCGGTCTCAAGCTCGACTGGCACAAGATCGCAGGGCTCGAGGGCAACCTCGGCAAGCATGGACTGTGCAGCAACTACAGCTACGACTCCGTGGCTTCGACCTGGGAGAACATTCGTGGGCTCACGAGCGGCGTGGCGATGTTCACCTTCCCGCCGCCGCCGATCAAATGCGCCGGCGCGCCACAGAAAATCATGTACTTGGCCGAGGATCATTTCCGCCGCAGCGGCGTGCGCGACAGGATCTCCGTTGCCTACCGCTGCGCGGCTGACACCATCTTCGCGGTCAAGAAGTACGCGGCCGTACTGACCGATATCTGCACGCAGCGCGGCATCGACGCCCAGTTCGCCTGGAAGCTCGTCGCGGTCGATGGCCCGGCCCGCGAGGCGACCTTCGAACACACCAAGAACGGCGAGCGGCGCACCGAGAAGTACGACATGCTGCACATCACGCCGCCGATGAGTGCGCCGAGCGTGGTGTCATCCAGTCCGCTGGCCAACGAAGCGGGCTTCGTCGAGGTCGACAAGTTCACGCTGCAGCACGTGCGCTTCCCCAACGTGTTCAGCATCGGCGATTCGAGCAGCCTGCCGACTTCCAAGACCGCCGCCGCCGTGCGAGCGCAGCTGCCGGTGCTGGTGCAGAACCTGGTGGCGACCATGGGCGGGCGGCCGCTCAGCGAGCGCTACGACGGCTACACCTCCTGTCCGCTGGTCACCGGTTACGGGCGGCTGGTGCTGGCCGAGTTCGACTACGACCTGAATCCGCAGGAGACCTTCCCCTTCGACCAGGGCAAGGAGCGGCTCAGCATGTACCTGCTGAAGAAGCACGTGCTGCCCTACATCTACTGGAAGGGACTGATCGCCGGCCGTAAGTGGCCGTGGCTGATGCCGGAGTCCCATCTCAAGGCTTTTTGATCGGCGTACAGAGAAAGGACCAGGCATGATTGAACCAGGCAGCATTCCAGCGGCCGCCATGGGCGGCGGCCTCATCGGGCTCGCGGCGGCCCTGATGCTCGCGTTGAATGGCCGCGTGCTGGGCGTCAGCGGCATCGCCGCGGGCATGGTGGCGGCCGGCACGCCGCTCTCGGATCGCGCCTTCCGCGGCCTCTTCCTGGTCGGCGTGGTGCTTGGCGGCCTGGCCATCGGCGCCCTCTTCCCCCAGGCCATGCCCGGAGCCATCACCTCGAATCACTTGGTGCTCGGCGTCGCGGGGCTGGTGGTCGGGTTCGGTACGCGGCTTGGCGGCGGTTGCACGAGCGGCCACGGCGTCTGCGGCCTCGCGCGACTGTCGACCCGCTCCCTGGTCGCGACCGGCACCTTCATGGTGACGGGCATACTCACCGTTTTCATCATTCGTCACGTGCTTGGAGGCCTGCCGTGAGATATCTCGCCAACCTGCTGCTCGGCGTCCTGTTCGCGATCGGACTCGGGATTTCGGGCATGACCCAGCCAGCCAAGGTGCTCGGCTTTCTCGACGTGTTCGGTGCCTGGGACCCGGCGCTGATGTTCGTGATGGGCGGCGCGGTGGTGGTCAACTTCGTCGGCTTCCGGCTGGCAGTCGGCCGACCGCATCCCCTGCTCGCCGCGCGCTTCGACCTGCCCACGCGACGCGATCTCGACTGGCAACTGGTGACCGGCGCGGCGCTGTTCGGGGTGGGCTGGGGGCTCGCCGGATTCTGTCCCGGTCCGGCACTCGCCGCGCTGGCGAGCGGCTCCGCGGACGTCATGCTGTTCGTCGCGGCGATGTTCGTCGGGTTCGTACTGAAGGATCTGCTGGTGCGCCCCGCCGCGCCTGCCCTGCCCCCGGCTGGCGCCGCGCTCGGCTCCTGAGCTCTCGCCAGTGCGCCGTTGCGGTGCTCCTCACCGCATCGGCGCGCGCCTCACACCGGGTCCACCGGGCCCTTCGGCACGATACCGGTCGGATTGATGCTGCGGTGGCTCGCGTAGTAGTGCCCCTTGATATGCGCCATGTCGACGGTGTCGGCCACGCCCGGCAGTTCGTAGAGCCGACGCAGGTAGGCATGCAGCGCGGGATAGTCGCGAATGCGGCGCAGGTTGCACTTGAAGTGGCCGTGGTAGACCGCGTCGAAGCGCACCAGGGTCGTGAACAGGCGCCAGTCCGCCTCCGTCAGCCGCGCGCCGCATAGCCAGGGACCAGCGACGGACAGTCGCGCCTCCAGCCAGTCGAGGGTATCGAACAGCGCGACCACCGCCTCGTCGTAGGCCTCCTGGCTGGTGGCGAAACCGGCGCGGTAGACCCCGTTGTTGACGGTCGTGTAGACGCGCTCGTTCAGCGCGTCGATTTCGCCATGCAGATCCGCGGGACGGTAGTCGCCCGGCAGCGCGCCCACGCCGTCGAACGCCGAGTTCAGCATGCGGATGATCTCCGAGGACTCGTTGCTGACGATGGTCCCGCGCAGCTTGTCCCACAGCACCGGTACCGTGACCCGGCCCGAGTAGTCGGGACGCGCCGCCGTGTAGACCTCGTACAGGTAGCGCGCGCCGTGCAGCGGATCGGGCACCACGCCTTCGCCGGGCGCGAAGGTCCAGCCGTGCTCCGCCATGTACCAATGCACCACCGACAGCGAGATGTGCTCGGTCAGGCCCTTGAGATGGCGGAACAGCAGGGTGCGATGGGCCCACGGACAGGCCAGGCTGACGTAGAGATGGTAGCGTCCGGACGCCGCCGCGAAGCCACCTTCCCCGCTGGGGCCCGGCGCACCGTCTTGTGTCACCCAGTGGCGGAACAGCGCTTCACTGCGTACGAAGCGCCCGCCGGCGCTGGCGGTGTCGTACCACTGGTCATGCCACTGGCCATCGATCAAGAGACCCATGCACCCTCTCCTGCCCGTGCTCCACGGTCCGCGTCGCCCTCACCGGCGACGCGGATTGGCTCCGCCTACTTGCGGTCCTTGAGCGGCACGAACTTCTGGTCCTCGGGACCGGTGTAGTTGGCGCTCGGACGGATGATCTTGCCGTCGATGCGCTGCTCGATGACGTGCGCCGCCCAGCCCGAGGTGCGCGCGATGACGAACAGCGGCGTGAACATCGCCGTTGGCACGCCCATCATGTGATAGCTCACCGCGCTGAACCAGTCGAGGTTGGGGAACATCTTCTTGATCTCCCACATCACGCTCTCGAGCCGCGCGGCGATGTCGAACATCTTCATGTTGCCCTCTTCCGCCGAGAGTTGGCGCGCGACCTCCTTGATCACCTTGTTGCGCGGATCGGCGATGGTGTAGACCGGATGACCGAAGCCGATCACCACTTCCTTGCGCTCGACCCGCGCGCGGATGTCGGCTTCCGCTTCATCCGGGCTGTCGTAACGCTTCTGGATCTCGAAGGCCACTTCGTTGGCGCCGCCGTGCTTGGGGCCGCGCAGCGCGCCGATGCCGCCGCAGATCGCCGAGTACATGTCCGAGCCGGTGCCGGCCACCACGCGCGAGGTGAAGGTCGAGGCATTGAACTCGTGCTCGGCGTACAGGATGAGCGAGGTGTGCATGGCGCGCACCCAGGAGTCACGCGGCTTCTCGCCGTGCAGCAGGTGCAGGAAGTGCCCGCCGATGGAATCGTCCTCGGTCTCGATCTCGATGCGCTTGCCGTTGTGGCTGAAGTGATACCAGTACAGCAGCATGGAGCCGAGCGAGGCCATCAGCTTGTCGGCGATGTCGCGCGCGCCAGGATGATTGTGGTCGTCCTTCTCCGGCGACAGGCAGCCGAGCACCGACACGCCGGTGCGCATCACGTCCATCGGGTGGGCCGAGGGCGGCAAGGTCTCGAGCGCGGCCTTGAGCGCCGCCGGCAGACCACGCAGCGCCTTCAGCTTGGTCTTGTAGCCCGCGAGTTCGGCCGTGTTGGGAAACTTGCCGTGCACCAGCAGGTAGGCGATTTCCTCGAATTCGCAGGTATTGGCGATGTCGAGGATGTCATAACCGCGATAGTGCAGATCGTTGCCGGTGCGGCCGACGGTGCACAGAGCGGTGTTGCCGGCGGCGGTGCCGGACAGCGCCACCGACTTCTTCGCCTTGGGCAGGACTTGGTTGGTTTCGGACATGGCAGGGTCTCCTCTAGGAATCAGTGCGTATCGGTCAGGTGAGGGCGTTGCCGCTCACTTGCTCTTCTTGAACAACTGGTCGAGCTTGTCCTCGTAGGCGTGGTAGCCGAGGAAGTCGTAGAGCTCGGCGCGGGTCTGCATGAGATCGAGCACGTTCTGCTGAGTACCGTCGCGGCGGATGGCCTCCATCACCGCGAGCGCGGCCTTCTGCATGGCGCGGGTCGGCGACAGCGGGTACAGCACCATGGCGATGCCCTGCGCGCCGAGTTCCTCGCGCGTGTAATAAGGTGTGCTGCCGAACTCGGTGATGTTGGCCAGCACCGGCACGCCGACCGCGTCGCAGACTTGCTTGTACATGGTGATGTCGGTCATGGCCTCGGCGAAGATCGCGTCGGCGCCGGCCTCGACGAAGGCACAGGCCCGGTCGATGACGCCCTGGAGGCCCTCGACCTGCAGCGCATCGGTGCGCGCCATCAGCACGAACTCGGGGTCGGTCTTGGCGTCCACCGCGGCCTTGACCCGGTCCACCATCTCCTCCGAGCTCACGATTTCCTTGCCCGGACGGTGACCGCAGCGCTTCTGCGCGACCTGGTCTTCGAGGTGCACGGCCGCCGCGCCGGCGGCAATCATCTGCTTGACGGTGCGCGCGATGTTGAAGGCGCCGCCCCAGCCGGTGTCGATGTCGACCAGCAAGGGCGTATCCACCTGCGCGGTGATGCGGCGCACGTCGGTCAGGACGTCGTCCAGCGAGGTCATGCCGAGATCCGGCAGGCCATAGGAATAGTTGGCCACGCCGGCGCCCGACAGGTAGATGGCGTTGTAGCCGACGCGGGTCGCGAGCATGGCCGCGTAGGCGTTGACGGTACCGATGATCTGCAGCGGGCGCTCGGCGGCGAGCGCGCGGCGGAAGCGTCCGCCGGCGGAACGGGTGTCGCTCATGGTGACTCCTTCAGGTGGTTCTCGATGTTCTGGCGCGCCGAGCTGATGTGACGGCGCATCAGCATTTCCGCCAGGTCGCCATCGCGCGCCTCCAGCGCCTCGACGATGCGCTGATGCTCACGGAATGCTCTTTGCGGCCGGTTGGCGTAGGCGCTGAACTGGTAGCGGTACATGCGGATGCGGTGGTAGAGCTCGCCGACCAGGAGCTCGATCAGCGCGCCGTTGTGGCTGCCGTGAATGATGCGGTAGTGGAAGTCGAGGTCACCTTCGCGCTGGAAGTAGGCGGTATCGGCCTTGAGCGCCTCGTCCTTCTCGTGGGCTGCGAGCAGGGCCTTGATGCCTTCGATCTCACTGTCGGTCATGTGGGTCGCGGCGAGCCGCGCGGCCATGCCCTCGAGGGCTTCGCGCAGGAAATACAGTTCGATGAGCGCGTGCTGCTCGAGCGAGGCGATGCGGATGCCGACGTGCGGCGTGCGCTCGACCAGGTGCCGGGACTCGAGACGCCGCAGGGCTTCCCGCAGCGGCCCGCGACTGGTGCCGAAGCGCAGCGCGAGATCGGTCTCCCCCACCCGCGCGCCGGGTTTCAGGTCGCCGCGCACGATCGCGTCCTGCAGCGCCTCGAACACCCGGTCCGCGGCGGTGCGCAGGTTGCGATCTTCGTCGAGTTCGACCTGTTGCATGGAAGCTTTGTGCACAATCCAGTCGCTGAGGGCGGGAAAGTAGCCGCTGACGGCGAACAGGTCAACTCGATTGTCGACAATTGCCTCGAGGAGACCGAGCGCGGTACAGGAGCTTCAGACGTCGAGGCGCTTGCCTTCGGGCAGCGCGAACAGGCGCAGGAAATTGGAGGTCGTCGCCTGCGCCAGCGCGTCGACCTCCTCGCCGCGTAAACGCGCGAGAAACTCCGCCGTGTGGCGCACGAATGCCGGCTCGTTCTGTTTGCCTCGGTGGGGCACGGGCGCGAGCCAGGGGGCGTCGGTCTCGACCAGCAGACGTTCGAGCGGCACGCGGCGCGCGACCGACTGCAGGGCGGAGGCGCTCTTGAAGGTGACGATGCCGGACAGCGAGATGTAGAAGCCGAGGTCCATGGCCGCCGAGGCCGTGTCCCAGTCGTCGACAAAACAGTGCATCACGCCGCCCACCTCGGCGGCGCGTTCCTCGCGCAGCAGCCGGATGACATCCGCGGCGGCCTCGCGGCAGTGGATGATGAGAGGCTTGCCGACCTCGCGGGCCGCGCGCACATGCACCCGGAAGCGCTCGCGCTGCCACTCGAGGTCGCCCTCGCTGCGGAAGTAGTCGAGCCCGGTCTCGCCGAGCGCGACGATGTGCGCCTCCCCCGCTTCGCGCGCCAGCTCGCCGACCGACGGCTCGCGGGCCGACGCGTCGGTGTTGGGATGCACCCCGACCGAGGCCGACACTTGGGGCAGCGCGCGGGCCAGTGCCGCCACCCCGGGATAGCTCTCCAGGTCCACGGACACGCACAGCATGTGGTGAACGCCCGCGTCCGCCGCGCGGGCGAGGATGGGCTCGAGGCCCTGCCCCGCCGTATCCAGCAGCGGCAGGTGAACGTGGGAATCGACGAGTTGCATGCGTGGGTCCGGTCCGCCGGCGCGGACGCTCGGAGCGCGCAGGGCGCTTACATGGTGTGGGTCGCGCGGTCCGACTTGAGCGCGCCGGCCAGCTGGGTCTCTATCTTGTTGCGGGTGGCGCCGTTGTCCAGCTCGCTGAACTGCACGCCGATGCCCGCCGTCTTGTTGCCCTGTGCGCCGCGCGGCGTGATCCACACCACCCGCCCGGCCACCGGCAGCTTCTCCTTGCTGTCGGTGAGGGTCAGCAGCATGAAGACTTCGTCGCCGATCTTGTAGGTCTTGTTGGTCGGGATGAACAGCCCGCCGTTCTTCACGAACGGCATGTAGGCGGCATAGAGCGAGCTCTTGTCGCGGATCGTGAGGGACAGGATGCCCTGTCGCGGATTCTTGCCGGGCGCGCTCATGACGCGGTCTCCCTATGCGTGGTCTTCATCCAGGTCTGCCACAGGTTCTCGATGACCTCGGCGCCGCGTATGCCGCTGGAGCGCAGCACGAGGGCGCGGCTCTCGGCCACGCGATCGAGGAAGGCGAGCAGGCCCTCGAAGTGTAATTTATCGGCGATTTCCTGCAACTGGCGCAGGCTTCTGTCAATCAGCCTGAGCTGCCGCGGCGCGTGACCGGCGTGCAGCTGGGCGGCGGCCTGCAGGCACAGTTCCAGGGTGTCGAGCAGGCGTCGCACCTCGGCGTCGGCGAAGGCCTTCGCCGCCTCGAGCGGACCGAGCCGGCCGGCCTGCCCGGCGCCGAGCGCCGCGATCAGGTCGTCCGCCAGCGCCGGACGCGCGGAGTCGAGCTGCGCCAGGACTTCGAGCGGCGCACCGCAGAGGCTGATCTCGCCGAGTTTGGGGGCGTTATCGCGGCCCGCCAGCTGCTCGGCGAGCCAGCGCTCGCGCAGGTCCCAGTCGGGCAGCGCCAGGTCCACCCGTTGGCAACGGCTCAGCACCGTGGCGGGCAGCAGCGCGGGTCGGTTGGCGACCAGCAGCAGCAGCGCCGCTCCCGGGGGCTCTTCCAGCAGCTTGAGCAGTGCGTTCGCCGCGTTGGTATTCATGAGATCGGCGGGATGCACGATGCCGATCTTGCGACCCTGGTAGTGCGACTTCAGCGTGAAGAATTCGATCAGCTCGCGGATCTGGTCCACCGCGATGGACTTCTTGTCTTCTTCCGGCGAGACGCGCTTCAGATCGGGATGGTTGCCGCTCGCGAGCAGCGAGCAACCGCGGCAGGCGCCACAAGCCACGCCGTCGGCGGGGCGCGCCTCGCACAGCAGCGCATTGGCCAGGGCCTCGGCCAGCGCGAACTTGCCCAGTCCCTCGCGCCCCGCCAGCAGGTAGGCATGGCCGAGAGCGTCGCGCCGCGCGCGGGCCGTCAGTTCGCGCCACGCCTCCTCCAGCCAGGGATAGGGCGCCGTCATGGCAGGCGCGCGGCCAGGGCCGCGCGGATAGATGCGTGCACTGTCTCCAGCGGCTGGCTGGCGTCGATGACCACGAAGCGCGCCGGCTCGCGCGCGGCGAGTTCGAGGTAGGCGTCGCGTACGCGTGTGAAGAACTCGACCTGCTCGGTCTCGAAGCGATCGGCCGCGCCGCGCTCGAGCACGCGGCCGAGGCCCAGCGCCGGCGGCGCGTCGAGCAACAGGGTCAGATCCGGCGCGAGATCGCCGTGCACGAGACGCGCGGCGGCGGCGATGTCCGCCGCCGGCAGGCCGCGGCCGCCGCCCTGGTAGGCGAAGGTCGCGTCCGTGAAGCGATCGCAGACCACGGTTTCGCCCCGCGCCAGCGCGGGACGAATGCGCTCGGCGAGGTGCTGCGCGCGGCCCGCGAACATCAGCAGCAGTTCGGCCAGCGGCGCTATCGGCACCCCGTCGCGGGCCAGCAGCACCTGGCGCAGCTGTTCGCCGAGCGCCGTGCCGCCGGGTTCTCGCGTGCTCATGACGGTACGACCCTGTGCCGACAGCCAGTCGACCACGCAGGCCACCGCGCTGCTCTTGCCGACGCCTTCGATGCCCTCCAGGGTGATGAAGCAGCCGTGGCTCATCGGTTCGCTCGCAATTGGTAGCGCCGCACGGCGTCGTCGTGCTCGGCAAGGCTCGCCGAGAACTGGTGGCTGCCATCGCCGCGTGCGACGAAGTACAGCGCCTCGCCATCCGCCGGCTGCAGCGCCGCGTCGAGGGCGGCCTGGCCCGGCAGCGCTATCGGCGTTGGTGGCAGGCCGGTGCGAGTGTAGGTGTTCCAGGGAGTGTCGCGTTCGAGATCGGCGCGCCGGAGGTTGCCTCCATAGGCCTCGCCAAGACCGTATATCACGGTGGGATCGGTCTGCAGCTTCATGCCCCTGCGCAGGCGTCGCACGAACACTCCCGCGATGGCCGCGCGCTCTTCGGGGCGCGCGGTCTCCTTCTCGACGATCGACGCCATGACCAGGGCCTCGTAGGGCGACGCGTAGGGCAAGTCGGCGCGACGAGCCTGCCAGGCCGCGTCGAGGCGGCGCTCCATGTCGGCGAGCGCGCGGGCCAACAGTTCGCGGTCGGCCGTGTGGGCCTTGAAGTGATAGGTGGAGGGAAAGAAGCGACCCTCCGCGCGCTCTTGCGGTCGGCCGAGCGTCGCCATGATGGCCGCCTCGTCCAGCCCCGCGAGCGTATGCTCGATGTAGGGATGGTCGGCCAGCGTCTTCAGCATGTCGATGAAGCGCGTGCCTTCGACGAAGGTCACGGCGAAGGTCTTGGTCTCGCCGCGCACGAACTTGCGCAGCAGGCTGGCCGGCGTGTCAGTCGGCAGCGCCTCGTAGGTGCCGGCCTGGATGCGCCCGGCATCGCCTTGCCAGCGCGCGCGCCAACGGAAGTAGAGGTTGTCGCTGACGAAGCCTTCGTTTTCCAGGCGGCGGCTCAAGCTCGCCAGCGTGGTGCCGGGCTCGATGGTCACGAGTCGCGGCCCCTCGCCGCCGACCGGTGTGTTCATGGCGAGGCGACTCTGCTGGTCGAAGCTGCCACCGAGCAGCAACAGCGACACGACGGCCACGCCGAGCAGGACCGCGAGCGCGCGCCGGTTCACGGGATGACGTCCGCCGCGCGCAGCGTCGTGGCCAGTTCCTGGCACAGTCCGCCGGCGCCGAACTCGATCTCGCTGTCTTCCCCGATCACGCGCCCGACGCTGCGCAGGCCGATGATGGAATTGGTGATGAAGACCTCGTCCGCCGCGCCGAGCGCGGCGGGCTCGAGGCGCTGTTCCGCGACGCGAAGCCCGAGTCCACGCGCGGTCTGCAGGACGGCGCCGCGGACCACGCCCGCCACGCCACACCAGGTGAGATCCGGCGTCGCGAGGCGATCACCCTTCAGCAGGAAGACGTTGCTGCGCGTGCCCTCGATGAGGTTGCCCTCGAGGTCCAGCATCAGGCCTTCGAAGAATTCCGGGCCCGGCCACTCGGCGCTCGCCAGCACCTGGTCCAGGCGATTCAGGTGCTTGATCCCGGCCAGGGCCGGCGCGATGCCGAGCGGATGGCGACAGATGAAGGTCGCCACCACCGTGGTGGTGTCGTCAGGCAGGTCCGCGGGCCAGGGATTCAGCGCCAGGATGCGACGCGGCGTGGGCGTCGTCGGCGGCCTGTAGCCGCGCCCGCCGCTGCCGCGGGTCAGAGTCAGCTTGAGCACGCCGCGCGCTACGTCTCCTGCAAGCGCTTCGGCCTCCGAGCTCAGCAAGCGGGTCGAGGGCGGCGGCAGTCCGAGCACGTCACAGCCACGTGCCAGACGCTCGAGGTGCGCATCCCAGGCCAGCAGCCGGCCGTCACGCACCGCCACGGTCTCGAACAGCCCATCACCATAGGCGAGGCCGCGATCGGTCAGCAGGAGGTTGTCGTCGGCCGGTTGTCCGTCTAGCAGCAGCATGGCGCCAGGATAACGCGCGGAAGGCGCCGAGAGGCGCCTTCCCGTCACGTCGGGCTCAGCCCTCGAACCGCCGGAAGACCAGCGTGCCGTTGGTGCCGCCGAAGCCGAAGGAGTTGGACAGCGCCACGCGGATATTCATGGGGCGCGCGACATTGGGCACGTAGTCCAGGTCGCACTCCGGATCCGGGTTGGTCAGGTTGATGGTCGGCGGCGCGACCTGGTCGCGCAGCGCGAGAATGGAGTACACCGCCTCCGCGCCGCCCGCCGCGCCCAGCATGTGGCCGACCATGGACTTGGTCGAACTCATCGCCACCTTGTAGGCGTGTTCCTTGAACAGCCGCTTCACCGCGTCCGTCTCGGCCTTGTCGCCGGCTGGCGTCGAGGTGCCGTGGGCGTTGATGTAGTCGACGTCCTCAGGATTCAACTTCGCATCGGCCAGCGCGAGCGCCATGCAGTCGGCCGCGCCTTCGCCGTTAGGCGACGGAGCAGTCATGTGGTAGGCGTCGCTGTTGATGCCGAAGCCGACCAGTTCCGCGTAGATGCGCGCGCCGCGCGCCCTCGCGTGATCGAGCGACTCGAGCACCACAACGCCGGCGCCATCGGACAGCACGAAGCCGTCGCGCTCGGCGTCCCACGGGCGACTGGCGCGCGTGGGGTCATCGTTGCGCGTCGACAGCGCCTTGGCCGAGGCGAAGCCGCCGATGCCCGTCGGGCAGGTGGCGAATTCAGCACCGCCGGCGATGATCACGTCCTGTTCGCCACGCTCGATGGTGCGCGCAGCGAGACCGATGCTGTGCGCGCCGGTCGAGCAGGCCGAGACGATGGCGTAGTTGGGACCCTTCAGACCGTATTTGATCGACAGGTTGCCAGCCACCATGTTGATGATGTTGCTCGGCACGAAGAACGGCGAGATGCGCCGCGGTCCACCGTCGAGGAAGGACTGGTAGCCCTTCTCGATGCCGGGCAATCCCCCGATGCCCGACCCGATGATCGTGCCGATGCGCTTGGCATTGGCCTCGGTCACTACGATCCCGGAGTCCTCGATGGCCTCGATGGCGGCGGCCAGGCCATAGTGGATGAAGGGGTCCATCTTGCGCGCTTCCTTCGCGGGGATGAACTTCGTGATGTCGAAATTCTTGATCTCCCCGGCAATACGCGACGCGAAGCCGGACGCATCGAAGGATTCGATGGGCCCTATGCCGCTCACGCCGTTCACCGTGTTCTGCCAGGAAGCCGCGACCGTGTTGCCGTTGGGCGCAACCAGTCCCAAGCCCGTTACCACCACCCGCTGCGCCAAATGGATTTACCTCCCGCCGGATTCTAGAAATGGAAAAGGCCGCGTCCTGACCTCGAAGCGCGGCCTCGTCGCAGATGCTTGTGGGCTTTACGAATCCAGGTGTTCGTTGATGTAGTTGATGGCCTGCTGAACCGTCGTGATCTTTTCAGCTTCCTCATCAGGAATTTCAGTCTTGAATTCCTCTTCGAGCGCCATTACCAGTTCGACCGTGTCCAGCGAGTCCGCCCCCAGGTCGTCGACGAAGGACGCTTCGTTGGTGACCTCTTCTTCTTTGACTCCCAATTGCTCGACGACAATCTTCTTGACACGTTCTTCAACGCTGCTCATCGCTTGAAGTTCCTCCCAATGATGGTGCCGCCTCGTTTGCGGCGGGTGCTAGTTTAGTGAATACCGACCAAACTGCAAGCAAAACATTGCCTTGGCGCTCGCAGTAAGCCTTTGAAACAGCCTTCGAAACCGGTGCCGCGCACACGCCCCCAAGGGTGCACGAAGCACGCGTGCGGCGCACCGCGCGCAGTCTCTCACGCCATGTACATCCCGCCATTGACGTGGATCGTCTCGCCCGTGACATAGGCCGCGGGCGCGGACGCCAGGAAGCCGACCACCGCCGCCACCTCGGCGGCGGTGCCCATGCGACCAAGCGGAATCTGGCCGAGCGCGGCGGCGCGCTGGGCGTCGGTCAGCTTGCGCGTCATGTCGGTGTCGATGAGACCCGGCGCGACGGCATTGACCGTGATGTTGCGGCTCGCCACCTCGAGCGCCAGCGACTTGGTGAAGCCGACCACGCCCGCCTTGGCGGCCGCGTAGTTGGCCTGGCCGGCGTTGCCCGCCGCGCCGATGACCGAGGTGATGTTGATGATCCGACCGTAGCGCGCCTTGACCATGGTGCGCACGCAGCGCCGGGACAGAGCATAGACCGCCGACAGGTTGGCGGCGATGACCTCGTCCCACTCCTCGTCCTTCATGCGCAACAGCAGGTTGTCGCGCGTGATGCCGGCATTGTTCACCAGCACCGCGGGCGTGAGGCCGCGCTCTTCGAGCGCGGCGAACAGCGCATCGATGGACGCGCGGCTCAGCACGTCGAGCGGCAGCGCGGCGCGCAGCGCGCCGCTCGCGGCGAAGGCCTGCTCGATGGCCGCGAGGCCGGCGTCCGACGTGGCGGTGCCGACCAGGTCGAAACCGTCCTTGACCAGTTGCTCGGCGATGGCGAGCCCGATGCCGCGGCTCGCGCCGGTCACCAGGGCGAGTTGCTTGTCGCTCATGACAATTCCTTCCCCGCCTGGATGGCAAATTCGCGCAGGCCGGCCGGGTCACCGAGACCCACGGTCTCCAGATTCTTGTCGATGCGTTTGTTGAGCGCCGCAAGCACCTTGCCCGGGCCGCACTCGGCGATGTGGGTGATGCCTTCTCGCGCGAAGCGCTCGATGGTTTCGACCCAGCGCACCGGCCTGCACATCTGCGCGACGAGCGCGGCACGTATGGCTGCGCCGTCGGCGTGGCTTTCGACGTCGAAGTTGTGGATCACTCTGACGCCAGGGGCGCCGAACTCGACTTCGGCGAGCCGCGTCTCGAGACCGGCGGCGGCCGGCTGCATCAGCTCACAGTGGGCTGGCACGCTCACCGCGAGCTTTATCGCCTTCTTCGCGCCGCGCGCCTTGGCGAGTGCGCATGCGCGTTCGACCGCCGCCGTCGCGCCGGCGATGACACCCTGTCCAGGGGCATTCAGGTTCGCGCAGGTGCACACGCCTTCGGTCGTGGACGCTTCGGCGCAGATCTCCTGCACCGCTGCGAGATCGAGCCCGAGAATGGCCGCCATGCTGCCCTCGCCCGCCGGGACCGCGCTCTGCATCAGGCGGCCGCGTTCGGCCACCAGGGCGACGGCGGTGGCGAAATCGAGCGCGCCCGCGCACACCAGCGCCGAGTATTCGCCGAAGCTGTGGCCGGCCATGAGCGCCGGACGCGGACCACCCTCGGCGCACCAGATGTCCCAGGTCGCGACGCTCGCGGCGAGCAGCGCGGGCTGCGTGTTCTGCGTCTGATTGAGTTCTTCCTCCGGCCCCTGTTCGACCAGGCGCCAGAGATCGAAGCCCAGGACTTCGCTGGCCGTCGCGTAACGCGCGCGTACCTGGGGGTACTCCGCGGCCAGCGCGGCCATCATGCCGACGGACTGCGAGCCCTGGCCTGGAAAGATGAAGCCGAGCGCCCGTTTGCTGCTGATGTCGTTCATGTCGTCTCGCTCCCGGCCAGAATGTCCTCGAGCAGGTGGCTGATGCGCTCCGGCACGGCCTTCTCGATTTCCAGCAAGGCCACCTCTATGGCGTGTTCGAACGACAGCGCGTCCGCGCTGCCGTGGCTCTTGATGACGATGCCGCGCAGGCCCACGAGGCTCGCGCCATTGTAGCTGCGCGGATCGGCCCGATCGCGCAGCGCGCGCAGCGCGGGTCGCGCAAGCAGCGCGCCGAGCTTGGAGAACAGGCCGCGGGTGAGTTCCTCGCGAGCCATCTCGCTCAGCATGCGTGCGACGCCCTCGCTCGCCTTGAGCGCGACGTTGCCGACGAAGCCGTCGCACACGATCACGTCGACCTTGCCGGCAAAGATGTCATTGCCCTCGACGAAGCCCACGTAGTTCAGCGCGCTCTGCTCGAGCAGCAGCGCGGTCTGCTTGACCCGGTCGTTGCCCTTGATCTCTTCCTCGCCGATGTTCAGCAGCGCGACGCTCGGCTTCTCGCGGTTGTCGACCGCTTCGGCCAGCACCGCGCCCATCACCGCGAAGCGGAACAGTTCTTCCGAGGTGGAGTCGACGTTGGCGCCGAGATCGAGGACGTGGGTGGTCCGACCGAGCCCTGGCATGGTCGCGCAGATCGCGGGGCGATCGATGCCGGGCAGGGTCTTCAGCACGAAACGCGCGATGGCCATCAGCGCGCCGGTGTTGCCCGCGCTCACGCAGGCGCGGGCGCTGCCGTCCTTCACCAGGTCGATGGCCTTGCGCATCGAGGAATCACGCTTGCCGCGCAGCGCCTGCGAGGGCTTCTCGTGCATCTCCACCACCTGGGTGGTGTGCTCGAGCGTGACGCGCGCGTGGTTGGCGATGCCGTTGGCGCTCATTGCCGCGCGGACCGTCGCCTCGTCGCCGACCAGCACCAGTTCCAGGCTGGCGTGGCGGGCAAGGGCGCGGGCCGCCGCGGCGACGGTCACGGTCGGGCCGTGATCGCCGCCCATGGCATCGATGGCGATGCGTGTGGTCACGTGTCGCGTAGGAACGGACTGGCGCTTTGAGGGTAGGTTCTCGGAGGGGCACCGGACGCTGACGCGGCCTTGCGCGTCAGCCGGTGGGCCGGCCGCTTATTCCTTGTCGGCCAGCACTTTCTTGCCGCGGTAGTAACCGTCGGGGCTGATGTGATGACGGCGATGGGTCTCGCCCGTGGTCGGATCCTCGGACAGGGCCGGGTTCTTCAGTCGGTCGTGGGAACGACGCATGCCACGGCTGGAAGGCGTCGGTTTGTTCTGTTGGACTGCCATGATGCACTCTCCGCTTCAATTAGATTCCGCAATCTTCACTCGTCGTCGCGACCCTTGAGGAGCTGGTCCAGGTTCGCGAACGGCCGCCGTCGTTCCTCCGGCAGCGGCGCTGCTGACGTTGGCTTTGCGCCCTCGCAGCCAGGTTCGGCGTGCGTGGGCGCGAAGGCGCAGCTCAGCAGCAATTCATCCTCCAGCACCTCGGCCAGTGGCAGGCGACCGTCGATCAGTTCGACGCAGTCGGCCTCGCTCTCTGCTTCGTTCGGCGCGCGTTCCAGCGCCAGCAGTTCGAGCGTCGCCGTCACCGGCCACGCCATCCACTCGAGGCAGCGCTGGCACTGGGCTTCCAGCGGCACTTCAAGCCGCCCGCTCAGCGTGTACCCCCCCGCCGCGCGCGGCGCCAAGGTCACCGTCGCTTCGAGCGCGCCCGCGACCCGGTAGGGCGTGGCGACGCGTCGCAGTCGTCTGCCGGCGAGCGTTCCCGTGATGCGCCCGTCGCCGGCTGCGAGCTGCCGGCAATCGATGGTATCGGGAAGTTCGCTGGCCATGAGGGCGCGGTAGTATAGGCCAAACATCAGGCGGTTAGAACACGATATTTTCATGTCATCGACGCGCGCGCCACGAGACCTGGTGTTGGCCTCCTCTTCGCCTTACCGGCGCGAGCTGCTGTCACGTCTGGGCCTGCCCTTTGCCTGGGCCGCCCCGGCGATCGACGAGACGCCGGGTCCTGACGAGTCACCCGAGGCACTGGTACAGCGCCTGGCGCTGGCCAAGGCCCGCGCCCTCGCGGACGCCCATCCTCGAGCGCTCGTCATTGGCAGCGACCAGGTGGCGGTGAACCACGGGCGGGTGCTCGGCAAACCGGGCGACCGCGCGCGGGCCATGGCGCAGCTGCGCGCCGCGGCCGGACGCGAGGTGGTGTTCCTGACCAGCCTGTGCCTGCTCGATGTCGCGACCGACGAACATCGCATCGAGGTGGTGCCGACCACGGTGCGCTTCCGTGCGCTCGGCGAGACCCAACTCGCGGCCTACATCGATCGCGAGCAGCCCTACGACTGTGCCGGCAGCTTCAAGGCCGAAGGCCTCGGCATCGCGCTCTTCGAAGCCATCCGCGGCGACGACCCGACTGCGCTGATCGGCCTGCCCCTCATCGCCCTCACCCGCCTGCTGGCGGAGGCAGGCGTCGACGTGCTGACTTCAGCGTAGGCTCGCGCCGCCGGCCAGTTCGGCGAGCATGGCCACCCCGCTCCTCTTCAGAATGCCTTCGATCGAATAGTCGCGCGGCGTGAAGTCGACGATCTTCTCCGCGCCGATGACCTCACGCGCGACGAAGCCGGTCGAACCGAGTTCGTCCACCAGGCCGAGCGCCAGCGCCTGTTCACCGGTCCAGACCAGGCCCGAGAAGATCTGCGGGTCCTTGGCGAGCTTGTCGCGGCGCTTCTTCTGCACGGTGTTGATGAACTGCTGGTGGATGTCGCCGAGCAGCTTGCGTACGTGTTCGACGTGGGTCTGGTCGAGCGTCGAGAACGGGTCGAGGAAGCCCTTGTTCTCGCCGGCGGTGAAGAGCCGGCGCTCGACGCCGAGCTTCTGCATGGTGTCCACGAAACCGAACCCGTCCATGCGTACGCCGATGGAACCGACCAGGCTGCCCTTGTCGGCGTAGATCTTGTCCGCCGCCGCGGCCACGTAGTAGCCGCCAGAGGCCGCCATGTCCTCGACCACGGCGTAGAGCGGCACCTTCGGATACTTCTCGCGCAGACGGTAGATCTCATCATTGATGTAGCCGGACTGTACCGGGCTGCCGCCTGGGCTGTTGATGCGCAGTATGACTCCGGCGGTGTGGCTGTCCTCGAAGGCCGCGCGCAGGCCGGTCACCACGGTGTCGGCGCTGGCCGGGTTGCCGTGGGCGATGACGCCCTGAAGGTCCACCAGCGCGGTGACCTTGCCGCCGCCCACCGTGCCGAGGCTGCCCTTGTCCGGCAGCGACAGCAGCAGGAAGCCGCCGACGTAGAGCGCGGCCAGCAGCTTGAAGAAGATGCCCCAGCGGCGCGCGGCGCGCTGCTCGCGCAGGAACTCGAAGGACATGCGTTCGAACAGCCGGCGCTCCATGTCGGTCGTGGACGGCGGCTCGGCAGGAGGTGCCTGCTCGGGGGGATCCCAGCCCATGGTTCTCTCCTCGTGAGGTGTTCAGGGGGGTTGTACGTCGAGCCGCGCCAGCGCGGCGGGCAGTTCGCGGACATCGTCGATGATGCAATCCGGCCGCTGACCGAGCAGCCGGCCGCGCGCGTGCGCGCCGTAGGTCACCGCCGCACTGCGGGTCGCGGCGGCGCGGGCCATGATGAGGTCGAACTCGGTGTCACCGACCATGATGGCTTCGCCTGGCGCGGTGTCGAGTTCCAGCAGCAGGTCGCGCAGCATGGCGGGATCGGGTTTCGGCGCGCTCTCCTCGCCGCAGCGAGTGGCCACGAAATGATGACGGACCCCGGCCTCCTCCAGCGCGTGGTCGAGTCCGCGACGACTCTTGCCGGTGGCGATGGCGAGCATCAGGCCCGCGGCCTCGAGGGCGGCGAGGGTCTCGGCGGCGCCCGTGAACAGGGGGCTCGGCACCGCGTGCAGTCGCGCATAGGCCTCGCGGTAGGCCTGGGCCGCCCGTGCGCGACTCCGGCCATCGAGGGCGGGCGCGAGACGGCCGACGGCTTCCAGGAGGTCGAGTCCGATGATGTTCCGCACCTCGGCGCGGGCCGCGACGGGGGCGCCGACCGCGCCCAGAGCCTCGTCCATGGCCGCGACGATGCGCGCCTCCGAATCCATCAGCGTGCCGTCCCAGTCGAACACCACCAGCTTGATCATGCCGCGGTCCGCAGCCGGGCCAGCACCTCTGCCAGGGCGGGCGGCAGCGGCGCGTTGACGGCGATGCGCCGTCCGTCCGCCTCGAAGGTCAGCGAACTCGCATGCAGGAAGAGACGGTCCAGGCCCAGTTCGGCGAGCTCGGCGTCGAAGGCCGGGTCGCCGTAGAGCCGGTCGCCCGCCACCGGGTGACCGATGTGCTGCGCGTGGGCGCGGATCTGATGCATGCGGCCGGTCACCAGGCGCAGGGTCAGCAGGCTGTGGGCGCCGGCGGGCTCCACCCCCTCGATGACGGTCTCCGACGCCTTGCCCTCGGCCTTGACCCGCGCGCGCTTCTCAACCCCGGCATCGCGCTGGTTGCTGAGCGCCGCGCGGATGTGGGTGACGCCGGCCGGCAGGCGACCGCGCACGAGGGCCAGGTAGCGCTTCTCCATCTGCCCCTCGCGCATACCGCCGTGCAGATCGCGCAGCACGTCCACCTGCTTGGTCAGCACCAGGCAGCCCGAGGTGTCGCGGTCCAGGCGATGGGCGAGGTCCAGCCGCGAAACAGTCGGGCGCAGCCGCCGGGCGATCTCGATCACCCCGTAGGGCACGCCGGTGCCGCCATGGCAGGCAAGACCGGCCGGCTTGTCGACGATGAGGAAGTGCTCGTCCTCGTACAGGACGGCGGCTTCCAACTGAGCGAGACGGGTGGCTGGGATGTGCACCTCGCCGGGCGCGACCGCCACCACCGGTGGAATGCGCAGCACATCGCCCGCCACCAGCCGATAGTCAGGCTTGGCGCGACCGCCGTTGACCCGCACCTGGCCGCTCCGCAGCAGCTTGTAGACGAGACTCTTCGGCGCCGGCTTCAAGAGGTGCAGCAGGTAGTTGTCGATGCGCCGTCCGCCATGTTCGGGACCGACCGTCTCGTTGCGCACGGCGCTGCGATTGGGCGCTGACTCGCCGGCGGTATCGTGATTGCTGAGCACGCTCAAGGTTGTTATAGTCCGTCCCGTTTTTCCACGGCCTGGCGTCGTGGAAATCAACGCGGAAATGTCCCTTGCGATGGGAAGTTACGGCTGGGTTTTCGACCTTTTCCAGCAGGCCCGTCAGACGTCCCGCACGTATGCCCCGTTCGCCCTGGCATGCGCGCAGGACGGTAGCGATCGCGCATTCGTCTCGCCGCGCGACCACCACCACTCTGACCGGGCCATCCCTAACCGGGCACCGCACTACGGTGGCCGTGGCTCTCAAACGTCACGTGCAGTGTATCAATCGAAGCTGGTCCCTGGCAGCAATGCCGGCACCGGCTGGGGTTCGCCCTCAAGGCGACGTCCGGGCACGCGAGTGCCGGAACCTTTCCCACCAGCAGCGTGGCCGGTTCTGTCCGTACGCCTTCGGGGTCCCCCGTTACGGGATCCTTTGAACGATGAAAAGAATGCTGGTCAACGCGACCCAGCCTGAAGAGCTGCGTGTCGCCTTGGTCGATGGGCAACACCTCTACGACCTGGACATCGAAGCCACCAACCGCGAACAGAAGAAGTCGAACATCTACAAGGGCAGGATCATGCGCATCGAGCCTGCCCTCGAAGCGGCCTTCGTCGACTACGGGTCGCAGCGCCACGGCTTCCTGCCGCTGAAGGAAATCTCCCGCTCCTACTTCAAGGACAAGGGCAAGGGCACCGGCGCCAACGGCGCACGGGTCAACATCAAGGACGTCCTGTCCGAGGGCCAGGAAGTGCTGGTCCAGGTCGAGAAGGAGGAACGCGGCAACAAGGGCGCCGCGCTCACCACCTTCATCAGCCTGGCGGGCCGCTACCTGGTCGCCATGCCGAACAACCCCCGCGCCGGCGGCGTGTCCCGCCAGATCGAGGGCGACGACCGCGACGAGGCCCGCGAGGCCATGTCCGGCCTGGAGATCCCCTCCAACATGGGGCTCATCCTGCGTACCGCCGGGGTCGGCAAGTCCACCGAAGAGCTGCAGTGGGACCTCGACTACCTGCTGCAGCTGTGGAAGGCCATCGACGAGGCACAGCAGTCGCGCAAGGCCCCTGTCCTCATCTTCCAGGACCGCAACGTCATCATCCGCGCGGTGCGCGACTACCTGCGCAACGACATCGCCGAGATCCTGGTGGACGACCGCAAGCTCTACGAGCAGGCGCAGGAGTTCATGCAGCAGGTGATGCCGCAGAACCTGAACAAGCTGAAGCTCTACGAGGACAGCGTACCGCTCTTCACCCGCTACCAGATCGAGGGCCAGATCGAGTCGGCCTTCGCACGCCAGGTGCGCCTGCCGAGCGGCGGCTCCATCGTCATCGAGCCGACCGAAGCGCTGATCACCATCGACATCAACTCCGCCAAGGCCACCCAGGGTGGGGACATCGAGGAGACCGCCTTCCGCACCAACCAGGAGGCCGCCGAGGAGATCGGCCGGCAGCTGCGCCTGCGCGATCTGGGCGGTCTCATCGTCATCGACTTCATCGACATGCAGTCGGCCAAGAACCAGCGCACCGTAGAACAGACGCTGCGCGACGCGGTGGCAGCCGATCGCGCGCGGGTCCAGCTCGGACGCATCTCGCGCTTCGGGCTCCTGGAGATGTCGCGCCAGCGCCTGCGCCCGTCCCTGACCGAGTTCTCCCACCAGGTGTGTCCGCGCTGCGAAGGCGTCGGCACCATCCGCGGCGTCAAGTCCACGGCGCTCGGCGTGCTGCGCCTCATCGAGGAAGAGGCGATGAAGGACTCCACCGCCAAGGTCACCGCCCAGGTGCCGGTGGACGTCGCCACCTTCCTGCTGAACGAGAAGCGCCAGGACGTGACGCGCATCGAGACCCGGCAGGAGGTGGAGATTCTCCTCATCCCGAACCAGAACCTCGAGACGCCGCACTTCGAGATCCAGCGCATTCGCGAGCAGGACCTGCCGAAGATGGCCCACGGCGAGTCCTACGAACTGGTGACCGAGGTCGAGAACCCGACGGTCGACCTGACCCGTTCCAAGCCCGAGCCGCCGCCGCAGCAGCCGCTCGTCCGCGACGTGGCGCGCGCCGCG
>JAIEQK010000266.1 GCA_019747795.1 Gammaproteobacteria bacterium | reverse complement strand
ACGGCGTGATCGAGATCCGGCCGCCCGTGCGGATCGACGTGGGTCATGACGTTCAGCACGCGGTGGCGGCGCATGACGGCGTCGCGCGCGGCGACGGCGATGTCATGGCCTTGTTCGACGCTGATGCGCCCGTCGATTTCGATGTGCGCGTCGACCACCACCATGTCGCCCATCTTGCGCGTGCGGAGATCGTGCACGCCGTCGACGCCGGGGGTCTCCAGCAGGGTCGCGCGGATGGCGGCGACCTCCTGTTCGTTGACCGCGCGGTCCATGAGATCGTGCAGCGCATCCCAGGCGAAGCCGGCGCCCATGCGCGCGATGAGCAGGCCGACGATCAGGGCTGAGATGGGATCGAGTATCGGGTAGCCGGCCAGGTTGCCGACGATGCCGAGCGCGACCACCAGCGAGGACGCAGCGTCGGAGCGCGCGTGCCAGGCGTTGGCCACCAGCATGGAGGATTTCACCCGTTTCGCGACCACCAGCATGTAGCGGAACAGGCCTTCCTTGGCAGCGAGCGCGAGCAGCGCCACCCACAGCGCCACGGCATGCACGCGCGGGATGTCGGCGGGGGCGCTCAGCTTGTGCAGCGCCGACCACAGCATGCCAACGCCCACCGCCAGCAGCAGCGCGCCGAGCGCGAGCGAAGCGCCGTTCTCGAAGCGCTGGTGGCCGTAGGGGTGATCGGCGTCGGCGTCCTTGCGGCTGTGGCGGCTGGCGAACAGCACGACGACGTCGGCGACCAGGTCGGACAGGGAATGCAGGCCGTCGGCGATCAGGCCCTGGGAGCGCGCCAGCAGGCCCACCGCCACCTGCACCACGCTCAGCAGCAGGTTGACGGCAATGCTGACCCAGGTACTGCGTATCGCGGCCGCGCTGCGCTCGGCGGCGCTGTGGGCGGCGTCTTCGGGGTCGTCGTCGAGGTCGGAGAACTTCATGGCGGCAGTCGGTCCGGTGCGCGGGGGTCGAACGGCACGCGCCACCCCCGGCGCCGGTCGAGGAGCAGGATCGAGCCCGGGCGCGACCCTGTCAACCGGGGAATGCCGCAGCCCGGCGCACGCGGAGTAGCATGCCGGCACGGCGCGCTCAGACAGCGCCGGGAAGGACAGGTAGCCCATGAGCCGTGACGAACTCGCCATCGTGGCGGGCGCCGACGATCTGCCCGAGGCAGTGCGTCGCGCGATCGCCGAACACCATGAACAGTACCAGCGCGACCCCGAGGCCGCGCACCTGTGGGACCCGGGCGTGATCGGCGTCCCCGGCGGACCGGTGCCCTGCCTGCTGCTGCACCACGTCGGGCGGAAGTCCGGGCGCAGACTGAACTCCATCCTGCAGTACTACCGCCGCGGCGATGAAGTGGTGATCGTGGCCTCCAAGGGCGGTCTGCCCCAGCACCCGGTGTGGTACCTGAACCTGCTCGCGCAGCCGGACTGCGAGGTGCAGATCGGCCGCTTCCGCACCCACGCACGAGCGCGCACGCTCACCGGCGCCGAGCGCGAAGCATGGTGGACGCGCATCGTCGCAGAGCAGCCGGTGCAGCTGGAGTACCAGGCGCGCACCACGCGCGAGATACCGGTCGTCGTGCTCGAGCTCGCCGAGGTGCCGCCGGCATGAGTCGTGAACGCCGCCTGGGATTGATGCTGTGGCCGCAGCCGGGACTCGACGCCGGTTTCGAACGTGGCCTGTGGGCCGAGGCGCAGGGCTATGACGACCTGTGGCTGGCGGACGCCGAGGGCCTCGAAGATCCGCTGACGCTCGCCGCCGCGCTCGGCGTGGCCTGCAAAAAGGTCCGTCTCTGCACGGGGATCGTGCCGGTGTTCAATCGCCCGCCGCCGCTGCTCGCCACCGCGGTGGTCGCCGCAGAGGCGCGCGCGCCGGGCCGGCTGGTGCTGGGGCTGGGCGCGTCCACGCCCAACATGATCGAACGCTGGTATGGCCTGCACTACGACCGGCCGCTGACCCGCGTGCGTGAGACTGTCGAGCTTCTGCGCCAGGTCCTGGCCGGCGGCAAGACTGCCTACGATGGCGCCACGCTGCGCAGCCACGGTTTCCAGCTGAAGTCGCGGCCCAGCGCGCCGGTGCCCATCGTGCTCGGCGCAATCGGCGGCAAGATGCTGGAACTCGCCGGCGAAGTGGCCGACGGCGTCTTGCTGAACGACTTCACGCCGCCCGACCGCTTGGGCTACGCGCTCGAGCGGCTCGACGTCGGGGCGAAGCGCGCTGGACGACGGGTGGAGGACCTCGAGATCATCAAGCGTCGCGCTCTGTACTTCACCGACGACGACCAGGCCGGCCTCGAGTACTGCCGCCAGCACCTGGCGTTCTACGCCAGTGCGCAGCAGTACCAGAACGTACTCCTGGAACTCGGCTACCGCGACGCGGTGGAAGAGGCCCGCGCCGGCTACGCCACCCGCGACCGGCTGCGCATCACCCGCGCCATCGGCGACGACATGGTGCGACGCATCTTCAGCTTCGGCGACGACGCCCACTGCCGCGCGCTGGTCGCGGCGGACTTCGCCGCCGGCGTGAACAGCATCGTCGTCAGTCCCCAGGGGGACTCGGCCGAGGCGTTCGCGCGAGGGGCAAAGGCGTTTGCGCGCTGATTGCCCACCCGTATTCGACATTCGAAAGAGGGCACATCCCCGTTTATTCCGAGCGCCGTAGAACGCGAACTCCATCACACTCCCGCCCGCCGTCCTCGCCCTGCCTGAACGTCGGCCTCGAGCGACGACATTCAGCGAAGTGGTGCTCCCGTCGCCGCGGCTCGCCGTGGGGCCGGCCCATCACGACTCGATGGATGCCAAAAAGAACCTCGGGAGGGGACATGCACCAGATTCGCTTACATCAGCTCGCGCTCGCCGTGGCGCTGGCGACCGGCGCCTTCGACGCCGCCGCTCTAGTCAATGCGCCGACCGCCTACGGCAGCCTGAGCAACTTCGACGTCTACAACAATTCCAGCGACGACTACATCGGCTTCGAAATCGAGCTAGAGGGGCTGCACAAGAGCTCCATCCCCACCTACGGCGCGGGCATCCCGGCGGTGTTCACCATTCCGGGACGCCTGCAGCCGACGCTGGAGGAAGTGATCACGCCGACCGGCTTCTCCACCATCCTGCGCTACAGCGGCTACAACGCCGACGGCAGCGTCGGCTATCTCGTGCACCCCTTCGTCGCCGGCACGCCGGTCGCCACCGACGGCCATTCCTGCGTGTTCGGCAGCGGCTGCGAGCACTTCGGCATGGGCTACTTCGGCAATCCCACCGGCGTGCGCTACCAGTGGCTGATGCAGGGCGCGACGCCGGGCAGCTTCGTCGCAGGCCCGCTGGTGCAGCTCGGCAACCCGGTGTGGAACGCGGTGCTGCCGGTCGGCAACGTCGAGCCCAACCCCGGGATCCAGCCGCTCGAGGTCGAGGTCGAGGTGGATCAGCCCGAGCAGGAGGACGAGGGCGACGCGCTGCCGCCGCGCTGGGTGAAGGTGTTCATCGACAAGGCGCACGACGACGCGGGCGTGGTACACGATGCGGTCGATCCCGATGACGTCGGGCGCGAGATGCAGGCGCGTCTCGATGCCCTGCGCTCCGGCAACGACGACGTCGTGCCGCAGGGCAGGCTCGGCGTCGACGACGAAGGCAACGAGATAGAGATCCCTGAGCAGGAGTACGAATGGGAGCTCCTGACCGAGAACGAGCCGCCCAAGGTGCGCGGCCGCGTGCTCGACCCGAACGACGTGCAGGTCGCCCGACGCTTCGAGTTCTACGACTTCGCCGGCACGCCGGAACTGCTGCTGGCCTGCGCCGGCAGCGGCAAGGATCGCGACAAGGACGCCTGCGATCCGGATCTGCATCCCGAGCTGGTCGGCAACCTGATCGGCGCGCAGATGGGCGCGATCAACTTCGATCTCATCGGCCAGGTGGGCGTCGCGCCCGAGCCGGTGCCGCTGCCCGCGTCGCTGCCGGCGCTGGTCTCGGCGCTGGCAGGCCTCGCGCTGATCGGCCGGCGGAGGAAGTCCCTGTAGGGCCGATTTCAATCGGCCAGGTACGGCATACAAGGTGGCGCCGTGCCTGGCGGGTTGAAACCCGCCCTACAACGGCCTGGCGAAACTCCGTATCAGCACGATGCGCCCGTCTGGCCGATTACAATCGGCCAGGCACGGCGCGAGGCTCGGGGCCCCTCAATCCGCGTCGCCGTCTTCCTCGTCGCTCCAGCCTTCGCCCACCACCTTGATCGGGTAGCGCTTGCCGGTCGCGTCCTTCAGCGCCTTCTGCACCATGCGCGAGAGCTTGTCGCCGGTGCCCTTGGAACAGTCCTTGTCGAGTTCGAAGACGTACTTGCTGCGGTCCATGAGGATGGAGCCGAAGAAGATCGGGCCCGAGCCCTTGCGCCGTTCCTTGGCGTCGACGATGTCGGTGTTGGTGATGCGCTTCTTGATCATGAGGCCCGGGTCAGTGCCCGAGGCCAGCACGAACTGCATCGGTGAACTCGTGCCAGCGGCGGCCTTGGCGGCCTTGATGTTCTTCTCGACTTCGTCGTTGGCGTCGTTGTCATCCGGCGAGATGCTCTGGAACTGGCCGGCGGCCAGCGTGATGCCGGGCGAACGGGCGAAACCCCAGGTGCCGACCGAGTCCAGGCGCTTGGACTCGAAGTTGGAATCACCCTTGACCTCGCGCTCGGCCGCCTGGCGCACCGCCTGCGGTCCGGCGGCGACGATGTCCTCGAGACGCTTCTCGCCGGTCTTCACCAGCGCGGCAGCCTTCTTGTAGGCGCCGGCGTCGCCCTTCTGGTCGGCCTGCCAGGCGGTGACCACGTCCTTGAAGAGCTTCTCGGTCTCGGCGTTGACCTTCTGCTTGATACCGGCGACCACGGTGAAGGCCTTGGTGCGCACCGCCTTGTAGACCTTCTCCTGCTCCTTGTCGGCCGAGCCCTTGCCCTTGGACGTAACCGGGTTCAGGGGAATGGACAGCTTGAACATCAGGGGCTGGAAATCGATCAGCCCCTGGCCCTTGCTGTAGTCCTTGCTGATCAGGTTGCGTACCTCGACGTAGAGCACGCCCTTCTCCACGCTGGTATCGATGTCGTCCGCCGCCATGCGCGCGCCGCTCCGTCAGTCGAAGGAGTAGGTGAAATCGCCGTCCACCACCGAGATGTGCACGCGCGCCGCGGGCTTGCCCTCGAGCATGCGCTTCAGGAACTCCTCGCTCATGCGCGGCAGCACGGTGTTGGTCAGGATCGAATCGATCATGCGACCGCCGCTCTCGAGTTCGGTGCAGCGGCTCGCCACCAGGTCCACCACCGCGTCGTCGTAGGTGAACGGCACCTTGTGGTTCTCGCGCACGCGGCTCTCGATGCGACGCAGCTGGAGCCGGGTGATCTCCTTGATCATGCTGTCGGACAGCGGGTAGTAGGGAATGACCACGATGCGGCCGAGCAGCGCCGCCGGGAACACCTGCAACAGCGGCTGACGCATGGCCTGGGCGATGCCTTCCGGATCGGGCAGCAGCTCCGGGTCCTTGCACATGTTCATGATGAGATCCGAGCCGACGTTCGAGGTCAGCAGGATGAGGGTGTTCTTGAAGTTGATCAGACGGCCTTCGCCGTCCTCCATCTGGCCCTTGTCGAACACCTGGAAGAAGATCTCGTGCACGTCGGTGTGCGCCTTCTCCACTTCGTCCAACAGCACCACGCTGTAGGGTTTGCGCCGCACCGCCTCGGTCAGGATGCCGCCCTCGCCGTAGCCGACGTAGCCGGGCGGCGCGCCCTTGAGCGTCGAGACGGTGTGCGCCTCCTGGAACTCGCTCATGTTGATCGTGATGACATTCTGCTCGCCGCCGTAGAGCGCCTCGGCGAGCGCCAGCGCGGTTTCGGTCTTGCCGACACCGGAGGGGCCGGCAAGCATGAACACGCCGATAGGCTTGTTGGGATTGTCGAGGCCCGCGCGCGAAGTCTGGATGCGGCGCGCGATCATCTCCATGGAGTGATCCTGGCCGATGACGCGCTTCTTCAGCGTGTCCGCCAGCTCCAGCACCGACTTCACCTCGTCCTTGACCATGCGTCCGACCGGAATGCCGGTCCAGTCGCCGACCACCGACGCGACCGCGTGCGCATCCACGCTCGGCAGAATGAGCGGGTTGTCGCCCTGCATGGCCGCCAGTTCGTCCTGCCGGGTCTTGAGTTCCGCCAGCAGCGCGGCGCGCCCGGCGTCGTCCAGCGGCGAGACGGTCACGCCCTCCACCGGCTGCTTGTCGCCGCGCAGCTTCGCGCGCAGTTCGAGAATGGCGTCGACCAGCGCCTTTTCCGCCGCCCAGCGCGGCTCGAGTTCGGCGAGCCGCGCCTTCTCGGTCTCGAGCTTGGCGCTCGCATCGGCCTCGCGCGCGGCGGTGTCGATGCCGATGGCCTTTTCACGGGCGAGGATCGCGAGTTCGTTGTCCAGCGCCTCGATGCGGCGCTGGCAGTCCTCGACCTCGGCGGGCTTGCCGTGGTGGCTGACCGCGACGCGGGCACAGGCGGTGTCCAACAGGCTCACCGCCTTGTCCGGCAACTGGCGCGCGGGGATGTAGCGGTGCGAGAGCTTGACTGCCGCCTCCAGCGCCTCGTCCAGCACCTGCACGCGATGATGCTTCTCCATCACCGAGGCGATGCCGCGCATCATGAGGATGCCCTTCGCCTCGTCGGGCTCGGGCACCTGCACGGTCTGGAAGCGACGGGTCAGCGCCGGATCCTTCTCGATGTACTTCTTGTACTCGGCCCAGGTGGTGGCGCCGACCGTGCGCAGGCTGCCGCGCGCGAGCGCGGGCTTCAGCAGGTTGGCGGCGTCGCCGGTGCCGGCCGCGCCGCCGGCGCCGACCAGGGTGTGGGCTTCGTCAATGAACAGGATGATGGGCTTCGGCGAGGACTGCACCTCGTCGATCACCTGGCGCAGGCGGTTCTCGAACTCGCCCTTCATGCTCGCGCCGGCCTGCAGCAGGCCGACGTCCAGCACGCGCAGCTGCACGCCCTGCAAGGGTGGCGGCACGTCGCCGGCCGCGATGCGCTGCGCGAAGCCTTCCACCACCGCGGTCTTGCCCACGCCCGCCTCGCCGACCAGCATGGGATTGTTCTGACGACGACGCATGAGAATGTCGATCACCTGGCGAATCTCGTCGTCGCGGCCGACTATCGGATCCATCTTGCCGCTGCGCGCCTGTTCAGTGAGGTCGACGGTGTAGCGCGCCAGGGCCTCGCCCTTGCCCATCTGCGCCGGCGCCATCGCGCCGCTCGCCTCGCCCGGTTCACCGGCGCTGCCGAGCTGCGAGCCGTCGGCCGCGCTCATGCCCTCCTCGGGCGAGCCGGCGACGATGTCGCGGAAATTGTCGGCCAGCGCCTCGGGCTTGACCTTCTCGAACTCGCGCGAGATGGCGACCAACTGCTGCTGCAGCGCGCGCGTCTTGGCGATGCCCACCACCAGGTGGCCGGTGCGCACCTGGGACTCGTTGTACACCAGGCTCGCGTACACCCAGCCGCGTTCGACCGCTTCATCGACGTGCGAGGAGAGATCCGACACCGAACTCGCGCCACGCGGCAGACGATCGAGCGCGTCGGTGAAATCCTTGGCGAGCTTGGACGGGTTCAGTTCGAAATGCTTGATGATGCGATGCAGGTCCGAGTCGTTCAGTTGCAGCACCTGGTGGAACCAGTGCACCAGTTCTACGTAGGGATTGCCGCGCAGCTTGCAGAACACGGTGGCCCCTTCGATGGCCTTGTAGCCGACGCTGTTCAGCTTGCCGAATAGGGCTCGACGACTGATGTCACTCACGATGCTTCCTCATTGCTGTTGGTCGGTGCTTGGCGGTTGCGAGTATAGACGTTCGAAGCGGCGGGCCGTGGCGTCGTCCGCTGTCAGGTCATGATGCGCGGATTGAGCCGCAGATCGTCACGGTCGGTGGCCGGCGGCGCCGACCCCAGCCAGGTGGTCCAGCCGAGCTGCACATGCTCGCCGAGGCGCGCCGGCGGCACCTCCGACTGCTTGAGCACCAGGTTGGCCTCCCAGTCGAGTTCGTCGGCCAGGTAGTTCTGCACCAGCGCGACCAGCCGCGCGAGCGACTGACCGCCCGGCAGCAGGCGGCGGTAATCGGCATAGGACAGCGGCCCGAGGCGAATGCGGAACTTCTGCTGCCCGGTCCACACGCGGGTGCCGATGATGACGTTCATGCCGAGCGTGCTGACCTGCGGGTCCTCGCCCAGGCGGCAGATGCCGCCATCCGGGATGTCGATCCACTGCCCGACCAGTTCCGTGATCTCGACCGCGACGCGCAGGAAGTCCGCGACCATCGAGGCCAGGCCCTCGGCGTGGCGCGACTGGTTGGCGAGATGACCGGCATAGTGCAGCTTGGCGTCGTCCGGCACGGCGTCGCGGTGCCGGAGCACCGCGCGGCCGATGCCGAACAGCGAGCCGAGATGGCTGGCCGCCAGGCTGTCCTCTGGCCGGTCGTAGTCCGCGGTCGGCTGGTTCAGCGCCCAGGCGCGGTAGAACAGCGACAGCATGCGGTGATGAAAGAGATCCGCGAAGCGCGCGAAGGTCGCATCACCGGCATTGCGGCGCCGCTCACGCGCGTACTCGGTGAGGTGGATGGGCAGCGGCCCCTGCGGGCCGAACAGGCCGAGGAAGAAGACTTCGAGGCGCGGCGGTAGATCGGCGCGCGAGGTGAAGCTCGCGAGCGTCGAGGGCGCGAAGGTCAGCGCCGGCTCCTGGCCGATGCGTATCGGGTCGTCGCGCAGGCGCTGGCCGGCGCCGAAGCGCGGGCGCTCCGCGTTCAGCGCCTCGATGCGGCGCAGGGCGGTGTAGAAGCCGTGGCGCCACGGCTTCTCGCCCAGGGCCTGGTAGAGCGCTAGCAGGTGTGTCTGCGACCCAGTCTCGCCGGCCACCGCATCACCTCGCCACGGGTGGTGCTCGTGAGCACCATCTCGGTGAAGGAATTGATCGAAACGTAGCGCGCGAAGAACTGCTCGAGCACGGTGCCGAGCAGGAAGATGCCGACGCCCTCGAAGGCCTGCTCCTCGCATTCCAGGCGGATCTCGAGACCCCGCCCGAAGGCGATGGGACCGGGCGACGGCAGACGCCGGTTGATCGGCTTGTAGCCGATGGAGCGCACACCCTCGATCTGCTTGGCGATGCTCGCCTGCTGGACGTCGCCGTACAGCCCGAGCAGATCGCGCAGCGCGGCCGCGCCCTGGCGTTCGTCGCTGTCCAGCAGCGTCAGGTAGTTGCTGGAAAGGTGGCTGATGATGCGCCAGTGGGTGTCGCCCTCGAAGGGTGCCTGGCGGGGCTTGGTCGGGCCGGCCATGGTGCGCACGCTGACCACCGGCCCACCGCTGTAGAGCTGGAATTCCGCGCTGCCGCCGCCACTGCCGAGGAGTTGCGTGAGATCGCGGTTGGTGCACAGCGTGTCGACCGACAGCTCGCGCAGACCACTCGCGTAGGGCCGCTCGTTGGCGTCCACCAGGCTCACGTAGACCTCGCTGCCGACATAGGTCGAGCGCGTGCCGTGCTGGCGCTGCTGTGCCGACAGCACGCGTGGCATGCGGTGCACCGAGTAATAACGCCCCGCGTCCCGCGTCGCCATCAGGTCGTGATGAGAATAGAAGGACTGGAAGGGTTGCTCGATATTGCTGTCGAAGCCGCTCACGCCGGTCACCGCGTAGACCTCGAAGTCGAGCGGCCGCGTGCGATCGGGCACGACGTGGAATTCCGCGTCGCGCTCGTTCATGTGGATGCGGTCGGCGCGCTTGGGAAACAGGTTCACCACCGGCGCGCAGTGCAGCGCGAAGTCCTGGGTCGGGACCGCGCGCTCGAGCTCGAAGTCCGAACGGCTGAGCAGCACGATGATCTCGAAGGTGTTGTCCTCGCAGGCGGCGAGCGCGGCCTTCAGCCCGGTCAGCTCGACGAACATCAGGCGCTGCGGAAAAGCGAAGTACTCCTGCAGCAGGCGGTAGCCGCTGAAGGAGCGCGGCCCGTGGGGCAGCAGCGCCTGGTCGTTCTCCATGCCCACCTGGCGCAGCGCCGAAGCGGGCAGGAGCTTCTGCCAGGGCGCGGGACGGCGCGTCGGTCGCACCACGCAGCCGAGCGCGTTGCCGAGCAGTTGCTCGTGCAGGCGGATGGCGGTCGGGTTGTTGCCAGGCAGGAACAGGTTCAGCGTGTCGAGCGCGAGCTTGTCGGCGGTGAGCGCGGCGGTCACCTCGAACACGAGCCGAATGCCAGCGCGCGCGTTGCGATTCTGATTGACGCCGAGCGCGGCGAGATCGCCGGCGGTCGCGACATAGGTCGCCTCGGTCAGCACCAGGGGCCACAAGGTCAGCGCGTGGGCGGTGCGGTATTCGCAGGCGGTCTGCTCACCGGCCGGGACCTGGCTGCGCAGCACGGTATCGCGCGGGAGCTCGAAGCCGGTGGCGAGATTCGCGTCGGTCAGTTCCGGCTGGAACTGCACCACCGCCATCGACGGCATCGGCGAGAGGTAGTGCGGATAGACGGTATGCAGCAGGTGTTCGGTGAAGCGCGGGTACTCGCTGTCGAACTTGAGCTGCACGCGCGCGGCGAGAAAGGCAAAGCCTTCCAGCAGCCGCTCGACGTACGGGTCCGCGCACTCGAAGCCTTCGAGGCTGAGCCGCGAGGCGATCTTCGGGAACTCGGTCGCGAACTCGGCGCCCGCCTCGCGAATGAACTGCAGCTCGCGGTTGTAGTACTTGAGCAGGCGCGGATCCACGGCTTCAGCCCTGCTCGCTCACGCCGAAGGCGCCGGTCTCGAGATCCACGGCGGTGTTGACCAGCACGTGCACCGGCACCGGCGAGGCCCACAGGTCGCCGGTGATGATCATCTCCAGGCGGTTGTGCAGCCGGCTGTCGTCGTCGACCGACAGCTGTACGTCCAGGGTGTGGGCGAGGATGCGCGGCTCGAACACCAGGATGGCTTCGCGAATGGCCTTCGCGAGGGTATGGGGATTGACCGTCGACGAAGTGGTGCCGGCGAGATCGGGAATGCCGAAGTTGAGCACCGAGCGCGCCGCCTCCGGGTGGGCGCGCATCTCGTTGCCCATGCCGGCGTTGGTGGTGTTCAACAGCCAGGCGAGATCGCGCAGCACGCTCTCCTTGTAGCGGCGCATGGACAGCACGCGCTGCTCGCGGGTGTCCTGCTTACGCTCGGGCTCCTCGTCCGTCAGGCGTTCGAGCAGCGACGGAAGGATGCGATCCTGGGAAGCGTTGTCGGCCACGCGTGGACGAGCACGTCAACCGGCAGCCGAAGCGTCTTCGTCGGCCTGGACCGCGAACTCGATGCTGCGCACGTCGAGCAGGGCGTGATCGCCCGCGTCGGTCGCGAACAGCCGCTGGCCGAGTCCGACGTAGGTCTCGGGCGCGGGCTCGTCCCACTGGGTCATGCGCGCGAGCCGCACGCGCGGATCGGCGTGAGACTCGGAGCCGGGGTAACGCGTCGGCACGAAGCCGACCTGCTGACCACCGTTGGTCCAGGTGAACTCGGCGGGCGTCCACACCATGTCGCGCAGATCGCTCGGCGCCTCGAAGCTCACCTGCTTGATGCGCGTGAAGGGAATCCAGAAATAGCGACCCTTGATCACGGCTTCGAGCATCGGGCCGAGTCGCGTATCGGCGTCGGCGATCCACTCGAAGGGCTCGCCATCGAGGCTGCCGGCGGTGGCCGGCGCCTGCTCGAAGACCTGCTCGCGAAGCGCGGCGGCCTCGGCGTACTTGCCCGCCGCGCTGGCGCGCAGCGCCTCGAGCAGCAGCGCGACCCACGGCTCGGGATCGCCGAACACCATGGGCGAACGCTGGCCGGCGAACACGCTCGCGCGCAGCGCCTCGCAGCGCAGCACCTCACGGTAGGCCTGCACCATCGGCAGCGCGAGCTTGTCGAGATCGCCCACCACTTCCAGCTGGGTGAGCGCCTTGTCCCACTCGCCGTCGACGGTGAAGAGCTGAAACAGAAGAACCCGGTGCGCGGCCACGGCGGGCTGTTTGCGCACCAGGTCCTTGGCGCCCGCCATGGCGCCGGCCAGATTGCCTTCCCGAATCAGGGCCGCAAGATCGGTCGTACTCACGGGCAGAGGCTCCGGCTGACGTCGTGGCGAGCGATGGACATGGCGAGATTAAATCGCCTTGCCCGCCACCAGGTCCCAGCCCTTCGGGCCGAAGTCGGTCGGCGAACCCTTGTCGTCGGTGGACGTGTACTTCATCTTGATCGAGTTGTACATGATTTCCACCGTCTCGGTCGGACGCTCGTCACCCGAACCGTTGATGCCCCACTTCTTCACCACCGGGCGCTTCAGCGAGATTTCGAGATAGGTCTTGTACTCGGTGGCGTTCGAGCCCATGCCGGACTGGATGAACTTGATCACGCACTCAGCCGGCGAGGCGCCGCCGCCGGTGGCCATCTGCATGAGATCGACCGAGGCCATGTCCATGCTCTTGGTGACGTTCACCGAACCCGCTTCCGGGATGCCGAAGTTCAGGTCCTGGGTGACGCCCTTACCGCTTTCCTTGGGCTCGCGGTTGATATCCCAGCTCACGTCATCGAGGGTGATGTAGTCGGTGAAGCCCGTCAGCTTGCAATCACCCTTGATGGGATCCAGTTTCATTACGATCATCTTGTCGCTCTCCTAATTGCACGTTCCAACCACAAGCCGGCGACGACGCTAAGCCCCACCGGGAAATCCGCGGGCGCCTCGCGGCGCCCGTCATGTCTCTCGACCTCAGCCGCCCTTGGCGGACGGCAGCTTCGACACCAGGCGCAGCGACACCGTCAAGCCTTCCAGCTGGTAGTGCGGCCGCAGGAAGAACTTCGACGAGTAGTAGCCGGGGTTCTCCGGATCCTCTTCCACCTGCACCTCGGCGGCCGCGAGCGGGCGCCGGGCCTTGGCTTCCTCGGAGGCCGTCGCCGGGTTAGGCTCGACGTACTGGCGAATCCAGGAGTTGAGCCACGCGGACATCTCGTCCTTCTCGGCGAAGCTGCCGATGCGGTCGCGCACGATGCACTTCAGGTAGTGCGCGAAGCGGCAGGTTGCGAACAGGTAGGGCAGGCGCGCGGCCAGGTTGGCGTTCGCGGTGGCGTCCGGATCCTCGTACTCCGCCGGCTTGTGCAGCGACTGCGCGCCGATGAAGGCCGCCATGTCGGAGTTCTTGCGGTGGATGAGCGGCATGAAGCCGTTCTTCGCCAGTTCCGCCTCGCGCCGATCGCTGATCGCTATTTCGGTCGGGCACTTCATGTCCACGCCGCCGTCGTCGGACGGGAAGGTGTGGGTCGGCAGGCCCTCGACCGCGCCGCCGGACTCGATGCCGCGGATGCGGGTCGCCCAGCCGTATTCCTTGAACGAGCGGTTGACGTTGACCGCCATGGCGTAGGCGGCGTTGGCCCACACGTACTTGTCGTGCTGGGCGCCCTCGACGTCTTCCTCGAAGTCGAACTCGTCGACCGGACTGGTCTTCGCGCCGTAGGGCAGACGCGCGAGGTAGCGCGGCATGGCCAGACCGATGTAGCGCGAGTCCTCGGCCTCACGCAGCGAACGCCACGCGGCGTACTCCGGGGTCTGGAAGATCTTGGTCAGGTCGCGCGGATTGGACAGTTCCTGCCAGGACTCCATCTGCATGATGGACGGCGCCGCGCCGGTGATGAACGGCGCGTGGGCGGCGGCCGCCACCTGCGCCATCTCGCCGAGCAGCTCCACGTCCTGCGGGCTGTGATCGAAGTGGTAGTCGCCGACCAGGCAGCCATAGGGCTCGCCGCCGAACTGGCCGTACTCTTCTTCGTACATCTTCTTGAAGATCGGGCTCTGATCCCAGGCCGTGCCCTTGAACTTCTTCAGGGTCTTGTGCAGCTCCTTCTTGGAGATGTTCATGACCCGGATCTTGAGCTGCTCGTCGGTCTCGGTGTTGTTCACCAGGTAGTGCAGACCACGCCACGCGCCTTCCAGGGCCTGGAAGTCTTCGTGGTGGATGATCTCGTTGACCTGCTCGGTGAGCTTCTTGTCGAGCGCCGCGATGATCGCCTCGATGGAGCGGATCGCGTCGTGCGAGACCAGCGAGGTGTCGGCCAGCGCCTGCTGGGCCAGCGTCTGCACCGCGGTCTCGACCGCCGACTTGGCGGAGTCCGAGGTGGGTTTGAATTCCTTCTGCAGCAGCGCGGAAAACTCGCTTGCCTCGAAGGTCACGCCTTCTGCTTGTGCCGCGCCTAGCGCTTCTGTTTCAGCCATGGGAGGGTCCCTTCAACTTGATCGACGTTGAACGCGTGGTGTGTGCCGAGGGCCTGGCGCCGCTCAGGCGTCGCCGGCCGGCTTGTCGCCGCCCTGGGGCGCCGCGACCAGCGCCTGCAGCAGGGCCGGGTCGGCCAGCACCTTGCTGATGAGTTCCTCGGCGCCGCTCTTGCCGTCCATGTAGGTCAGCAGGTTGGACAGCTGGGTGCGGGCCTCGAGCAGCTTGCGCAGCGGCTCGACGTTGCGCGCGACCGCCGCGGGCGAGAAGTCGTCCATGCTCTCGAACGAGATGTCGACCGAGAGGTCGCCCTCGCCGGTCAGGGTGTTCGGCACGCGGAACGCGACCCGCGGCTTCATCGCCTTAAGGCGGTCGTCGAAGTTGTCGACGTCGATTTCCAGCGCCTTGCGCTTGTCGACCGGCGGCAGCGCCTCGGCGGGCTTGCCCGACAGGTCGGCCATCACGCCCATCACGAAGGGCAGCTGCACCTTCTTGCTCGAACCGTAGAGTTCGACGTCGTACTCGATCTGCACACGCGGCGCGCGATTGCGCGAGATGAACTTCTGACTGCTTGCCTTCGCCATGACGGCCTCCTCTTGCCTGCCCCCGTTCGAGGGGCCCTGTGGCCAAATGTTAGCTGCTCGGAACGCCGGGTATCGGCATGCCGCCACCAAACCCTGAATCGGCGTCCTCGCGGATCGCCCCCCTTGAAACCGTCGTCAGCCCTGCGAGCCGCGCAGACGCTCGGCCTCGCGCGCGGCGTCCGGCGCGAAGTCCTCGAGGATGGCGATGAAGTCCATCGTCACCCAGCGACGCGCGCGGGCCAGCAGCAGCGGTACCGGGCTGGTCGGCTCGTTCTCCTGAAAGTAGCGGACGAGTTCGTCCAACGCGCGCAGCGCGTCGTCGCGCGAGTTCACGCCGGCCCGCACCACCTGGGTGACGACCCGCGCCGCGGGCGCGCCATCGACCGCCGCCGCCGCGCCGTCGTCCGTCGCGACCTCGGTGGTGGTGCCGCCGGCCTCCGCCTCGCGGCGCGCGAGCCATGGACCCGCCACGGCGTCGGCTTCCTTCAGCACCGCGACCAGCGGTGACATGTCGAGCGCGTCGCTCGCGCCGCACTTGTCGGTGACCGTCGCCTCGAGGTGCCGGGCGAGCGTGATGCCCTCGCGCATCGCGCCGACGAAGGCCTGCAGGTCCTCGAGCGGGCAGTCGCGGAAGATGGCCTCGACGTCGCCGGCACCGAGGCCAGGCGCGGGCGCCGGAGCGGACTCGTCATCGCCGGGCGGCGGCGCCTTGGCGGCCGCCTCGATGTCGTCCAGATTCTTGAGGCTGACGGCGCCCAGCATGCGCGAGCGCGCCAGCGGCGCCTCGCGCAGCGGCTTCAGCACGGCCGCGACGTTGACCAGCGTGAGCATCGCGTTCAGCCGCATGGTCGGGTCGTTGTCGTCGTCGGGGTCGAGCTGGGGGTGCACGCTGTCCCACAGCTGTTCGCAGTAGCCGTCGACCAGGGCGAGCGCGTCGCGCAGGCCGGGGAAGCCTTCGTTCCTGACCAGGGCGCGGGCCAGGATCATGGCCGGGCGCAGGTCGCGGGTGCGTTCCAGCACGCCGACCGCCGCCGACTGCACCTCGCCCCAGTCGGGCTCTTCGCCCGGCACCACGGTGGCGCCGTACTGCTGGTCGGGTTTGCGCTGGGAAATCGTACCCAGTTCGATGTAGGCGGCGTCGTATTCGAGGTTGTCACCGGCCGGTGCGTCGTCGGCCAGGGGGGCAAGAAGGGAGGCGACGTCCAACGGCATGGTCAGACGCACGTCCCCGTGCGCAAAGTCGTCTGCGAAGCGAGCATCGAGTGCGCCGTCGTTCCCTTTACCGCGGTGCGCTCGGAGCGAACGGCGGACGATGATTACAGGTGCTTAAGAAGCGCGGCCGAGAGGCGTTGGACGTCGATGACAGCCCATCGCGCTTCGTCTTTCGATATTATCCGTACGCCGCGCTGATGGACAAGCTCGCCCTGTTTGATGTGGGGGCTGTCACGCGACACGCAATCCAGGAGCAGCACCCTTGCCATCGCCATCGAGTTCCAGCGCCGGCGGTTCCAGCCCTGCGGCGGCCACGCTGACGGTCTACTGCGAAGTCCCCAATCTCGGCTTCGAAGTGCGGTCCCTGAAGATGACCGAACGCATGGGCCAGCCCTACGTCATCGAGCTGGACCTGCAGAACCTGAACTTCGACATCGACATGAAGGCGCTGCTCGGCAAGGGCATGGGCGTCGGCATGGCGTTGTCGGGCGGCAGCCGCTACTTCCACGGCCGCGTCGCGCAGATCGAACTGGCCGGCGCCTCCGGCCGCTTCGCGCTGTACAAGGTGATGCTCAGGCCCTGGCCCTGGCTGCTGACCCGCACCACCGACTGTCGCATCTTCCAGGACAAGACCGTGCCCTGGATCATCACCGAGGGCATCTTCCGCGACCACCAGTTCGTCGACTTCGAGGATGCCCTGCAGGGCAGCTACGCGGCGCGCACCTATTGTGTGCAGTACCGGGAGGACGACCTCAACTTCGTGCATCGCCTGATGCAGGAAGAGGGCATCTACTACTACTTCGACCACGCCGAGGACAAGCACACCCTGGTGCTGTGCGACGGCGCCATCGGCCACGACCCGGCGGCCGGTTACGAGAACGTCACCTACCGCGCCAGTGACAAGGACGACTACGCCAACGACTTCATTTTCGAGTGGCGCGAGGTCTACGAGGTGGAGACCTTCGGCTACGAGCACCTGAACTACGACTTCGAGAATCCGACCCTTACCCAGACCAGCCTCAAGACCAACTCGACCAACGCGGCGGGCACCACGGATTCCAAGCTGCAGTTCTTCGACTACCCGGGTCCGCACCTGACCGAGGCCGAGGGCAAGCGCTACGCGGGCGTGCGCCGCGAGGAGCTGCAGATGCCCCACGAGCGTTTCATCGGGCGCGGCAACGCACGCGGCATCGGCGTCGGGCACCTGTTCACCCTGGAGGGTTTTCCGCGCACCGCGCTGAACCAGGAGTACCTGGTCATAGAGGCCACCCACGAACTGGCCTCCACCCAGCACGAGCTCGGCACCCAGGGCGATCACCTGAACTACCGCTTCAGCTCGAACTACGTGGCCATCAAGAGCGCCACGCCGTTCCGCCCGCCGCGCACCAACCGCAAGCCGTCCATTCGCGGCCCGCAGACCGCGGTCGTCACCGGACCGCAGAACACCGAGCTGCACACCGACAAGTACGGCCGGGTGAAGCTCAAGTTCCACTGGGACCGCCACGGCAAGGCGGACGATACCTCATCCTGCTGGGTGCGGGTGTCGAGCGCGCTGGCCGGCAAGAACTGGGGCCACATCTACCTGCCGCGCGTCGGGCAGGAGGTCATCGTCGAGTTCCTGGAAGGCGATCCGGACCGTCCCATCGTCACCGGCCGGGTCTACAACAAGGACCAGATGCCGCCCTACGAGCTGCCGGCCAACGCCACCAAGAGCACGATGAAGAGCATGAGCTCGACGAAGGGCGATGCGACGACCTTCAACGAGCTGCGCTTCGAGGACAAGAAGGACGCCGAGGAGATCTATTTCCACGCCCAGAAAGACTTCAACCGGGTGGTGGAGAACAACGACACGCTCAAGGTCGGCTACGAGAAGATGGACAAGGGCGACCAGACCATCGGCATCTACCACGACCGCACCATCACCATCGGCAACAACGAGACCATCACCATCGGCGAAGGCAAGGGCATGAAGGACGGCAACCAGACCGTCACCATCAACAAGCATCGCTCGGTGACGCTTAAGACCGGCGACGACACCCTGACCTTGAAGGCCGGCAAGCAGACCAACACCATCAACAAGAGCCGCGCCACCACCATTCAGACCGGCGACGACACCCTGAAGCTGAGCGCCGGCGCGCACACGACCGACGCGGCCAAGTCCATCACGCTCAAGGTCGGGGGCAACAAGATCGTCATCGACCAGCAGGGCATCCTGATCCAGGGTATGAAGGTCACCATCAAGGGGAACATGCTGCTGGACATGAAGGGTGGCATGAGCGCGAAGCTCGCCGGCGGCATCGCCCTGACGCTGCAGGGCGGCATCGTGAAGATCAACTGAGCGGACAGGAACGATGACCGCGACCCCGAACACCGAACAGGATCCGTTGGTCAGACTGGCCGCCCGCCGCCCGCAGGCGGTGTGCGCCACGCTGGACGTGGAGCCGGCCACCCGCGAACTGCTGGCCGACGACCCGGCGCCCACCGCCCTGCTGTCCGCGCTGATCCAGGCCGAACTGCTGAGCGACGCGCTGACCTATCTCGCACACGCGCTGCCACCGGCCGATGCGGTCGCCTGGGCATGCGCCTGCGTGCCGCTCGAGCGCGAGCTCGGCGCCGACGCGCAGGCCGCGCTCAAGGCCGCCGAGGCCTGGTGCATGGGGCCGACCGAGGCGCACAGCCGCGCCGCCGAGGCCGCCGCCGAAGCCTGTAGCGACATGTCGGCCCAGCTGGTCGCGCAGGCGGCCTTCTGCGGCGGCGGCAACATCGCGCCGGTCGGTCTCGAGCCCGTGCCGCCGCCGCCGGGCTTGATCGGCACCGCGGTCAGCGGCGCGCTGATGGTGGCCGCGGCCGAGGCGCTGCCGGCCGAGATCCCGGAGCGCTACCGGCGCTTCCTCTCCCACGGAATTCTGATCGCAAGGACCCCGATGTGAGTGCCGTCCAGCACGAGAGCGACGCAGCCAACTCCTACGACGCCATCCCTTACGAGAGCAACCCGTTTCCCTTCACCACGCCCGAGTACCTGGCGAGCATCGCCGGGCTGTTCGGCCTCGAGGGCGTGGACCCGGCCCGCTGCCGGGTGCTGGAGCTCGGCTGCGCGAGCGGGGGCAACCTGCTGCCGCTGGCGGCGAACTTTCCCGACAGCCACTTCGTCGGCATCGACGCCTCGAGCGCCCAGGTCGCCGACGGCGCGGCCGCCATCGCCGGCTACGGCCTCACCAACATCGAGCTCGTGTGCGCCGACATCCTGACCTGGCGGCACGACGGCGAGCCCTTCGACTACATCATCTGCCACGGCGTGTACTCCTGGGTGCCGGACGCGGTGCAGACCCGCATCCTCGAGCTCTGTCGCGAGCTCACCCATGCGCGCTCGATCTGCTACGTCAGCTACAACACCTATCCCGGCTGGCACCTGCGCGGCAGCGTGCGCGAGATGATGCATTACCACGCGCGCGGCTTCACCGACGATCGCGAGCGCATCAGCCAGTCGCGCGCGCTGCTCAAGTTCCTGGTCGAGGCCGCGCCGGACGATGGGGCCTACGGCCAGCTGCTGCGCGAGGAGCTGTCGGTGCTGAAGGACCGTGACGACTCCTACCTCTTCCACGAGCACCTGGAAGTCAACAACACACCGCTCTACTTCTACCAGTTCGCCGAGCGCATGAGCGCGGCCCGCCTGCGCTACCTGGGCGAGGCGAGCCTGAACGCCATGCTGCCCCACGGCTTCTCGCCGACGGTGCGGGAGACCCTCGCGCGCATCGCGCCGGACCTCATTCGCCACGAGCAGTATCTCGATTTCCTGCGCAACCGCACCTTCCGCCGCACCCTGATGTGTCACGAGGAAACGCCGCTGGAACGCGACATCGTGGCGGCCAGCGTGGCCGACTATCGCGTATCGGCCATTCTGCGTGCCGATCCGCCCGAGGAAGGCGCGGAACAGGACGGACCGACCTTCACCCATGCGAGCGGCGCGCGCATCACGGTGCAGGAGCCCTTGGAGCGCGGCGTCCTGGAAGTGCTCGCGCGGGAGATGCCCGCCGCGGTGCCGGTCGCGACGCTGGTGGCCGAAGCGGCGGCAGCGATTGGACTGGCCGAAGACGATCCATTCGTCGCGCACAAGGTGGGCAGCGTCGTGCTGGAATGCGCGGCCAACGGCATCGCCGAACTGTATCGCCACCCGGACCGCTTCACGCTCGAGATCGCGGCGCGTCCGTGTGTCGCGCCCTTCGCGCGCTGGCAGCTCGCGAACCGGGGCTGGGCGACCAACCAGCGCCATGTGCGGGTCGAGCCGCCGCCGCTGGAACGCGCGCTGGCGCTGTTGTGTGACGGCACGCGTGAACGCGCCGAGCTCGAAGCCACGCTCGGCGCCAAGGTCGTGAGCGGCGAACTGCTGATGTATCTCGACGGCGAGCGCCTGCAGGATCCGGTCAAGGTCGCCGAACTCATGCCGCGCGGCGTGGAGCGTGCCCTGCGCTCGCTCGCCGCCCACATGCTGCTGGTGGCCTGAGCGCTCTGCCGTGAGCTGCGTCTGCCTGCAAAGCCTGAAGAGCCTGCTGGCCTCGCTGCTGCCACTCGCGCCGCTCGGCAACCTGCGGCTGCCGCCCGCGGTGGAGACGCTGAACGCGCACATGGCGAGTCGCGCGGCGGCCAGCGGCATGGCCTTCAACGCGCGCCTCGCGCTCAGCCTGCCGCCGCTGCCGCTCAGCCTCAACCTGGTCGAGCAGATCAGCGCCACCGCCACCGCCACCGAGCAACTGCGTGCCGCGGTCGGCTTCAACCCGTCGGCGCCGGGCGGCACCTCGGGCTTGAGCCTCGCGGTGTCGTCGCTGAACATCAATCTCGCCGCGCTGCTCGCGCAGCTGCTGCCGCTGTTGCCGCTGCTGCCGGCCATCACCCGACTGTCGTTCGCGCTGTCGATGGTCGCGAGCCTGCGCGCGAACCTAGGGATAGATCTGCTCGCGCCTGGTGTCGCGCTGCGCATCAACGCGCTGCTCAATCTGCCGGGCGGGGCGCCGGCGCCTGCGTCGCGGCTCAACATGACCGCGGTGGCACGCGCCAATGCCTATGCGAGCCTGAGCGCGGCGGCGACCGCCTTCGGTGGTCCCCTGAACCTGCTGCCGAGTCTGAGGCTCATCGCCTCGCTGCGTCTGCCGACGCTGCCGGCCGGCCATCTCAACCTGCTCGCCCTGCTGGCCGCGCTGCTCGGCCTGCGCGCCAACCTCACCGCGCTCGGCCTGAACGTGAGCGCCTCGGCCAATCTCACCGCCAACCTGCGCCTCGCGCTGCAGCCGCTGCTCGCGCTGCCGCCGCTGAACCTGGTCACCCCGCCCGCCTATCCCATGCCGCTGCCGACCTTGAACGCGAGCTTCATGGCGAGCGCCAATGCCATCGCGTCGCTCAACCTCAATGCCGCGCTCGCGCTGCGCCTGCCGAACCTGGCGCCGCTGACGCTGATGGCCGCGCTGACTGCGAACGGGGGACTGGGGCGCGCGAGCGCCTGTGGTTCGAGCTGTCCGGTGGGGAGCCGGCTGTAAATCGTTCAAACGGGGACAGACCACGGTTTCTGCGAAACCGTGGTCTGTCCCCGTTTGGCTCAGCCGCCGATCAGCACCGTCGGCGCGCCGAGCACGATCACACCGCCGTGGGCAGTCTGGTCGCCGATGCGGGCGGCCGGCATGTTGCCCACCAGCACCGTGGCCGAGCCCTTGACGATGACGTCCGGGGGACCGACGCACACGCACTGATCGGTCGCGCGCGCCTGGGGCATGAAACAGGTGAGTACGTTGGGCGCGCCCTTGATGATGGGCCCACCAACATGGGGCACGGGCCCCGTGGTCATGGGGCAGGTATGCAGGTCGGTGATGCGCGAGGCGGGCATTCCCATGGCGATGGCTCCAGTGTGGTGGACCGCTTACTCGAGATCGGCAAGCAGCGCCGCGAGTTCCGGATCGATCTCCTCCTCGTCGGCCGGCGGCGGCGGCGCGGCGGCCGCTTCGATCTCGGCCAGCAGGGCGTCGAGCTCCGGATCGCTGTCCTCCGCAGGCGCGTCCGCAACCATCTCGACTTCCGGCGCGGCCTCTTCCTCAACCGCGCTCTCTGCAATCTCGGCGACGCTGACCGCGTCCTCCTCGGGCTCGTCTTCGACCACCGCGACTGGCGCCGGGGCCGGCGCGGCGCTGGCCGCGCCCGCGAAGGTCGGCATGACCAGCTTGTCCGGCGGCGACCAGGGTCCGAGCAGCGCGCCGCCCGCGACGGAAATGAAGCCGCCGAGACGCAGTTCCGGCCGCCCCTTCAAGGCCAGCAGCGGGATGAAGTTCTGCTGCGTCACGTGGGTCGCGCGCTTCTCGCTCAAGAGGCGCTCGGCGCAGGGGAAGGCCTGCTGATCGCCGTCCTGGTCTTCGTAGAAGAAGTAGGGCATGTCGTCCAGGCCGAGCACGCTGTTCAACTTCATCTTCGCGCCCTGCGCGCTGAATGCATTGCCGAGCAGGGTCGCCGCGACGATCGCCGGGTTGCCCCACAGGAGCGCCTTCAGGCCGGCGTGGAAATCGAACTCCTCGTATTCGAAGGCGTCGATAGACTCGCTCTTCTCGCCGTAGGGTGCGCGCAGCAGGAAGCGCGGCGTGATGAGACCGAGGAAGCCCGCCTGCGGCAGCGCGCGCAGCGCGTTCCAGGCCTGGGTCACCAGCGGATGCTGGTCTTCGAGCTTGGCGTTGATGCACTCGGTGCCGATGGCGGCGATGAACGGCGCCTGCGCGGCGGCGGCGAGATGCGCGGCCCGGCCGAGCAATTCGGCGTGGGGTGGCGTCATCTCGAAACCGTAGTTGCCGATGATCGCGCCAAAGGGTCCCTGGTCGGCGTCCAGCGCCGGGTTCTCGACCAGGAGCTTGTACAGCGCGCATTCGTCCAGCGACTCGCCCGAGGACAGGTCGGCCGCGAACTCCTCCGCGCTCACGTCGAACACCACGAGCTGCAGCGACACGTCGGTCTCGATACGGCGCACGAGGAAGTCGAGCGAGCGCCAGGACGCTTCCAGCGCCTGGAAGTCGGGGTGGTGCAGCACCTCCGACATCGCCGCGCTCAGGGCCTTGTCGACCGCCGCGACCAGCGCCGGCTGGTCCGGATCGTCGGCCGCCACCACGTGCGGGCCGACCACGCGCTTGAGCAATTCATCGACCTCGGTCGGAGCCTGCGCGTCGACCGTCGGCGCGCCGACCAGGCGCGCGAAATCCGAGAGCTTGGCGTCCAGCCTGAGCGCGTTGCCGCGCGCGCGGCGCGGCGCGGCCGTCAGCGACTCGGCGACGCCTGCCCAGCCCAGCACCTCGTCGGCGGCGGACTTGAAGGTCTTGGCGCTCGCGAGCCGACGGCGCAGGGAATTCAGCTCGGCGAAGATCTCGAGCTTCTCGTAGAGCTGGTCGGGATGCAGGTCTTCCAGCGAGGTGGGGCTGAACTCCACCGCGCCGCCCGCGCCGAGCGGCAGGTTCAAGGTCGGCGCGAAGCGCGCCAGCACGTCTTCCAGGTTGTCGACGTCCAGGCGGATGGGCTTGCGCTTCGCGAGCGCGTCACCGCGATCGAGCAGGCCACGGTTGGCGCGCGCCGAGAAATCGCCGAGCACCGCGATGCGCAGCTTGCCCGGCGCGCGCGGCGTCGGCGCCCCGCCCTTGCCGGGCTTGCCGAAGTTCATGGAAAAACTCATTCCCGCAGACTCCCTGGAATTCAGTGCGCCGGAAACTCGACGCAGATCACGGTGACATTGTCCGAACAATTGCGCGCGAGCGCGAGGTCGATCAGCCGCCGACACATCTCGTCGGGCGCGAACGTGGCGAGGTGTTCGGCGAGTTCCTCGTCGCTCACCACGCGGTAGAGCCCGTCGCTGCACAGGAGGTAGCGATCGCCCGGACGCAGATCGCTCATGCCCACTTCGAGCGTCTCGCTGCCCTCAAGCGCGCCGATGGCGCGCGTGATGACGTTGGCGGACGGGTGGGCCTCGGCAGCCTCGCGCGTCAGTTCGCCGCGCGCGATGAGTTCCTCGACTTCGCTGTGATCGCGCGTCAGCTGGCGCAGTCGCCCAGCGCGCAGGCGGTAGGCGCGGCTGTCACCCGCCCACACGAAGGCCACCAGTCGATGCCAGGCGAGCAGCGCCACCACGGTGCTGCCCATCATCGCGTCCTCGTCGCCGCCGGTCGCCTGGCGCAGGCGCGCGTCGACCGCCAACAGGCGCCGTTCGACGTCGGTCACGAACTCGCCCATCGACTGGTAACCGCCGATGTCGGCGAGCGCGGCGACCACCGACTGGCTGGCGACATCACCGGCCTGGTGCCCCCCCATGCCGTCGGCCACCACCCACAGGCCCCGGTCGGCCAGATCGAGACAGGCGTCTTCGTTGATGCGTCTGACGGCGCCGAGGTGCGATTCCGCCGCGGAGATGGCCAGCAGCGCCTGCATGGCGGCTAGTCGTCCGCCGCGAGCCCGGCGAAGGGCGCAGGCGCCGCCTCGCCGCCGCACAGGAGCCCGGTATAGGCGTCGGCCGCCGGCAGGCCGGTATAGGCCAGCACGACCGACGGGGCGCCCGCGGCGCCGGCGTTGCACCACAGGCTCAGCTCCACGAGCGCGTCGCCAGCGATGGCGCCCGCCACCGCCGCCGCGTCGTAGCCGCCCGGGAGGTCCACGCGCCAGCCGTCGTAGAGACGCGCGGCGCGCACCGACGCGGCGCCACCGACCGGTGGCGGCAGGGCGGTGAGGTCGGCGGCGAAGTCGTCGGGGTCGAGCTGTTCGGCATCGAGCGCGCCGAGCAGAAGCGTTTCCACCGCGCCGAACCAGGCGTCATGGGCCTGGAGCAGCGCAAAGGGATCGCTGCCCGCGGGCAGGGGCGTGGCGACGGTCAGGGGAAAGTAGCGGCCGACGCGATCCACGCTCGGCATCATCACGCCGGCCCAGGCGCGCGCGCCGCAGGGGCCGGCGCCCAGCACGAAGCGCCACAGCGGGCTGGTGAGGTAGATGTCCAGCCACTGCTCGCCGAGGCTCGCGCGGCTCGCGGCGATGGCGCGCTGCAGCCAGGCGTCCCAGGGCGTGACGAACTCGGATGGCAGCGCGCGTTCGACGAAGTCTCCGAGCGCGGGCAGCTTGCCGAAGAAGCCGGTCGCGCTCCCTGCCGCCATCCTCAGAAGCGCTCGGGGCAGTTGAAGTTGTGCAGTTCGTCGACCAGCAGGGGGTTGATGACGCTGGTCGCGCGGATCTCGAACTGCGCGGTGTGTTCGTCGACCTGGAAGGTCGCGACCAGGCGGTCGGCCGTGACCTTCTCGAGCTTGGCGCTCTCCAGCAGCCGGGACAGCGCCCAGGGCCCGTCCTTGCGCCGCGAGAACACCTTGCCCGACCACTCGAGGAAGCTGACCTGCGCATCCAGGCTCGCGCTCGACGCGGGCCACTTTATCGACTGGTACTGGGTGTTGCCCTGCTGGAACACCACCTGCTGACCGCCGACGTCGAAGCTCACCTGGCGCGCCTTGCCGTTGATGCTGAGCGCCTTCATGGCGAACTCGACGGCCGGCTGGTCGCCGCCGTTGACGAAGTAGGCATCGCGAATCTTGGCCGCCGCCTCCAGCTGCTTCAGCACCGCCGGTGACGCGCCGAGGTCGACGTCCTGCGCCGCCCGCCAGCGCCAGGGCTCGCCGGTGTTGTCGATGAAGGGCTTGAGATTGGTCGCGACGAAGCTGTCGATCATGCCGCCCGGCGCGAACAGCTTGCCGAAGTCGCGGAGCGTCGCGTCGGTCTGCGAATCCTGCTTGAGCGGATAGCGGTTCATCACCGCCTTGCGGCAGAAGGGCAGCACCTCGGCGGTCCACACATCGTTGATCTGGGTCTTCAGCGCCTGCGCGTCGGCGCTCTGCTTCTTCTTCACCTCGGCCATGGCCTGGCGACCGGCGACCTCGGCGCTGTTGTTGGTGAGCTGCATGAGCCAGGTCTTCAAAGGCTCGGGCTGGCCGATGGCGATTTCTTTCATGCGCCGGTTGACCGGGCTCTCGGCGAGCTTGGGCGGCGGCGCGGTCGGATCGGCGCTCGCCACCGCGTCGAGTTCGGAATAGAGCTTGGCGAGCTGCTCGAGCGTCATGTCCAGCGGCAGCGTGCCGTCCTTGCCGGGCTTCACCACCGAGTTGATCTCGGCAAACGCGTCCTCGACCTGCGCGGTGGCCGGCGCGGCCGGCGCCGCGTCGCCGCCCTTGGTGCCGACGCCGAGCATCTTGGCGAGTTCGTCCTTGGTCGCCTTGACCTTCTCCGTCACCGAACCTGCAGCCTCGGCGAGACCCGCCGGCGCCTGCGCGAGGCTGGTGTTCTGGGCAATCATCTGCAGCAGCGCGCGCAGCGCGGAATTGCGGCCCGACAGCGCCTCCAGGATCTCGATGCCGTGATCGATGGAGCGCATCTGCGCGAGCCTGAGATCGTTCAGGAAGCCCTTCCAGGTCGCGAGGTACTCGGCGAAGTAGAGCTGGGTGACGTCCTGGTCGAGCTTGGCGAGTTCACCGGCGGTGAGTTCGTCACGCGCATTGGCCAGCACCCAGGACTCGCTCCGCGCGCGCGCCGCGAGCAGCTTGCTCTCTGGCAGGAAGGTCTTGTAGTAGCCGTCGTAGGTGAAGAACTTCGGGATCGGCTCGGTGAGCGGCGTGCCGCTCTTGCGCGAGAAGACCTTCGCGCCGAGCGGCCCGAGCACCTCGGCCGGCACCAGCGCGCCCTCGGCGTCGGCGAGCGCATCGCGCTTCAGGCGCGAATACACGAGTTCGGCGAGCGGCGTCTGGTTCAGCGCCATGCGCGTTTCGTCGATCAGGTTCTGATCGACGTCGCCCGCCTGCACGCCAGCGGCGAACAGCGCGTCCAGGTGATCGTTCAGGCGCTGCACCACTTCCGGCGAGCGCGCGAAGTCCTGCTCCCAGTGCAGATCGAGCCAGGCTTTCAGGAAGTCCTGGTCGAGGTGGCTGGGCTCCGCCAGCATCACGTAGGCCTTCAGCGCCGCGTACTTCGGATCCGTCTCGCGCCCGAGACGCCCGAGCTGGGTCGCGATGCGATTGGCGAGCAGCGGCACCAGCACGCGGTTCAGCTCGCGGTGGTAGGCGCCGTTCGCTGCCTGGTCGAGCCGCTCGCCCTGGTACATGCCGAGCTCGTGGGTGTCGGGGTGTTCCTTGCGGTACTCCTCGTCGTAGCGGCCGATGTCCCGCAGCACGTCGAGGCGATGCAGGATCTCCTCCACCGGCGTGCTGGCCTCGATGGGCTGCGGCGCGATGTCGTTCCAGGCGGCGATGCGCTGGTTGATCTGCTGCACGTAGCCCTGGTTGCGATTGAAAGCGTTGGACCAGGCCGCGATGCTGCCGGCGAGCGCCAGCAGGCAGGCCGCGTAGGCGCCGCGTCGGAGCCAGGCGCTGCGCTTCTCGGCGCGCTTGTTGACGCCGACCACGTCGGCCTCGGGAAACACCACGCGCTTCAGGAGACCGGTCAGGAAGTAGCTGCGCCCGACGCCGGACAGCGCGCCCATGGACTGCGCGGAGAGGCCGAAGGAGCGCGCCACCGCGCCCATCACGCGATCGATCGGCGTGCCTTCCTGCGTGCCGCTGGTGAAGTACACGCCGCGCAGCAGGAAAGAATCCTCGAAGCGCGTGCCGCGGCAGAGCTCGTCGACGAAACTGGCGAGAATGCCCTTGAAGGTCGCCATCTGCTGCGGGAAGCCATAGATCATGCCGCGGCGATGGGGATCACGCTCCGCGTTCAGGCGCGCGAACAGGCGATCGTTCAGGCGTCCGAGCAGCGCATCGTACTCACGCGCCAGCGCGCCGCCGTAGTCGCGCTCGTCGAGATCGAAGGTCACGCCCCACACCTGCTCGCGCTCTTCGCGGCCGAGGTCGTCGTAGAACTCGGTGAAGCCCGCCACCAGGTCGCACTTGGTGAACATGAGGTAGACCGGGAAGCGCAGGCCCAGCACCTGGTAGAGCTCGAGGATGCGCTGCTTCAACGCGCGCAGGTGCGCCTCGCGCTCGCGCTCGTTGGCGGTCAGCACCTCGGCCAGGCTGATGGCGACGAACACGCCGTTGATCGGGCGTCGGCGCCGGTAGCGCTTCAGGAGCTTGAGGAAAGTCTGCCAGGCGGTGCTGTCGACCGCCTTGTCGCTGTCCTGGGTCAGGTAGCGACCGGCGGTGTCCAGCAGCACCGCTTCGTCGGTGAACCACCAGTCGCAGTCGCGCGTGCCGCCGACGCCGCGCAGCGCCTCGGTGCCGAAGCGATCGGCAAGCGGGAACTTGAGCCCGGAATTCTTGAGCGCGGTGGTCTTGCCGGCGCCGGGCGGCCCGATGATCACGTACCACGGCAGGTCGTACAGGCTGCCGTTCTTCTTGCCGCCGCTCTTGCGCAGCACCTCGACCGCTTCCTGGAACCGCTCGCGGAGCTTCAGCTCCTGTTCCATCGCGCGGCCGTCGGCCGGCGCGGCGCCCTTGCCCTTGGCGGCGGGCTCGGCCTTGGTGAGGCCCTCGGCGAGCTGCTTGTCGGCGCTCTTCTCCGAGAGTGCCTTGCGCAGCAGGTTCGCCATCCACAAGAGCACGATGACCAGGATGACGATCAGCCGGGTCATGTCGTCGGCGAGCCACTCCTTGCCGCCGATGGCGATCAGCGGACCGACGAACCACACCAGCGCGCAGAGCGCGAGCAGGCCCAGCACCGAGAAAACGATTTGCTTGGTCGACATGGGATATGCGCCTGGGGCAGCCGGCTCAGCGGCTCGCGTTCAAAAGGGTCACGTCGACGCGCCGGTTCTGCGCGCGCCCCTCGGGCGTGTCGTTCGGCGCCTTGGGCTCGGTGTCGCTGCGGCCTTCGGCGCGGATGCGCTCGGCCTTCTTCAAGCGGCTGCCGACCACCGCGGCGACGGCTTCCGCGCGCGCCTGGGACAAGTGCCAGTTGGTCGGGAAGCGCATGCGCTTCGCGCCTGATAGGGGCACGTTGTCGGTATGACCGGCGACCAGGATGGGTTCCTCGAACTGGTTCATCGCGTCACCGATGCGTTCCAGCACCGGGATGACCTGCGACTGCACTTCGGCGCTGCCGGAGTTGAAGAAGCCGTCACCGCGAATCTCGACCGTCGAGCCTTGCGTCTGCTCGATCACGTCCACCAGGCCGGCCTTGATGTCGGCGGCCAGCAGTTCGCGCAGCGTGAGCGTGCGCGGCACCGCCTTCACCACCGCGGTCAGGCGCGCGTCGCGGCCGATCTTGCTCAACTCCACGTAGGGCGGCTCGGCGATCTGCGCGAGCCCGTAGCTGAAGCCGATGTAGGCCGCCAGCATCAGCACGCCGGTCAGCGCGGCCACCGACCACAGCGGAATGGGATGGCGCAAATTGCGCCGCTCCTCCACGCCGCGCCAATGGGGCGAGAGCTCGGTCTCGTACTCGCCGCGCACGCCACGGATCGCGCGGTAGGTGTGTTCCTGGATCGCGGCGAGCTGGTCGCGGCCGCGATCGACCACGCGGTACTTGCCCTCGAGGCCGAGCATCATGCAGAGGTACATGAACTCGATGAGATTGAGATGACGCGCCGGCTCGCGCAGCGTGCGCTCGAGCGCGGCGAAGAATTTCTCGCCGCCCCAGGTCTCCTTGTGGAACTCGGCCAGCAGACTGTGGCGGCTCCACTGGCTCTCCGCGCCCCAGGGCGTGGTGAGCACGACTTCGTCCAGCATGGTGCACAGCGCGTAGCGCGCGGTGACGGCGGATTCCGGCGTCGCGCCGCCCTCGCGCGCGGCGGTGTCGAAGCGCGCGATGCCGCGCGCCATCTGCGTGCGCAGCGCGCCCGGATCGGGATGACGGGTAGTGTTGTGCAGCTGGCGCGCCAGCGAGAACAGCGCCGTGGCGGCATCGACCAGCGGGTTCAGGCCGGAGCCGCGCGGCTCGACCGCCTGGCCGCGATCGACCAGCGGCGCGCTCGGCGCGGCACGGCGCGCGGCCG
>JAIEQK010000150.1 GCA_019747795.1 Gammaproteobacteria bacterium | reverse complement strand
CTGGGAACCGCCCGTCGCCGCGCGCTACTATGCGGCCCCATCACCCGCCGCGCGCTGCGCGCCGTTCGTCCGCGTTCGCGGTGCGCGGGTGTCGTTCGAGTCCACTGCCGAGGAGCCCTGCTGATGTCCTTCGATCCATCGCCCAAAGTTCAGGAACTGATGGCGCGCCTGAACGCCTTCATGGACCGCCACATCTATCCCAACGAAGAGCGGCACGTGAAGGAGGCGGAGGAGTACGGGCCTTGGAGGGTGCTGCCGCTGATCGAGGAACTGAAGCCCCTGGCCCGCGCCGAGGGACTGTGGAACCTGTTCCTGCCGGAGAGCGAGCACGGCGCGGGGCTGACCAACCTCGAGTACGCGCCGCTCTGCGAAATCATGGGGCGCTCGCTGCTCGCGCCCGAGGTCTTCAACTGTTCGGCGCCCGACACCGGCAACATGGAAGTGCTGGCGCGCTATGGCACCAAGGAGCACCAGGACAAGTGGCTGCGGCCACTGCTGGACGGCGAGATCCGCTCCTGTTTCGCGATGACCGAGCCGGCTGTGGCGTCGTCCGACGCGACCAACATCCAGTCGGCCATCGTGCGCGACGGCGACGAGTACGTGATCAACGGCCACAAGTGGTACACCACCAACGCCACCGACCCGCGCTGCAAGATCTGCATCTTCATGGGCAAGACCGATCCGGACAATCCGAATCGCCACCTGCAGCAGTCCATGGTGCTGGTGCCGATGGACACGCCCGGCGTGCAGGTGCTGCGCTCCATCCCGGTGTTCGGCTTCTACGGCATGCCGGACCGCGCCTCGGAGGTGCTGTTCAAGGACGTGCGCGTGCCGGTCTCGAACATCCTGCTCGGCGAGGGCCGCGGCTTCGAAATAGCGCAGGGCCGCCTCGGCCCGGGCCGCATCCATCACTGCATGCGCGAGATCGGCCGCGCCGAGCGCGCGCTGGAGCGCATGTGCCGGCGCACGCTGTCGCGCGTCGCGTTCGGCAAGCCGGTCTCGGAGAACGGCGTGACCATGGAGCGCATCGCCGAGTCGCGCATCCTGATCGAACAGGCACGCCTGCTGACCTTGAACGCCGCGCACCGCATGGACACCGTCGGCAACAAGGTCGCGCGCGCCGAGATCGCGATGATCAAGGTCGCGGTGCCGAATATCACCGGCAAGATCATCGACTGGGCCATCCAGGCCCATGGCGGCGGCGGCACCAGCAACGACTTCGGCCTGGCCGCCGCCTACGCCATGTCCCGCGTGCTGCGCCTGGCCGACGGCCCGGACGAGGTCCACCGCCAGCAGCTCGCGCGCATGGAGCTGAAGAAGTACCGCTGAAAAGCACGGGGACATTCGCCGGATGTCCCCATTTTCGCGCTCGGTTAACATCCGGATTGACTGACATCCAACCAACGAGGGAACCCCCATGGCCAATGCCCAGCTCGCCGCCATCCGCACCATGCTCATCGAGAACCCGATCATCAAGCCGGACGCCACGCTCGAACAGATGCGCGCCGGCCTGGACGCCATGGGCGGCATGACGCCCTCCCTGTCCGACGTCACTGCCGCCAAGGTCGATGCCGGCGGCGTGCCGGGCATGTGGTTCAGCGCCAACGGCGGCGACGCCAGCCGCGTGCTGCTCTATCTCCACGGCGGCGGCTACGTGCTCGGCTCGGTGCAGTCGCACCGCGCGCTCATCGAGCGCCTGGCCAAGGCCATCAACGGCCGCGTGCTGGCCATCGATTACCGCATGGCGCCCGAGCATCCCTTTCCGGCCGCGGTCGACGACGCTGTCGCGGCCTATCGCTGGCTACTGGCGCAGGGCGTGTCGGCCGCGCGCATCGCCATCTCCGGCGACTCGGCGGGCGGCGGCCTGACCTTGGCGACCCTGCTCAAGCTGCGCGACGACGGTGTGGCCCTGCCGGCCTGCGCGGCGCCGATCTCGCCCTGGACGGACATGGAGGGCACCGGCGCCTCGATGCAGACCCGCGCGGCGGTCGACCCGATGGTGCAGAAGGAAGGCCTCGGGCAGATGGCCGGCACCTACCTGCAGGGCGCGGATCCGAAGAACCCGCTGGCCTCGCCGCTGCACGGCGATTTCAAGGGCCTGCCGCCGCTCTTGATCCAGGTGGGCGACGCCGAGACCCTGCTGGACGACACCACGCGTCTCGAAGCCAAGCTGAAGGCGGCCGGCGTCAAGCACACCATCGAGGTGTGGGACGAGATGATCCACGTCTGGCACCTGTTCGCGCCCATGCTCGACAAGGGCCAGGAAGCGATCGACGGCATCGGCAAGTTCGTGCGCCAGCACATCGCCTGAGTCGGATCGCAGAAGCTCCGCGCGCGGCGCCCGTCAACGGCGTCGCGCGCGCCTCACCAGCGTGCCGTGAAGCGGCACAGCGCATCGCCCCGGGCTCGACAGGCCGTCTCCTCTATCTCGCTCCGCGGATGCACCAGCGCGCGGAACAGCACGCCGAAGGTGGCGCCGTAGTAGGCGCAGGCCGGCGTGTCGGTGTGCAGATCGCGGCACAGGGGACAGTCCGCCAGTTCGAAGCTCGGCGGCTGACCGCGCAGTACGCGGAAGTCGCCGCTGCCGGCGAAGGTCCAGGCGTGGCGTGACACCGCGACCAGCAGCAGCCGCGCGGCGAGCGTCGCCGGCAGGTGCCGCAAGAGCGCGGCGAAGGGTCGCGGAATGCGCGCCGCCAGCAGGTATTCACCGGTCAGTTCACCCGCACGCATGAAGAGCGCCTCGGCCTCGTCGCGGGGATAGCGGGCGCGCACCGCGCGATGCAGCGCGATCACCGCGTTCTCGTCCACCATGCGCGTCGGCGGCTCGTGCAGCAGCGCGGTGAGGCCGGCCGCGGCATGGACCGCGGCGACCGCGTCCGCGCCATGTCGCTCCGCGATCGCCTCGGCCACGCGGGTCAGGGCGTTGGGACCGATGCGCGCGACCCCGGGCGCCGCGATGCGCGGCGCGGAGGCGGCATGTTGCAGGTGCGCGTGGGCTGTCATTCGGCCGTCCTTTGCGCGCGACCGCCGACGGATCGCGCGTGCTTGCCGACCATGCTGGGCGCGCCGCGCGTGCGGACGCTTGATGGGGATCAAGGCGCGCTCGCGTTCCCGCGCCGGCGGGCTCAGGGCGCGGGTGTGACCTCGCGCGCCAGCGCCTCGCGCACCGCGTCCTGGCGCGCGTAGGCCTCGGCCTCGAGCGCGTTGCGTCGATCCTGGCAGCCGCCGCAGGCGACCATCGCGCGCACGTAGTCGCACTTGAAGTTGCGCGATCCCAGGCGCTCGAACTGCGCGACGTGCTCGAGTTCATGGGCCAGGATCTCCGCCAGGCCGTCGACCGAGAGTTCGACCAGGCCGTCGTCCAGGTAGAGCGTGCGTGGCGCGGGCACCATGCCGGTACCGGCCGCGAGTGGACAGAAGGCGATGCGCGGCGCTTCGAGCTCCGCGCCGCTGGCCTGGCCGCTCGTGAGCAGCCGCGCGCGCGTGGCGGCCAGCTTGTCGGCCGCGCCGGGCGGCGCCTGCCAGGCCGCGCAGCGCGCGATCACCAGGGTGGCGATCAGATCGAAGGCCTGCTCGCAGTCGAAGCGCTGCTCCAGCGCGGTTTCGGCGCGCGGCACGCGCGGGACGGCCAGCGTCAGCAGCAGGGACAGGAGACAGGCGAGGGCGCGGCGCATGGCGCGATGATACGCGCGGGCCGCCGGCGATTGCCGCCGGACGCGCGCCGGCTTAGGCTCGACGCGCTCTCCACACAGGGACGCGTTCATGACCGCTCACCGTCGCCCCCCTCACGTCAGCCTCAGGCTCGGCCATCGCCACGTCGCGGGGAAGGGCTTCGCGCACAGCCGCTGGAACGACATCTATCACCTCTCGATGTCGGCCTCCTGGCCCGCGCTGATCGCCGGCTACCTGCTGGCCTTCATCACCATCAACCTGGTGTTCACCGGCCTCTACCTGCTCGATCCGCTGGCGGTGACCGGCGCGCGGCCGCCGAACGCGCTGGAGGTGTTCTTCTTCAGCATCGAGGTGTTCGGCACGGTGAGCTTCGGCGGCTTCCTGCCGGGCAGTCCCTATGGCCACGCGCTCGCCTCGTTCGAGATCCTGTGCGGCATCGTCAGCTACGCCTTCGTCACCGGTATGACCTTCGCGCGCTTCACCCGCCCGAAGGCCGAGCTGGTGTTCGCGCGCAACCCCGTCATCGCGCGCCAGGACGGCCGGCTGATGCTCATCACGCGGGTCGCCAACCGACGTCACAACTACCTGACCGACGTGCAGGCGAAGCTCTGGATCATCGCCAACGAAGTGCGCGACGGGCGGGTGGTCAGCCGACGCTTCCATCGCGCGCGCCTGGTGCGCGACGACAATCCCGTGCTGCTCCTGTCCTGGCTGCTCTACCACGTGATCGACGAGGACAGCCTGCTCGCCAACTTCACCGAGGGCGACTGCGCGGCGCGCGACGTGAGCTTCGCCTACATCGTCAGCGGCCACGACGAGAGCTTCGCGCAGGAAATCCACGCCCATCACATGTACCACCACAGCGAGGTGCGCTGGCATCACGCCTTCGTCGAGACCGTGCAGGAAGTGGCGCCGGGGGAAGTGCAGGTGGATTTCAGCAAGTTCCACGATACCGAGCCGCTGGCGAGCGAGGCCGCCGCCTGAGCCCGCGCGCTCAGATCAGGAACACCATGCCCACCGCCACCGCGAGACTGCCCACCAGCCCCGGCCACAGCGCGCGCTTGAGCGCGTCGGCGCCGGTGGTGAGCACGATGCCGGCCTTGACCAGCGTGTTGCTCGCCGCCGCGAGCACGATGGCGCGCGCGGCGCTGGCCGGCGCAAGGCCGTCTTCACTCCGCGCGAGCTCGGCCATGGAGAGCGTGATGGCATCGACGTCGGCGGCGCCGGCGGCGATGCTCGAGGCGTAGAGGCCGGCCGCGCCGAAGTGCAGGCGCGCGGTGTTGGCGGCGAGCAGGATGACGACGTACAGCGCGCCGAAGCCGAGCGCGGGTGTGAGTTCGAAGGGATTCTCGAAGCGTTGGCTGTCCGGCTCGCCGTCTTCGCGGTGCGCGCGGTAAAGCCACGCGCAGTAGGCGAGACTGACCAGCGCCGCCGCCAGCAGCGGCTGCCACAGCAGGCGCACCAGCGGCGTGTTGACCAGCGCGACCGCGATCAGTACGCGCACGAACATCATGGTCCAGGCGAGGAGGATGGCGAAGGCGAAGGGCTTGGCCAGCGCATCGGCGCCGCGGCTGCGTTCGGCGAAGCTCAAGGTCACCGCGGTGCTGGACGCCAGTCCGCCGAGCAGTCCGGTGAGCCCCACGCCGCGCCGCGGGCCGACCACCTGGATCAGCACGTAGCCCAGGAAGCTGATGCCGGAGATGAACACCACCATCAGCCAGATCTTGTAGGGCACCAGCACATCGAAGGGCGGCGGACCGAAGCCTTCGCGCGGCAGCACCGGCAGCACTACCAAGGTGAGCACGGCAAACGTCAGCGTCGCGCGCAGATCCTCGCCGGTCAGGCGGCGCGCGAGGCTGCGGGTCTGGAGTTTCAGCGCGAGCAGCACCGCGGTCGTCACCGCCAGCGCGGCTCCCAGCTTGAGCTCGCCCCAGAAGCACAGCGCGCCGGCCAGCAGGGTGATGAAGGCCGCCATCTCCGAGGTCATGCCGAGGTGGCCTTGATCGGCCTGGCGCGCGTAGGCCTGGGCGATCACCAGGCCGACCACCAGCACGAGCGCCACCAGCACCCAGGCCGAGCCGGCCAGCGCGCTCACCTGCGCGGCGGTACAACCGAGCAGGGCGTACAGCGCATAGGTGCGCGTGCCGGCGAAGGCGATCTGTTCCTCGGCTTCGCGACGCGAGGCGAACTCGCGCTGCAGACCGACCAGCAGGCCGAGCAGCAGGGCCGAGCCGTAGCGATAGAAGAGAGTGATCTCGGGGGCGTCGTCGAGCATCGCGGCAGGCCTGCGGGCTGGGGCTTCGCCGTAACTTAGCAGGCTGGCGTCGCCCCGCGCTGACCGTGGTCACAGCGCCGCGCGCGGCGCGGGGGTGTCAGGCGGGCGAGCCGCCCGCGTTCTCGAGCGGACCCGGATGGGGCAGCGTGCCGCTCGCGACCAGTTGGTCGATGCGCTGGCGGAGCGTCGTCCAGGCGCGCAGTACGGCCTCCACGCTCGCGCCCAGCGCCGGCGCCGGGCCGGCACCGGCGGCATCGTCCAAGCGCGCGGCGTGGCTCGCGAGTCCCAGCGCACCGACGTTGGCCGCCACGCCTTTCAGCTGGTGGGCCAGGCGCCGCACGTCCTCCAGGTTGCCGTGCGCGACCGCGGTCTCGAGCTGCGCGAGGCGGGGCGGCATGTCGCGCAGGAAGCTCGCCAGCACCGCCGCGAGCAGCGCCTCGTCCTGGCCGAGGCGCGTGCGCAGCGCATCGACATCGAGCACCAGCTCGCGCTCGCCGCCGGTCGGGGCGGGCCGCGCCGGCAGCGCCTCGGGCAGCCACCTGGCGAGCAGCGCGCCGAGCGCCGCCACGTCCACCGGCTTGGTGATGAAGTCCGACATGCCGGCCGCCAGGCAGCGCTCGCGATCGGCCGCGTCGGTGTGGGCGGTCATGGCCACTATCGGCACGTCGCGATCGAGCACACCGCCTTCCCCGGCGCGGATCGCGCGGCTCGCCGCATAGCCATCCATCTCCGGCATCTGGCAGTCCATCAGCACCAGCGCGTAGTCGTGGGTGGCGAGCGCCTCCAGCGCGGCACGCCCGTTGGCCGCGATGTCGACGCCGTAGCCGAGCCGCGCGAGCACGCCGCGCGCGACTTCCTGGTTGACGACGTTGTCTTCGACCACCAGCAGGTGGGCGCCACGCGCGCGGCGTTCGCGCAGGCTATGGCGTGTGATCAGAGGTTGCGGTCCGGTGCGCTCGCGCTGCCTGCCGAGCGCCTGGCACAGGCAGGCGTGCAGATCGTCGGCATGGGTCGGCTTGGGCAGGTAGGCGCTGAAACCCGCGTCACGCGCGGCCTGGGCGTCGCCGCGCCGCGCGCTCGAGCTGGTCAGTACCAGCGCGGGCTGACGCGGCAGTTCCAGCGCGCGCACGGCGCTGCCGAGCATGAGGCCGTCGTCACCCGGCATCTCGAGGTCGATGATGGCGAGCTCGACCGGCTCGCCGGCGGCGGCGGCGAAGCGCAGGTAGTCGAGTGCCGCGTCGGCGCAGCCGGCGGTCTCGGCCCGCACGCCCCACACCCGCAGGTAGGCGGCCAGCACTTCGCGCTGGCTGAGATTGTCGTCGACCACCAGCACGTGCGCGCCGCGCAGCTCGCCTATGGGCGCCGGCAGGCGGCCGGCGGGCACGTCGAAGGCGAGCTCGAACCAGAACGTCGAGCCCTGGCCGGGCACGCTGCTGAAGCCGATGGTGCCGCCCATCAGCTCGCACAGCTGCTTGCTGATGGCCAGTCCGAGGCCGCTGCCACCATAGGTGCGCGTCACCGAGCTGTCGGCCTGGGAGAAGCTCTTGAACAGCCGCGCCTGGTGCTCGGCGGCGATGCCGATGCCGGTGTCGCGCACCGCGAAGCGCAGGCAGGGACGCGCGTCGTCGTTGCCGACCGCGGTGATGCACAGCACCACTTCACCGGCCTGGGTGAACTTCAGCGCGTTGCCGAGCAGGTTGGTCAGCACCTGGCGCAGGCGGCCGGGGTCGCCGCGCAGCGTGCGGGGCAGCTGCGGGCCGACATCGCATACCAGCTCGAGCGCCTTGTCCTGCGCGCGCGGCGCCATGCTGCGCGCGAGATCCTGCACCAGCGCGTGCAGATCGAACTCGATGTCGTCGATGTGCAGCTGGCCGGCCTCGATGCGCGACAGGTCGAGAATGTCGTTCAAGAGGCCGAGCAGGGCGCGCGCGCTGCTGTCCCCGGTGCGCACGCAGCCGGCCTGTTCTTCGTCCAGCGGCGTGCCGCCCAGCAGTTCGAGCATGCCGATCACGCCGTTCAGCGGCGTGCGGATCTCATGGCTCATGTTGGCCAGGAAGTCGCTCTTCGCGCGGTTCGCGCTCTCGGCCTGCAGCTGCGCGCGCTTCAGCACGATCTCGCGCAGCTTCTGCGAGGTGATGTCGCGCGCCACGGTGATCACTCGGCCGCAGGCGCCGGCCTCGGGCACCAGCTTGATCGAGACCGAGACCGGCACGTCGCGGCCGTCGGCGGTCTCGAACACCGACTCCATCACCACGCCGCGCTCGGGATCGCGCTCGAGTTCTTCGCGCAACGCCGTCAGCTGTTCGCGGGTCAGGCCGCGATCGAAGGCGAACGGCTGCATCTCGGCGAGCTGCGCGGCGCTGTAGCCGAGCATGTCGCTCGCCACGCGATTGGTGTAGACGAAGCGATTGGCCGCGATGTCGCGCACGAAGATCGCGTCGCCCGCGCAGTCCATGGCCGTGCGCATCTCGAGCAGCGCCTGCTCGCGGGCGCGCCACGCGCTCACGTCGCGTACCACCACCAGCACGCGATCCTGTCCCGCCACGTGACGTATGACCGCCTCGGCCGGATAGGTGCTGCCGTCGCTACGACGCACGAGCACTTCGCGCGAGACGGGCGCGCCGTCCCGGACAAGACGCGCGCACATCGCACGCACCGTGGATTCCTCAAGGCCATCGACGAGATCCATGGAGGTCATGGCGAGCAGCTGCTCGGCCCGGTAGCCGGTGGCGGCGCAGGCGCCGTGGTTCACGTAGACGTGACGCAGGCTCTCGGCGTCGAAGATGAAGATCTGGTCGCTCGCGGCGTCCAACGCCGCGGTCACTTCCTGCAGGGCGGCCTCGCGCCGATGCGCGTCATCCACGTCGATGTTCTGGCCGATGACGCGCAGCCCCGCGCCGCGTTCGGCCTGGCCGAAGCGCCGACCGACGGTACGGATCCAGCGATGCCTGCCGTCCTTGCAGCGCATGCGGACCTCGAAGTCGACAGTGTCGTCCTGGCCGTCGAGGAAGCGCCGCAGCGAGGCCCGCACGTGCTGCCTGTCGCTCGGCTCGACGAGATCGAAGTAGGCCTCGCTCGACAGGCGCTCCTTGCGCGGCGCTTCGCCCAACATGCGCCACCACGTGGAGTTGGTGGTCAGCGTCCGTTCTTCGACGTGCCATTCCCAGAGGCCGACGCGGTTGGTCGAGAAGGCGAGATCGGCCCACTGGCGGGCTTCGGTGAGCCGGTCTTCCTGGGCCTGTTCCACCGCGAGGTCACGGTAGCGACCGTACAGGCCGACGATATCGCCGCTCGCCGCGCGCAGCGGCGAGATGGAGAACAGCGCGCGTATCCGCGCGCCCGAGGCAAGCTCGAGCCGACGTTCCACCGACAGCGCGAGGCTCTGGCCCTCCAGCACACGTCGATCGTCACCCGCAATGTCCGCCGCCACCGCGCGCCAGGCGAGATCGGCGTCGGCCAGACCAAGCACCGCGGCCGGCGTGTCCAGGCCGGCATCACGTGCGAAGGCCTGGTTGCAGCCGAGATAGCGCCCGTCGGCGCCCTTCCAGAACACGCGCTCGGGCAGCAGATCGAGGATCTCCTGCCGGTAATGCTCCGTTTGGAGGTCTGTAACTGCCGATCCATGGATGGTCGATGTCATGGGCATGCCGAGGCTACGTTCACCTGTAGCGGCGCGTCGCCGCCGTGGCGTGCGCGTCCGCGACGGTGGGTAGCGGCCGCCGCTCGGCCTGCCTTGAAACTGCGGCACAGCCTACAGCCGCACCCCGAGTTCGCCGCTACTCTTGCCCGAGCCAAGGTGCCCACGGTCCGCATTCGTGTGGAGCGCCGCCGAACAACACAACAAGCGAGCGAGCCATGTACGAAGCCAGCGCCGCAGCCCTGGAGCCCAGCACCGCCGACCTCGAGGCACCCCATGCCCTGGTGGTCGACGACGACGCCACCAATCGCCTCATTCTGCGCGGGCTCCTCTCCCGTCTGGGCTATCGCGTGACCGAATGCGTCGACGGCGCCGAGGCCGTCGCGGTGAGCCGCGAGGGCGAGGTCGACCTCATCTTCATGGATGTGATGATGCCGGTCATGGATGGCGTATCGGCGACGCGCGCGATCAAGGCCGGCCAGCAGCAGCGCTTCGTGCCGATCATCTTCCTCACCTCCCTGTCCGACGAGGCCACCGTCGCGCGCTGCCTCGACGCCGGCGGCGACGACTTCCTGGCCAAGCCCTACAGCGCCGCGGTGCTGCGCGCCAAGGTCGCCGCGCTGATGCGCATCCAGGCGCTGCAGGATCGCGTCACCACGCTGCATGCCCAGCAGGTGCGCGACGAGCAGATCGCCGAGCGCCTGTTTTCGCGGGTGGTGAGCGCCAACAATTTTCAGCATGGCGCGATCTGCGCGGTGCTGCGTCCCGCCGCGCGCTTCAGCGGCGACGTCTACCTGGCGGCGCGCGCGCCGTCCGGCGAGATCTACGTTCTGCTCGGCGATTTCACCGGCCACGGCCTGGCGGCCGCCATCGGCGCGCTGCCGGTGTCCGAGGTGTTCCGCGCCATGACCGCCAAGGGCTTCGCGCCCGAGCAGATCCTGCGCAGCATCAATCGCAAGCTGAACGCGCTGTTCCCGACCGGCATGTTCATGGCCGCGCATTTCATCGCGATCGACGCCGGACTGAGCCACATCCGCGTGGCGAACTGCGGCATGCCCGATCTCATGGTGTTCGATGCGGACGGCAGCCAGCCGGTCACCGCCATCGTCGCGCACAGCCTTGCACTCGGCATCACGACCGACATGTTCCTGCGCGACGGGATGCGCACCCTGCCCATCCATCCCGGCACGCGCATCCTGATGGCCTCCGACGGGCTGTTCGAGGCGGTGGCTACCGACGGCACCGCGTTCGGCGGCGAGCGCGTGATGGCGGCCATGCGTTCAGTTGCCGACGGCGGGCGTCATGGTCTGCCGCGGGTGATGGCGGAGCTCGAGAGTTTCTGCGGCGCCGCGCCCCAGGCCGATGACATCACCGCGGTGGAGATCCTGGTGGATCCCTCGCTCGCCGACCGCTCGCCTGCCGCGGAAGGTCCGCGCGCCGGCGCCGCGACCGAGCTGCGGCGTGGCTGGGACCTGGAACTGACGCTGAGCGGCAGCGGCCTGGCGGAGGTCGACCCGGTGCCGCTGCTGCTGAACCAGATCCACGAGCTGGCCGCGGTCGATACCCAGCACAGCGGGCTGTTCACCGTGTTGACCGAGCTCTTCGTCAACGCGCTCGACCACGGTGTACTGGGTCTCGACTCCAGTCTCAAGGCCGGACGCGACGGCTTCGAGCACTACATGAACGAACGCGCTCAGCGGCTCGCCGCCGTAGAGCAGGGGTGGGTGCGCATTGCCGTGCGCGTGCGTGGCGAAGGTGAGGGTGCCTCGCTCGACATCGAAGTGGCGGACAGCGGCGCGGGTTTCGACGTGGCGGACTACCACGCTGCGCGCGCGCGGGCCGAGCAGTCTGGCGCGCCGCGGCCCTACGGTCGCGGTCTCGCGTTGGTCAAGGCGCTGTGCGCGAGCGTCGACCACGACGCGGCGGGCGCCACGGTGCGGGTCAATCTCCCCTGGCACTCGCGCGGCTGACGGGGGGCGCGGCGCGGCCGCGTCCTCGTCGGCACGGCGCGCCAGGCGGCTCGTCGCGGGCCGCCGATGCCGCCTTGACAGTGCGCCCCCCGGCTGAAAGGCTCAGCCGATGAGCGAGCCGGACGCCGCACCGCCCCCTTCCCCGCGCCCGACCGCCGGCGATCGGCAGTGGCTGTTCCGCGTCTTCTTTCTCGGCGCCTTCGCCTGGCTCATCTACCAGTCGCTGCGCATCCTCTCGCCGTTCGCCACGGCGCTCACCGCGGCGCTGATTCTGACCCTGGTGTTCTATCCGCTGCACGCGCGGTTGAGCCGGTACGTCGGCTCGCAGAACCGCGCCGCGATGCTGAGCACGGTGCTGGCGCTGCTCACCGTCATCCTGCCCTTCCTGATGCTCGCCTGGCTGCTGCTCGACGAGGCCGCGGCGGTGTTTCCCCACGTGCGCGATCTCATCGCGCAGCCGCTGGACGGCGCGCCTGGCAAAGCATTGCGGCTGCCCGGCTGGTTGCGCGCGCTGTGGGAGCGCGGCAGCGCGCTGCTGGCCACCTGGCAGGTCGATCTGCGCGCGATCGCGCTCGAGAGCGTGCGCCAGCTCGGCAACAATCTCACCGGCTACGGCGCGGATCTGTTGAAGAACTTCGTGCTGCTGGTGTTCGACGTGGTGGTGCTGGTGGTGGCGATCTTCTTCTTCTTCCGCGATGGCCCGCAGCTGGTGCGCGCGGTGGTGGGGCTGATCCCGATGGAAGAGCAGGACAAGCGCACGATCATCGCGCGTCTCGACCAGACCCTGTCCGCCATCCTGCGCAGTGCCTTCATCACCGCGAGCGTGCAGGGGCTGCTGGCCGGTATCGGCTTTGCCGTGGCGGGCCTCGGTTTCCCGGTGCTGCTCGGCTTCGCCACCGCGCTGCTCGCGCTGGTCCCGGTGGCCGGCGCAGCGGTGGTGTGGGCGCCAGCCGGCCTCTACCTGCTCGCGAGCGGCGAGCAGGTCGCGGGTATCGGTCTGCTCGCCTGGGGCGCGGTCGCGGTCAGCATGAGCGACAACCTGATCCGAACGGCGCTGATCAGCGGTCAGACCCATCTTTCGCTGTTGCTGTTGTTTCCCGGCATCCTCGGCGGCCTGCAGGTCTACGGCGTGGCGGGCGCCTTGATCGGCCCGCTGGTGATCGCGACCCTGCTGACCTTTGCGCGCATCTACCACGAGCAGTACACCGCGCGGGGGCAGGCGCAGGCTGCACCGCCATCCTGATCGCGGACAAGGCGCGTGGCCGCCCGCCCCTCTAGCCTGGACCGGTGACGCAGGACACCACCCGCCCGCACGCGCAGGACGCCGACGCCGTGCTGCGCGCGCTGGACAGTTCCCGGCACGGGCTCCACGCCGCCGAAGCCGCCGCGCGCCTCGCGCGCCACGGGCGCAACGCGCTGCCACGCCACCCGCCACCGTCCTTCGCGCACATTCTGCTGCGCCAGCTGCGCGATCCGATGATCCTGGTGCTCACCGCCGCGGCGGCGCTGGCGGCGGCGCTGCGCGACTTCTCGGACGTCGGCTTCATCCTTGCCGTGATCGTCATCGACGTCCTGATCGGCGCCACGCAGGAACGGGCCGCCGAACGCACCGTGGCCTCGCTGCGCGACGTGGTGCGCACCCGTGTGCGGGTCGAGCGCGACGGCGAGGGCTACGACGTCGATGCCGAGGAACTGGTGCCGGGTGACGTGCTGTGGCTCGAGTCCGGCGCGCGTGTTCCCGCCGATGCCCGCCTGCTGAGCAGCCACGGACTCGAAGTCGACGAATCGCTCCTGACCGGTGAGTCGCAGGCCGTCGCGAAGCAGGCGGCGTCTCGTCTGCCACCCGAGACCGTGCTCGCCGAGCGCGTCAACATGCTGCACGCCGGCAGCCTGGTCACACGCGGGCGGGCGCTGGCGGTGGTCACCGCCACGGGTACGCGCACCGCGGTCGGCCACATCGCCGCCGCGCTGGATGCCCCGCGCGCGGTCAAGCCGCCGCTGCTCGAACGCATGGAGCGCTTCACGCTGCGCATCGCGCTGATGGTGCTGGTCGCGGTGACGCTGATGGTGGCGCTCGCCACCGCGCGTGGCGCGGCGCTGGCCGAAGTGTTCCTGGCGGCCGTGGCGCTCGCGGTGTCCGCCGTGCCCGAGGGGCTGCCGGTCGCGATCACCATCGCGCTCGCGCTCGGCACCCGCGCCATGGCGCGCCGCAAGGTCATCGTGCGACGTCTGCCGGCGATCGAGTCGCTCGGCGCCTGCACCTTCATCGCTTCCGACAAGACCGGCACGCTGACCCGGAACGAACTCACAGTGCAATGCCTGTGGCTGCCCGGCGCGCCGGTGTGGACGGTCGGCGGCGCGGGGCGTGAGCCGGTCGGCGCGATCGAAGACGACGGCGCGGGCGGCGCGGCGCTCCATGACCTGTGCCGCGCCGCCGCGCTCGCCAACGAGGCCTTTCTCGGCCGGCGCGACGGCGGCTGGGTGCAGCAGGGCGATGCGGTCGACATCGCGTTGCTGGTGCTGGCCCACAAGGGCGGCGTGACGCGCCCGGAACTGCTGGCCGAGCACGCAGAACTCCGCACCCTGCCGTTCGAGGCGGAGCGACGCTTCGCGGCGAGCTTGAATCGCTGCGGCGGGCAGGCCCTGGTCAGCGTGAAGGGGGCGTTCGAGCGCGTGCTCGACATGTGCGCGCGCATGCGCACACCGAGCGGCGACGCGCCGTTGGACCGCGCCGCGGTCGAAGCCCAGGCGCGCGCGCTGGCCGCGGACGGCTACCGCGTGCTGGCGTTCGCCCAGGGCCTGCTGCCTGCCAGCGCCGAGGTGCAATTCGACGAGGCCGCGCTGCACGACCTCGAACTGCTCGGGCTGGTCGGCATGATCGATCCGCTGCGTGAGGACGCGCGCGACGCCATCGCCCGCTGCCGCGCCGCCGGCATCACGGTCGCGATGGTGACCGGCGACCATCCGGACACCGCGCTCGCCATCGCCAGGCGGCTCGATCTCGCCCGCGATGCCAGCCAGGTGGTCACCGGCGCCGCGCTCGGCGCGGCGATCGCCGCCGGGCCCGCCGCACTGGACGCGCTGGTGGCGCGCGCGCGGGTGTTCGCGCGCGTCGAACCCGAGCAGAAGCTCGCCATCGTCACCGCTCTGCAGCGCGTCGGCCACGTGGTGGCGGTGACCGGCGATGGCGTCAACGACGCACCGGCGCTGCGCGCCGCCCATGTCGGCGTGGCGATGGGCCTGGGTGGCACCGACGTCGCGCGGGACAGCGCGGACCTCGTCATCACCGACGACAGCTTCGGCGCAATTGTCGCCGGCATCGAAGAAGGCCGCGTGGCCTACGCCAACATCCGCAAGGTGGTGCTGCTCCTGGTCGCGACCGGCGTGGCGGAGATCTTCCTGTTTGCGCTTGCCATCGGCAGTGGGCTGCCGCTGCCCTTGCTGCCCGCGCAGATCCTGTGGCTGAACCTGATCACCAACGGCATCCAGGACGTCGCGCTCGCCTGCGAGCCCGGCGAGGGCGATGAACTGCAACGCCCACCGCGGCCGCCGCGGGAGCCGGTGTTCGACCGCGCGATGATCGAGCGCGCGCTGCTGTGCGCGGCGGTGATGGCGGGTCTGGTCTACGCGCGCTTCGCGACCCTGCTGGCCGACGGCGTCGCGCTCGAGACCGCGCGCAACCACGCGCTGATGCTGATGGTGCTGTGCGAGAACCTGCTGGTATTCGTCGCGCGCTCCGAGACCCGCTCGGTGTTCAGCGGCTCGCCGCTGCGCAATCCGCTGTTGCTGTGGGGCACGCTCGCCGCGCAGGCCGTGCACATCGCCGCGCTGTACACCCCGTGGCTCGACCGCGTGCTCGGCATCGCGCCTCTCGGTCTCGCCGACTGGCTGCGCATGCTGGCCGAGGCCGCGGTGCTGCTGGTGGTGATGGAAGCGTACAAGGCGTGGCGGCGGCGATAAGGCCTGTAGGTCGGACTTCAGTCCGACATTCGTTTCCGGGGCTTCGAACGAGGCTCTGGTACGGCATGTCGGACTGAAGTCCGACCTACAGGGAATGTCGGGTTGAAACCCGACCTACAGTCCGATCACAGGAGTTCTTGCACGCCGTAGAGCTCGGCGAGCGCGAGCAGCGCCTGGGGCAGGTGGGTCTGCACGGCGCGCGCGCCGCGCGCGCTGCTTTCGCGCTGCCAGTGCAGGATCAGCGCGAGCGCGCTCGAATCGACCGCCTCGACGCCGGACCAGTCGATCTCGAGGTCGCCGTCGGTGGCGAGCGCCACGGCCTGCGCGCGCAGCGCGGCGTGGGTCGCGAGCGTCACCGGCCCGTCCAGCACGAGACGCGCGCCGTCGCGACGCAGGGCCATCTACTGCGCGCCGCCCTGGGCCGCGGCATTCTTCTCGACGAGCATGGTGATGAGACCGTCGATGCCCTTCTCGGTGACGGTCGTATCGAACGTGCTGCGGTAGTTCACCACCAGGCTGACGCCGTCCACCAGCACGTCGTAGACCTTCCAATCCTCGCCTTGGCGCGCCATGCGGTAGTCCATGTTGATGGGCTTGCCCTGCGGCGTCGCCACCAGGGTGTGGACCATCACCTCGTCGCCCGTCGGCGCATTGTCCAGCGGGCGATACTCGACCGCGCGGTCGCGGAACTGCGCGAGCGCGACGGCGTAGGTGCGGACCAGCAGGGTGCGGAAGTTGTCGGTCAGCGCCTGGCGCTGCGGATCGCTCGCCTGGCGCCAGTGCTTGCCGACCGCGAGCCGGGTCATGCGCTGGAAGTCGAAGTGGCCGAGCACCTTCTCCTCGACGATGGCGTAGACCCGGCTGCTGTTGCCGGCGGCGATCTCGGGATCGCTGCGCACCAGCGCGAGCACCTCTTCCGCGGTGTTCTTCACCAGTGCGTCCGGCGTGGGCGCCGCGGGCGCCGCGATGGCCAGGGTGAGCAGGACGAGCGCCAGCAGCGCACGCGAGATCGATGCCCTCAGCACGTCACTTTCCTCCGGGGCTCTGTGCCTTGTCGTACAGGAAGCGGCCGATGACCTGTTCCAGCACCACGGCCGACTGGGTGATGGTGATCTGGTCACCGCTCACCAGCATCGCGTCGTCACCGCCGGCCTCGAGGCCGACGTAGTTCTCGCCCAGCACGCCGGTGGTCAGGATCGAGGCGCTGGTGTCCTTGGGGAACTGGTAGGTGCTGTCGATGTTCAGCGTGACCTTGGCCTGGTAGCCCTTGGTATCGAAATCGACCGCCGTCACGCGGCCGACGGTGACGCCGGCCGAGCGCACCGGCGCGCGCACCTTCAAGCCGCCGATGTTGTTGAACAGCGCCGTCACGGTGTACTCCGTGGTCGCGCCGCCGACGCCCAGGTTGCCGACCTTCAAGGCCAGGAACAGCAGGGAGGCGAAGCCGATGAGGACGAACAGTCCCACCCAGAATTCCAGTGCGCGGCTATTCATGTCTGTTTCTCGCGTTCATTCATTCGCCCCACATGCGCATCATGAAACCGGTCAGCACGAGATCGAGCGCCAGCACCAGGAGCGAGGAGTGCACCACCGTGCGGGTGGTGGCGCGTGACACGCCTTCGGCGGTCGGCGGCGCGTCGAAGCCCTCGAAGGTCGCGACGGCGGCGATGCCGACGCCGAACACCGCGCTCTTGATCACGCCGTTCAGGATGTCCTGTTCGAAATCCACCGCCGCCTGCATCTGCGCCCAGAACGCGCCGACGTCGACGCCGAGCAGGCGCACGCCGACGATGTAGGCGCCGAATATGCCCATCGCCGAGAACAGCGCGGCCAGCAGTGGCATGGACAGCACGGCGCCCCAGAAGCGCGGCGCGACCACGCGCGCCACCGGGTGCACGGCCATCATGTCCATCGCGACTATCTGCTCGGTGGCCTTCATGAGACCGATCTCGGCGGTGATGGCCGAGCCCGCGCGGCTCGCGAACAAGAGCGCCGAGACCACCGGCCCGAGTTCGCGCACCAGGGACAGCGCCACCAGCACGCCGAGTTTCTCTTCGGAGCCGTAGGTCTGCAGCGTGTCGTAGCCCTGCAGGGCGAGCACCATGCCGACGAAGAGCCCGGAGACCATGATGATGATCAGCGACAGCGCGCCGGCGAAGTAGATCTCGCGCACCGTGAGCGCGGGGCGCGTGAGGCTGGTGCCCGAGTGGCGCAGCACCTGGCCCAGGAACAGCGTGGCCTGGCCGAGGCGCCGAATGGCGCCGAGGGTGAAGGCGCCGACCGTCGCGATGGAGCCGCGCTCAGCCATGCATGATGCCGAGCGCCGCGGCGTAGTCGCCCGCCGGGTAGTGGAAAGCCACCGGGCCGTCGGCCTCGCCGTGGATGAACTGGTGCACGGTCGGATGGGTGGAGGCGCGCATCTCGTCCGGCGTGCCCTGCGCGACGATGCGGCCGTCAGCCATCAGGTACACGTAGTCGACGATGTGCAAAGACTGCTGCACGTCGTGGGTCACGACCACCGAGGTCGCGCCGAGCGCGTCGTTCGAGCGGCGGATCAGCTGGCCGACCACGCCGAGCGAGATCGGATCGAGCCCGGCAAAGGGTTCGTCGTACATGACCAGCATCGGATCGAGCGCCACCGCGCGCGCCAGCGCCACGCGTCGCGCCATGCCGCCCGAGAGTTCCGACGGCATGAGCTCGGCCGCGCCGCGCAGGCCGACCGCGTTCAGCTTCATCAGCACGAGATCGCGGATCGCGTCTTCCGGCAGGTCGGTGTGCTCGCGCATCTGGAAGGCGATGTTCTCGAACACCGACATGTCGGTGAACAGCGCGCCGAACTGGAACAGCATGCCCATGCGCCGGCGCATGCGATAGAGGCCGGCCTGGTCGAGCTCGTGGATCACTTCGCCGGCGACCTTCACGTAGCCGCGGTCCGGTCGCACCTGGCCGCCGATGAGCCGCAGCAGCGTGGTCTTGCCGCAGCCGCTGCCGCCCATCAGCGCCACCACCTTGCCGCGCGGCACCGACAGCGTGACGTCCGACAGGATCTGTCGCGCGCTGGAGTAGCCGAAGCTCAGATCCTGGATTTCTACGAGCGGGGCATCGGACACGGGGCGGTGGCGGTGGGTGTGAAGCGTGGGGGAGGATTATGGCACAGGGGCGTTTGTCGGACGTGCAGGTCGGGCTGAAGCCCGACCTGCAGGCGGGAGGCAGGTCAACCCGTCCCGCGCAGGCTCTCGTGGTACGCGCGGATCACGGCGACCCGTGCCTCGGCCTCGGTCGGCAGCGGCGCGGCGGCGTCGATGTAGTCCAGCGTGCCACGCAGGCCGCGGCCGTTGGCGATCTGGATCCCCAGGCCCGGGCGGGCGTTCAGTTCGAGGATCAGCGGCCCGAGTTCCGCGTCCAGCACCATGTCCACGCCGAGATAGCCGAGCGGCGCGAGTTCCTGGCAGCGCGCGGCGAGGATGAGAAGCGCCGGCCAGCCGGGGATCGCGAGGCCGCCGAGCGGCGTGCCGAAGTCCGGGTGCTCGCTGATGCGGCGGTTGTTGCACACCGCCAGCGTGGTGTGGCCGGTGAGCATGTCGATGCCGGCGCCGACCGCGCCCTGGTGCAGGTTGGCGCGGCCGCCGGAGCTGCGCGTCGGCAGGCGCAGCATGGCCATGGCCGGCACGCCGCGATACACCAGCACGCGGATGTCCGGCACGCCGCGGTAGCTCACCTGCTCGAACACGCGGTCGAACTTCACGCGGTACTCGATGATCGCCTGGTCCGGCTGGCCGCCGAGGGAATACACGCCGCCCAGCACGTTCTCGATGTGGTGCTGCACCTCGGCGGCGGTCAGCGCGACGCCGTCGCCCTTGATGTACATGTCGCGGCGCCGGTCGGTGATCACCAGGATGCCCTTGCCACCGCTGCCGTGGGCCGGCTTGACCACGAAGTCCTGGCGGCCTTCGACCATGTGCACGAAGTTCTTCGCGTCGTGCACCGCGCCGATCAGCCCGTAGAGTTCCGGGACCGCGATGCCGGCGGCGACGGCCAGGCGCTTGGTTTCGACCTTGTCGTCCACGCGCGCGTACAGCGCGCGTGGATTGCGCGGCATGATGTAACCGCGGTTGCGGTTGTTGATGCCGACGACGCCGGCCTCCTTCAGCTTACGGATGCGGCTTAGCAGTCCCATCCTCGGCCTCGACGATGTCCTTGAAGCGCGCCACTTCGAGCAGGCGGTAACCGGTGTAGCGACCCATGATGATGAAGCCGCCGAGCAGGATGAGCAGCGACTCCGGGAACAGGAACACGATGTGGGTCAGGTACTCGTTCTTCATCACGAGGTAACCCAGGATCGCGACGCTCAGGCTGCCGAAACCTTCCTTCAGCGCCTGCCCGGGGCCGGACTCCTCCCAGATCACCGACATGCGCTCGATGACCATGGTCAGGATGACGATCGGGAACAGCGCGATGGAGAAGCCCTTGTCGATGCCGAGCCTTCCGAACACCAGGCTGATGATCACCATCAGCAGGATCACCAGCACCAGCACCGAACACAGCCGCGGCACGAGCAGGAGCTGCAGGCGCTCCATGTAGAAACGCAGGCTCAAGCCCGCGGCGGTGATCATCATGAAGAGCGCGACGCCCCAGGCAAGCTCGGTCTCGCGAAAGGCAATCGCCACCAGGATCGGCATGAAGGTGCCGAGCGTCGGCAGGCCGACGATGGTGCGCATGAAGGCCACCACCAGCGCGCCCAGCGGCACCATCAGCAGCACGCGGTAGACGTTCTGGGTGTTCACCGGCAGGTTGAACAGCATCATGCTGGCGAGGAAGGTGTCGTTGGCCTCGCCGCGCGCGCGGGCCACGGTGGTCGGCGACTGTGCGTAGCGCGACACCGCGAAGGACACGTTGTAGTTGCGCCCGCCCTCGACCGCGAGCAGCGGCTCGTCGCCCACCGTCCAGCGCAGGAAGTTGTCCGGGTAGCCGCGGTTGCCGGTGCGCGGATCGAAGCCCTCCCAGCGCTGGCCGTTGTGCACCTCGAGCCAGGGGGTCAGGTGCTGGGCGGTGCTGCGATCTTCCAGGATCACGCCGCGCACCATGCGCGCGCTGATGTTCGCGCCGGCCAGCACGTAGATCAGGCGTTCAACCCAGGCCTCGCTCTCGCGATCGATGTTCTCGCGGATGATCATCACGTTGTCGTTCGGCGCCAGCGCGTTCAGCTTGACCAGCGTCTGGCTGACGAAGGTGAAGACGTTGGCCGACTCGTCGCGCACGTTGCCGAGCACGTCCTGGATGGCCGAGGCCATCGGCTCCTGGTAGACCGGCGCCGCGGGTGGCGCGGGCGGGCGCTGCTTGGGATTGGCGTCGGCCTCGGTCTCGCTCTGCGGCACCGCTTCGAGGCGGTAGTAGAGCCGCTGCGTGCCGCGCGCCTGGCGGGTCGACCACTCGGCGCGGCGGTTCTGGTCGCGTACGCCGACGTTGAGCCCGTAGCCGCGCGAGATGAAGTACTCGTCGAGGCGCACGTAGTCGCCGAGGCGGTCGGGAATGTCGAAGTCGACGACCGTGGCGTGGCGATTGGCGTCGAATTCGATCTTGGCCTCCACCGACCACACCTGTTCCAACTGGTGTGGCAGCAGGGGCAGGCCGAGACGGCTGATCTTGGCGTACATCAGCCCCAGCGCCGCCAGGGCCAGGATCAACGCCAGTATCGTGCCGTGCACTCGTTTCATGCGGTCATTCCTTGGTGGACGCCTGCTCGTCCGGTGAGCGCGGCGCGAGCCGCGCGCACTCGTCCGGCGAGAGTCCGTGCTGGTAGGTCTGGTCGACATCGATCACCGCGCGACCGCGCAGCGCCGAGCGTCCGAGCAGCAGCGGGTAGTTGAAGCGGCTGCGATCGGTGAGCGTGACCGGCGTGGTGAACTTGTGCCCGCCGAGGCACAGCTCGACGTGCACCACCGGGCGCCGCGAGGCGCTCGCGCCGTGGCGCTTGATCAGCGCCTCGCGCTGCAGCGGGAGTTCCATGGGGATGCGCTGCGGCGCGCCGACCGCGCCGTCGGCCGCCGAGATCGGTACCACGAAGCGTACCCAGTCGAAGCCATCGCGCGTGAAGCGCTCGATGTCCACCGCCGACAAGGACGAGGTGCGCGCGCCGGTGTCGAGCTTGGCGCGCATGAGCACGTGTCCCGGCTCCAACGCCGCCCACTCCAGCCAGCCGTAGGCGGGCGGTAAGGCCGGCTCGCCGCCATCGGCATGCGCCGCACACAGGGCGACGAGCAGCAGCATGGGCGCGAACCAGCGTGGCGCGCGTGCGCGCAGCGAACGGGATTGCATGCAGAGAGGGTCCCTCGAAGCCGCGGCAAGAGTGCCGCGAATCGGTAGTGAGATCAACGGTTACGGGCGTGCCGCGCCGCGTGGCTCACAGGTCCTTGGAATAGTTCGCCGCGTACTCGATGTAGACCTCGACACCGCGCGCGAAATTGCGCCGATTGTCTTCCGGGACCGGCTTCCACAGGCGCGCCGGCGCGCCCGACCAGATCTCGCCGACGCCGACCACCGTGCCCGGTTCGGTGACCGCGCCGGCGGCGATCACGCCGCCGGCCTTGACCACCGTGCCCGCGCCGACCGTCGAGCCCATGCCGATCATCGCGTCGTCTTCGATCACGCAGGCGCCCATGCGCACGTTGTGGCCGACCGTCACGCGCTGGCCGAGCTGCGCGCGCTCGCCGCGTGCGAGCTCGACGCGCGTGTTGTCCTGCACGTTGCTGCCGTCACCGACCAGCAGATCGCCGCCGCCGTGGATCTCGACGCCGAACCACAGGCTCGCGCCGCGGCCAAGGCCGAGATTGCCGGCCAGGCTCGCGGTCGGCGCGATGTAGCTGCCGCGCGCGACGCGCGACGGCAGACCGATACCGGGCGGCTGATGCAGCGGCGGCACGAGGCGCGGGCTGCGCACCAGGTCGGCGAGGGCCGCGTCGGCGCCGCTCGCGGCGCCGCGCAGCAGCGCGTGCAGGCTGGCGAGCTCCGCGCTGCTGACCTCGCGCACCGGCTTGGCGGGCGTGCCGGCATAGAGCCAGCCGCCTTCCAGCGTCTTGCCGGGCGGCACCACGCTGTCGGCGGCGATCACCGCGCCCGCGCCGACCCGGCTGTGATCCATCACGAGCGCATGCTCGCCCACCACCACGCCGTCGCCGAGATCGCAGGCATGCACCAGGCCGTGCCGCGCCACCGTGACGCCGTTGCCGACCCGCGCGGGAAACACGCTGTGCGCGATGTGCACGGTGCTGAAATCGTCGAACCAGCCGTCGTCGCCTATCTCGATGTCGTGACCGTCGGCGCGCAGCGTCGCGAGCACGCCCAGGTGACAGCGCGCGCCGACCACGGCGCGGCCGATGAGGGCCGCGTCGGCGGCGGCGTCGAGATCCGGACCGACCCGCGGCCGGACACCGAGATAGGGCACCATGAACATCGCGAGAGGACTCCGTTACGTGCAGCGAAAGAATACCGTAGGTCGGGTTTCAACCCGACATTGGGTTGTAGGGCGGGTTTCAACCCGCCATGCACGGCGCGTCGGGAAAGCCACGCATGGCCGATTGAAATCGGCCCTACAATGGAGCCGCCATGTAGGGCGGGTTTCAACTCGCCATTCGATTCCAGAGCGCGAAGCATCACCCCCGGCAGCGCAGGTTCTTCGGGTCGTACATCGGCGTCAGCGACGCGCGCGCGGTGTAGGTGCGATCGGCCTGTTCGATGGTGTAGCGGCCGGCGGCGATGTAGTCGGCGGTGACGCCGCCCTCGCAGTGCACGTAGCCGAGTGCGACGCTGGCGCCGAGCGTGTGGCCATAGCCGGCCGAGGTGGTGTAGCCGACCCGCTGACCGTCGCGGAGTATGGGCTCGGCGTGGACCAGCACCGGCTCGGGATCGTCCAGCAGGAACTGCACCAGGCGACGCTTGAGCGGCCCGGCCTCGCGCTGCGCGAGGAGCGCCTCGCGACCGATGAAGCCGCCGGGCTTGTCCCATGCGCAGGTGAAGCCGAGGCCCGCTTCCAAGAGCGAGTCCAGCGGGCCCATGTCGTGGGCCCATTCGCGATAGGCCTTCTCGGCGCGCAGCGTGTTCAGCGTGTGGTAGCCGCAGTGCGCGAGGCCGAAGTCGCGACCCGCCTCCACCAGCCGGTCATAGACCGGCAGCGCCATCTCGGTCGGGATGTAGAGTTCGAAGCCGAGTTCGCCGGTGTAGGAGACGCGAAGCGCGAGCGCGTGCTGGAAACCGATCTCGATCTCTCGCCAGGTGCCGAAGGGAAAGCTCTCGTTGTCGAACTTCGCGCTCGACATGGCGGACAGCAACGCACGTGAATTCGGGCCCTGCACGTTCAGCATCGCCCAGGCGCCGGTCACCTCGGTGACCACGCAGCACGCGTCGGCGGGCGTGTTCTCGTGCAGCCAGGCGCGCACCTGGGTGGTGGTGAAGGCGGGCGTGACGACGAGATAGCGATCCTCGGCCAGGCGCGAAATGGTGAGGTCTGCCTCCACGCCGCCGGCCTTGTTGAGAAAGTGGCAGTACACCAGCCGTCCCACCGGCATCGCCATGTCGGCGGTCGCGATGCGGTTCAGCACGCGCTCGGCGTCGCGGCCCTGGACCAGCAGCTTGGAGAACGAGGACTGCTCGAACACGCCCACCGCCTCGCGCACCGCACGGTGCTCGGCGGCGTTGTTCGCGAACCAGTTCTGCCGCCCGAAGCTGTATTCGTACTCGGGCTTCTGACCGGGCCGCGCGTACCAGTTGGGGCGCTCCCAGCCGGCGGACTCGCCGAAGCAGGCGCCGGCCGCCTTCACGCGGTCGTGCAGCACCGACTGCTTGACGTTGCGCGCCGTCTCCCACTGCCGGTTCGGCCAGTGCATCTGGTAGCCGATGCCGAGCGATTCCACGGTGCGCGCGACGACGAAGGACTTGTTGTTGTGCGAGGGCTGGATGCGTCGCACGTCCACGTCCCAGATGTCCATCGGCTGGATGCCGTCCTCGATCCAGCGCGCCATCACGTGGCCCGCGCCGCCGCCCGAGAGGATGCCGAGCGAATTGAAGCCGCAGGCGACGAACAGCCGATCGAGGTAGGGCGCGCGACCCATGAGGTAGTTGTGATCGGGCGTGAACGACTCCGGGCCGCAGAAGAACTGTCGGATGCCGGTCTCGAACAGTATCGGCAGGCGCTGCATGGCGCGCTCGATGTAGGGCTCCATGCGCTCCCAATCGGGCTGGATCTCGTCGAAGCAGAAGTCCTTCGAGATGCCGTCCACCGCCCACGGGGCCGCGACCGGCTCGAAGAAGCCGAGCAGGATCTTGCCCGCTTCCTCGCGCGCATAGGCCGCCCGACCCGGATCGCGCAGGATCGGCAGCTTGTTGTGCAGACCCTCGATGGGCTCGGAGATCAGGTAGTAGTGCTCGGCGGCCTGCAGCGGCAGGTTGAGGCCGGTCATGAGGCCGAGTTCGCGACCCCACATGCCCGGGCACAGCACGACGACCTCGGCGCGGATGTCGCCGTGCTCGGTGTGCACGCCGACCGCGCGGCCGTTCTCGGTGATGAGGCCGGTCATCGCGCAGTGCTCGACTATCTTCACGCCGCGCTGGCGCGCGCCCTTGGCGAGCGCCTGGGCGACGTCGGCCGGGTTGACCCGCCCGTCGTTCGGGAAGTGGAAGCCGGCGACGAGGTCGTCGACGTAGGCGAGCGGAAACAGGTCGCGAACCTCGGCCGGCGTGATCTCGCGATTCTCGACACCGAAGGTGCGCGCCATCGCGCAGCCGCGGCGCATCTCTTCGGCCTTCTCCGGCGTCATCGCGAGCTGCACCGAGCCGCAGTTGACGAAGCCGGTGGACTGGCCGGTCTCGGCCTCGAGGTCCTGGTAGAGCTTGAGCGAATAGGTCGCGAGCTTGGTCTGCGCCTCGGTGTCGCGCAGCGTGGTGATGAGCCCGGCAGCGTGCCAGGTGGTGCCGGAGCTGACCTGCTTGCGCTCGATCAGCACGACGTCCTGCCAGCCCTGCCGGGCCAGGTGGTAGGCGGTGGAACATCCGATGACGCCGCCGCCGACGATCACGGCGCGGGCGTGTGAGGGAAGGGCGCTGGTCATGGCATCACCTGTGGTCGCTGGACGATGGCGGCCGCGCATACCGGCGGGTCGCCTGGGGCCTCGGGCGGGATGTGGGCTGGGCAAGGCGCAGGGTAATCACTCCGTCGCGCGATATCGAGGGCCGGGACGTGGTGCGCGCCACCGGCCGCCCGTCGCCAGGGCGAAATGTATAATCCTGACGCAACCCGGCTCGAAGACCGCACCTCGTCCACCCATGTCGACCCTCTTCTGGATCATGCTGTCGTGCATCGGCGGCAGCGTGCTGAGCGTGGTCGCGGCCGGCGGCTACCTGCTGCTGCCGGCGAAGGTGCGCGATCACACTGTCACCTACCTGGTGAGCTTCGCCATCGGCATGCTGCTCGGCGCGGGCTTCCTGCATCTCCTCCCCGAGGCGCTTGAGCAGCGCGGCGACGACATCCGCGGGCTCATGGGTACCGCGCTTCTCGCCATCCTGCTGTTCTTCCTGCTGGAGAAGGGCCTCATCTGGCGGCATCACCACCACCAGGAGCACGGCGCCCACGAGGCCTGCGAGGAAGCGCCGGCCGGCGCGCTGATCCTGGTCGGCGATTCCTTTCACAATTTCCTCGACGGCGTGCTGATCGCGACCGCCTACAGCGCCGACTTCCACCTGGGCGTGGTCACCTCGCTCGCGATCATCGCCCACGAGATCCCACAGGAACTTGGTGACTTCGCCATCCTGCTCCACAGCGGCTATGCCCCGGCGCGGGCCTTCCTGTTCAACATGATGACCTCGCTCACCATGATCGCCGGCGCCATCCTCGCGTGGTTCGCGATGGAAGCGGTGGCCGGGCTCGTGCCCTATTTCCTCGCCTTCACCGCCGCGAGCTTCATCTACATCGCGGTGTCGGACCTGATGCCGACCTTGAACCGCAAGATAGGCCTGCGTGACACGGTGCTGCAGGTCGGTCTCATCGCGCTCGGTCTCGCGCTCAACGTCATCGTGCACAATTGAGCCGCGCGGCAAGACGGGCTAGCATCCCGTATTCCTGATCCGGCGTAGACCTTGCCCGCCATGTTCCGTTGGCCGCCCTCACTGCTGCTCCTCGCACGCCGCCGCGCGGCGCTGGTGGCGGCCGTGCTGCTGGCGGCGCAGGTGTCGCTGTTCGCCCACGCGGTGGGCCACGACTACGCCCCGGACGCGGACCAGGCGCACGTCATGTGCGGCCTGTGCATCGCCGCCCATCAGCTCGATGGCGCGCTGGCACCGGCGACGCTCGACCTTCACCCCGAGACCATCGCCACCTGCGTCGCCGCGACGCTCGACTGGCGTCCGACGCATGTCGCGAGCGCGGTCTTCCGCGCCCGCGCGCCGCCCTTCAGCTTCCACGCCTGACGTCCTGGCCCGTTGCACGCCGCGCTCGCGCGCGGCCGGCGGGCATGTTGTTCGTTCGGTGCGACGCGCCTGCGTGCGCGTCGCCTCGTGGGAGTCTGAAGAATGCATCCTTTTTCCCTGCGCCCGCTGGGCGCCGCGCTGCTGGCCGCGTATGCCGGCATGACCTTGGCCGCCGACGAGGCGTCGACCGGCAAGCCCGTGGAAACCGTCACCGTCACTGCCGTGCCGCTGCGCGGCGCCGAAGAGCATCTTGCCCAGCCGGCCGTGGTGCTGGCCGGTGACTCCCTCCGGCGCAAGCTCGCGCCCACGCTCGGTGAGACCTTGAACCGCGAACTCGGTGTGAGCTCGACCTCCTTCGGCGCGGGCGCGAGCCGCCCGCTGATCCGCGGCCTGGGCGGCGAGCGCGTGCGCGTGCTCGAGAACGGCATCGGCGCGATGGACGCCTCGTCGCTCAGTGACGATCACGCGGTCAGCGTCGACCCGCTGCTCGCCCGCCAGGTGGAGGTGCTGAAGGGGCCGGCGACCCTGCTCTACGGCAGCGGTGCCATCGGCGGCATCGTCAACGTGGTGACCGATCGCGTGCCGACCGCGCTCTCCGCGCGGCCGCGCGGCAAGCTCCAGTTCGGCTGGGACGAGGCCACCCAGACCTTCGGCGGCGGCGGCGCGGTGGATGCCTCCGCCGGCCCGCTCGCGCTGCATCTCGATGGCCTCAGGCGCAGCACGTCCGACTACGACATTCCGGGCTTCGGCGCGCTCGCGCCGGCGCCGGGCGATCGGCGCGGCAGGCTCGACAACAGCGACACCGATACCGAGTCCGTCACCGGCGGCGCGTCCTACGTGGGCTCGCGCGGCTATCTCGGCTTCAACATCAATCACTTCACCACCAACTACGGCATTCCTGGCGACGAGGCCAAGCGCATCGACCTCGAACAGGATCGCTACGACATCGCCGGTCAGCTGAACGATCCCCTGCCCGGCTTCACCCGCCTGCGCATGCGCATGGGCCACAACGACTACGTGCACCAGGAGATCGAGCCGGGCGGAGACATCGGCACGACCTTCCTGAACGACGAGTACGAAGGCCGCGTGGAGCTGTCCCACGCGCCGCTTGCGAACTTCGAGGGCGTGCTCGGCGTGCAGGTCCAGCATCGCGACTTCCAGGCGGTGGGCGAGGAGCAGCTCACGCCACCGGTGGTGGGACGCTCGGTCGGCGTGTTCCTGGTGGAGGAACGGGACTTCGGGTCGTTGCACGTCGAGTTCGGCGCGCGCTACGAGAATGTCGACTACTCGCCCAGCGAGGCCGCCAATCCCGAGCGCAACTTCGATGTCTACAGCCTCTCCAGCGGCATGATGTGGCACTTCGCGCCCGGCTACGGCCTCGGCATGTCGCTGACCCGCGGGCAGCGCGCGCCAGGCATCGAGGAGCTCTACAACAACGGCCCGCACGACGCGACCGAGAGCTTCGAGCGCGGCGATGACACGCTCGGCGAAGAGACCGCGAACTCGCTCGATGTGAGCCTGCACAAGGACGAGGGGCGCTGGCAGTGGCGCGGCAACCTGTTCGTGAACTACATGGAAGACTTCATCTACCAGCAGAGCGTCGACGCCAACGGCGACGGCATTGCCGATCGCCTGGACGAGGAGGGCAACCCGGCGCTGCCGGGCGATGGCTTCCTGCTGCTCGACTATGCGAGCCGCAATGCCGTGCTGTGGGGCGCCGAGGTGGAAGTGGGCTACGGGCTCATGCGTGACGTCAACTGGGGCGAACTCGACGCGCGCGTGTTCAGCGACTACGTGCGCGGCCGGCTGACCAACGGCGATCCGTTGCCGCGCATCACGCCGCTGCGTTTCGGCGGCAACCTGGACTATCGCTGGCGCGCGTGGGAGGCGGACTTCTCCGTGCGTCGCACTGTCGGCCAGGACGACAACGCGCCGCTCGAGACCGAGACCGGTGGCTTCACGCAGGTCGATCTCGGCGTGGCCTGGACGCTCCGCCAGGGCGGCCAGGAGTACGTCGTCTCGGCGCGCGGCACCAATCTCCTCGACGAAGAGATCCGTTACCACACCTCGCTCCTGAAGGAGATCGCGCCGCAGCCTGGCCGCAGCGTGATGCTGAGCGTGCAGACGAGCTTCATGTAGGTCGGGCTTCAGCCCGACATTCGTCCCAGGGCGCCCATGGGCGATGTCGAAGGGACAGACCCCGCACGGGGTCTGTCCGTGTTTCTGCGGCGTATCCAAGCACCGCTCGAATGTCGGACTGAAGTCCGACCTACAACGAAGCCACCTCCAGGGCGTGTTTCAAGGTGACATCGCGTCCTTCGCCCACAGATGCTGTGCGGCGTAGGCGCGCCACGGCCGCCAGGCTTGCGCGCGTGCTTCCAGCGCGCGGGGCGTGGGGCGTCGGCCGTCGGCCTTCGGCAGTGCGCGCAGCAGGCCGATGTCGCTCGCGGGAAAGGCGTCCGGTTCGCGCAGCACGCGCATGGCGATGTAGTGCGCGGTCCAGGGACCGAGGCCCGGCAGGGCCAGCAGCTTGGCGAGCGAAGCCTCGAGCGTCGGTCCGCGCTCGAGCAGCGCGGGGGTGGCGGCCACCGCCGCGGCAAGCGAGGTCACCGCCCGACCGCGCGCGCCGGGCATGCCGAGGCTCGCGACGTCGGCATCGGCCAGCATCGCCGGCGTCGGGAACGCGTAGCGGAGTTCGTCATCGTCCGCCGCGAGCGGTGTGCCCCAGCGGGCCGCGAGGCGCCCGCCGAGATCGCGCGCGGCGCGCACGCTGATCTGCTGGCCGAGCACCGCGCGCACCG
>JAIEQK010000180.1 GCA_019747795.1 Gammaproteobacteria bacterium | reverse complement strand
AAGCCGGACCAGCACTTCGACAAGCCGGGCAAGTCGCCCTTCATGGACATGGATCTCGTGCCGCGCTACGCGGAAGACGCCCCCGCGCCGCCGGCGCCCGACGAGCCGCGGCGCGTACTGTACTGGTACGACCCGATGAAGCCGGACCAGCACTTCGACAAGCCGGGCAGGTCGCCCTTCATGGACATGGATCTCGTGCCGCGCTACGCGGAAGAAGCATCGGCGCCGAGCGCTCGCCAGGACGCACCGGGCGCGGCGCTGCAGCCGCTCGCGGTGCAGACCGTGAAGGCCGCGCGCGCCACGCTCGAGACCTCGGTGCTCGCGCTCGGCGAACTCGCCTACAACCAGCGCGACATCGCCATCGTGCAGGCGCGCGCCGATGCTTTCGTCGCGCGCGGTTTCGGCCTCGCGCCCGGCGACGTCGTGGCGCGCGGCGCGCCGCTGGTGGAGCTCGAAGTGCCGGCGTGGATTGCCGCGCAGCGCGAGTACCTGGGCGTGCTGGCGCTGGATGATGCGGCGCTGGCCGCCGCCGCGCGAGCGCGTCTCGAACTGCTCGGCATGCCGGGCGAGGTGCTGGCCGCGCTCGACGCGCAGCATGCACCCATCGCCCGGGTCACGTTGCGTAGTCCGATAGCCGGCGTGGTGACGACGCTGGACGCGCGTGTCGGCATGCGCGTTGCTGCCGGCGCGACCCTGGTCGCGCTGAACGGCATCGATCCGCTGTGGCTCGAAGTCGCCGTGCCCGAACGCGAAGCGGCGCGCCTGGCGAGCGGCACGCCGCTGCGGGCCGAGATTGCGGGCCATACCGGCGAGACCTTCACCGGCATCGTGGAGCAGGTACTGCCGGCCGCAGACAGCGAGACGCGCAACGTGCGGCTGCGCGCGCGCGTCGCCAATCCCGACGGCCGCCTGCGCGCGGGCTTGAGCGCGCGCGTGCGGCTGGCGGACGCGCCGCGGAAAGAGGCGCTGTTGCTGCCGAGCGCCGCCGTGATCCGCGGCGGTCGGCGCGATCTCGTGATGCGTCGCGCGGTCGACGGCCGCTTCCTGCCGGTCGAGGTGTCGCTCGGCGCGGAGGCCGCTGGCCAGGTCGAAGTGCTGGCCGGCCTGAGCGCAGGCGATGAGGTGGCGGCGTCCGCGCAGTTCCTGCTCGACGCGGAGGCCAACCTGCAGGGACTCGCGCCCGCGCCTGCCACGTCGAGGGAGGCGCCGCGATGATCGCGCGCGTCATCGCCTGGTCGCTCGAACGCCGCCTGCTGGTGCTGCTCGCGGCGGCGGGGCTCGCGGTGTGGGGCCTGCTCGCGGTGCGCGCGACGCCGGTGGATGCGCTGCCCGATCTGTCCGACGTGCAGGTCATCGTGCGCACGTCCTGGCCGGGCCGTGCGCCGCAGACGGTCGAGGACCAGGTGACCTATCCGCTCACCACCACGCTGCTCGCCGTGCCGGGCGCCAAGACCGTGCGCGGCTTCTCCACCTATGGCGACTCCTTCGTCTACGTGGTGTTCGCGGACGGCACGGATCTCTACTGGGCGCGCTCGCGCGTGCTCGAATCGCTGAACCAACTGCAGGGCCGTCTGCCGCCCGGGGTGACGCCCGCGCTCGGTCCCGACGCGAGCGGCGTCGGCTGGGTATTCCAGTACGCGCTGGTCGATCGCAGCGGGGGCATGGACCTCGGCGCGCTGCGCGCGCTGCAGGACTGGTTCCTGCGCTTCGAGCTGAAGGCCGTGCCGGACGTCGCCGAAGTGGCCACCATCGGTGGCATGGTGCGCCAGTACCAGGTGACGCTCGATCCCGAGGCGCTGGCCGCGCGCGGCATCTCGCACGAGACGGTGATCGCGGCGCTGCGCGCGGCGAACGGCGAGACCGGTGGCGGCGTCATCGAAATCGCGGAAGCCGAGTACATGGTGCGCGCGAGCGCCTACCTGCGCGAACTCGACGACTTCCGGCGCGTGCCGCTCGGCCTCGGTGAGGGCGGGGTCCCGGTGCTGCTCGGCGACGTCGCGCGCGTGGGTCTCGGCCCCGAGCCGCGCCGTGGTATCGCCGAACTGGACGGCGAGGGCGAGACGGTGGGCGGCGTGGTGCTGCTGCGCGCGGGTCGCAACGCGAGCCAGACCATCGCCGCGGTGAAGCGTCGCCTCGCCGAACTCGCGCCCAGCCTCCCGCCTGGTGTGGAGGTCGTCACGGTCTACGATCGCTCCGAACTCATTACGCGCGCGGTGGACCATCTGCGGACGCGGCTCGGCGAGGAACTGCTGGTGGTGGCGCTGGTGACGTGGCTGTTCCTGGGTCACCTGCGCTCGGCGCTGGTCGCCATCGTCACTTTGCCACTCGGCGTGCTGTGCGCGTTCATCATCATGGAGACGCGCGGGGTGAACGCGAATCTCATGTCGCTCGGCGGCATCGCGATCGCCATCGGTGCGATGGTCGATGCCGCCATCGTGATGGTCGAGAACGCCCATCGGCGCCTCGAACAGTGGCAGGCCGCGCACCTGGACGAGAGCTTGTCACCGCCCGCGCGCCTGGCGCTGATCGGCGAGGCCGCGAGCGAAGTCGGGCCGGCGCTGTTCTGGAGCCTGCTCATCATCACCTTGTCCTTCACGCCGGTGTTCGCGCTCGAAGCGCAGGAGGGCCGCTTGTTCGGGCCGCTCGCCTTCACCAAGACCTACGCGATGGCGGCCGCCGCCGGGCTGTCGGTGACCCTGGTGCCGGTCTTGATGAGCTACGCCATGGGTGGACGCATCACGAGCGAAGCGCGCAATCCGCTGAACCGCGCGCTGATCGCGCTCTACCTGCCGCTTCTGAACGGGGTGCTGCGCTGGCCGCGCACGACGCTGGTCGTGGCGCTGCTGCTCGGCGCCAGCGCACTGTGGCCGATGACGCGCCTCGGCGCGGAGTTCATGCCGGCCTTCGACGAGGGTGATCTCTTGTACATGCCGACCACGCTGCCCGGCATCTCGCCCGCCGCGGCCGGCGCGCTGCTCGCGCATACCGACAAGCTGATCGCCGCCGTGCCCGAGGTCCTGCACGTGTTCGGCAAGGCCGGGCGCGCGGACAGTGCCACCGACACCGCGCCGCTCGAGATGCTCGAGACCACCATCAAGCTGAAGCCGCGCGCCGAGTGGCGGCCGGGCATGACGCTCGATGGACTGATAGCCGAGCTCGACGCGCGCGTGAAGGTGCCCGGTCTTGCCAATCTGTGGGTCGCGCCGATACGCACGCGCATCGACATGCTGGCCACCGGTGTGAAGAGTCCCATCGGCATTCGCGTCTCGGCGGGGAGTCTCGCGGATATCGATCGCGCGGCCGCCGAGGTGGCTGCGGTCGCGCGCCGCGTGCCGGGCGTGAGTTCGGCGCTCGCCGAGAAGCTGACCGGCGGCCGCTATCTCGATGTCGACGTGGATCGCACCGAGGCCGCGCGCCATGGGATCAGCGTCGCGGAGGTGCAATCGGTGGTCGCGAATCTCGTCGGCGGAGAGAACGTCGGCGAGGTGATCGACGGTCGCGCGCGCTTCCCCATCAACCTGCGATATCCGCGCGAGCTGCGCGACTCGCCCGCGGCGCTCGAGGCGCTGCCCTTCGTCGGCCCGCGCGGTGAGCGGCTCACGCTCGGCACCGTGGCCCGCGTGCGGGTGAGCGACGGGCCGCCGGCGATCAAGAGCGAGAACGCCCGTCCCGCGGCCTGGGTGTACGTCGATGCACGAGGTCGCGATCTCGTGGGCGTCGTGCGGGACATCGACGCCGCCGTGCAGCGCGAAGTGCGCCTGTCACCCGGTACCACGCTTGCCTACGCGGGACAATTCGAGTTCTACGAACGGGCGCGCGCGCGTCTCGCGCTGGTGGTGCCGGCGGCGCTGGTGATCATCCTGTTCCTGCTGTACTTCATCTTCGATCGCTTCGACGAAGCCCTGCTGATCATGGTGACCTTGCCCTTTGCCCTGGTCGGCGCGCTCTGGTACCTCTACTGGCTCGAGTTCGACTTCTCCGTCGCGACCGCCATCGGCTGCATCGCGCTCGCGGGCGTGGCGGCGGAGTTCGGCGTGGTGATGCTGTTGTACATGAAGCACGCGCTCGCCGCGCGCGACAACGGCGACGACGAAGCGACGGTGCTGGCGGCGGTGCGCGAGGGCGCGGCGCTCCGCGTGCGGCCCAAGGCCATGACGGTGGCGGTGATCGTCGCGGGCTTGCTGCCCATCCTGCATGGCGAGGGCACCGGCGCCGAAGTGATGAGCCGCATCGCGGCGCCGATGGTGGGCGGCATGGTCAGCGCGCCGCTGCTGTCGCTCTTCGTGCTACCGGCGGCGTATTACCTGCTGCGCATGAAGCGGCGGTAAATCGGGGACAGACCACGGTTTCGCAACGGTACGGGGACAGACGATGGCTTCGACGAAACCGTGGTCTGTCCCCGTTTGCTCAATGTCGGACTGAAGTCCGACCTACAGCGGACCCGCGTTCTCCGCCTCGCGCAGCTTGAAGCGCTGCACCTTGCCGGTCGCGGTCTTGGGCAGTTCGGCGACAAAGGCGATCTGCCGCGGGTACTTGTAGGGCGCGAGGCGCTCCTTCACGAAGGCCTTCAGTTCGGCTTCGTCGGCGTGTGCGCCCGGCTTCAGCACGACGAAGGCCTTGGTCTTGGTCAGGCCTTCGGCGTCCGGCACGCCGATCACCGCGGCTTCCAGCACGGCGGCATGCTCCACCAGGGTCGCCTCCACTTCGAAGGGACTGACGTAGATGCCGCTCACCTTCAGCATGTCGTCGCTGCGTCCACTGTAGGTGTAGGTGCCGTCGGCGTTGCGCACGTACTTGTCACCCGACTTGGTCCAGCCTCCTTGAAAGGTCTCGCGGGTCTTCTGCCGGTTGCCCCAGTACATCATCGCGGCGCTCGGGCCGTGGATGTACAGGTCGCCCGGTTCTCCGTCGGGGACGTCGCCGCCGTGCTCGCCGCGCAGTTCGATGTCGTAGCCCGGCACCGGCCAGCCTGTGGTGCCATAGCGCACACGACCGGGAAGGTTCGACATGAAGATGTGCAGCATCTCGGTCGAGCCGATGCCGTCGATGATTTCCACACCGAAGCGCGCAGTGAAACGCTCACCGATGTCGGCCGGCAGGGCTTCGCCGGCGGAGGAGGCCAGGCGCAGCGCGACGTCGCCCCGTGCCGGCAGCGCGGGATGGGCCAGCATGCCGGCATAGCCCGTGGGCGCGCCGAAGAAGAGCGTGGGTCGCGGCGCGCCGCCCGCGCCGGTCCAGCGCGCGAACACCGCCTCGGGCGTGGCGCGCTCGGCCATCAGGAGCGTGGTGGCGCCGACGCTCAAGGGAAAGCTGAGCGCGTTGCCGAGGCCGTAGGCGAAGAACAGCTTGGCGGCGGAGAAGCACACGTCCTCGGCACGAAGGCCGAGCACGCGCTTGCCGTAGAGTTCGGCCGTCCAGTAGGGATTCGCGTGGGAATGCACCGCGCCCTTGGGGCGGCCGGTGGAACCCGAGGAGTAGAGCCAGAAGCCGGCGTCGTCGGCGCTGGTCGGGGCCGGCCGCGTCAGCGGTGCGTGGGACTCGATGAAGGCGTCGAGATCGATCTCCGCCGGATGCAGCGGCGCCACCGGGCGCGACACCAGGACCTTCTGCACTTCGTGGTCGGACTTGATGAGGGCGCTGTTCAGGGCCGGCAGCAGCGCGCCGGACACCAGCACCGCCTGGGCGCGGCTGTGTTCCAGCATGTAGGCGTAGTCGTCGGCGGTCAGCAGCGTGTTGACCGCGACCGGCACCAGGCCAGCGTACATCGCGCCGAGAAACGCGACCGGCCAGGGACTGCCGTCCTGCATCAGGAGCAGCACGCGCTCTTCGCGCTTCAGTCCCGCCGCGCGCAGCCCGGCGGCCAGGCGCTGCACGCGTTCGGCCAGCGCGCCATAGCTGAGAGCACCCTGCTCGTCGATGTAGGCCACGCGATCTGGCCAGCCGGCGTTGGCGGCCAGCAGGTGGGCGGCGAAGTTGAAGCGCTCAGGCGGAGGCGCGACCTCGGCCGGGCCTGGGGTGGGGGTCGCGGACATCGGCTGTCTCCTCGGCTGCGGTGATGGCACCTGGCCGGCCGTCGCGGTGGACAGTCTCGCGGCGCATGCATTATCTTGCGTGCAGCGAAGGTAGGGGGCACCCCCGGACATGTCAAGCACGCTCCGCGAGGTACGCGATCCCGCCGCGCCGCCGGTGAACGAAGGGCTGGCGTCCGACGCCGAGGCGCGCGACCCTTTCCTGCAGGCGCTGGGCGAACGGACCCGCGCGCTGCGCGCCCGCCGCGGCATGACCCGCAAGCAGCTCGCGCACACCGCCGAGGTCTCGGAGCGCCACCTGGCCAACCTCGAATACGGGCAGGGCAATCCCTCCATCCTGGTGCTGAAGCAGGTGGCCGGCGCGCTCGCCTGCCCGCTCGCCGAACTGCTCGGCGACGTCACGACCCGCTCCCCCGAATGGCTGCTCCTGCGCGAACTGCTCGAGCAGCGCGACGAGGACAGCCTGCGCCGCGCGCGGCTCGCGGCCGCCGCAGCACTCGGCGTGGCGCGACCACTGAGCGCCGCGCGCAGTCCGCGCGTCGCGCTGGTCGGCCTGCGCGGCGCGGGCAAATCCACGCTGGGCGCGCGCTTGGCGGCCGATCTGGGCTTCGAATTCGTCGAGCTGAGCCGTGAGATCGAGAAGTTCGCCGGCTGCAGCGTGGGCGAGATCCAGGCGCTCTACGGCCAGAACGCCTACCGCCGCTACGAACGTCGCGCGCTCGAGGAAGCGGTGCAGATCCACCCCGAGGCGGTCATCGCCACACCCGGCGGCATCGTCTCGGACCCCGCCACCTTCAGCCTGCTGCTCGAGCACTGCACGACGGTCTGGCTGAAGGCCACGCCGGCCGATCACATGAAGCGCGTGGTGGCCCAGGGCGACCTGCGGCCCATGTCCGGCAACAACGAGGCGATGGAGGATCTGAAGTCCATCCTGGCCGGCCGCGAGGCCTTCTATTCCAAAGCCGATTTCGCCCTCGACACCAGCGCGCAGGACCTGGACGCCACCTTCGGCGCGCTGCGCGCCCTGGTCCGCGAGGCCCTCGTGATGCCCGCCTAGGCGGATGCATTCCACTGCATTTCGCGCTTGACGCTCGGGAAGGCATGCAATATGTTGCCTGCCGGTCGACCCTTGCTCGACGCCGTCCGCCCATCAGCCCGGAGATCGCCCTTGAGCGCCGAAGCCCCCGTCGATTACCAGACTTCGCCCGATCGCTACCGCCATTGGAAGCTCAGCTTCGACGGGCCAGTGGCGACGCTCGCGGCGGCCGTCGACGAGGACGCCGGTCTGCGACCCGGCTACAAGCTCAAGCTGAACAGCTACGACCTGGGCGTCGACATCGAACTGCACGACGCCGTGAACCGCATCCGCTTCGAACACCCCGAGGTGCGCACCGTGGTGGTGACGAGCGCGCGCGACAAGGTGTTCTGCTCGGGCGCGAACATCTTCATGCTCGGCCTCTCCAGCCACGCCTGGAAGGTCAATTTCTGCAAGTTCACCAATGAAACGCGCAACGGCCTCGAGGATTCCTCGCGCCATTCCGGGCTCAAGTTCCTGGCCGCGATCAACGGCGCCTGCGCCGGCGGCGGCTATGAGCTGGCGCTGGCCTGCGACGAGCTGATCCTGGTCGACGATCGCTCGAGCGCGGTCAGCCTGCCGGAGGTGCCGCTGCTCGGCGTGCTGCCGGGCACGGGCGGCCTCACGCGGCTGACCGACAAGCGCCGGGTGCGCCACGACCTGGCCGACGTGTTCTGCACCACGACCGAGGGCGTGCGCGGCCAGAAGGCGCGCGACTGGCGCCTGGTGGACGACATCGCCAAGCCCGCGCAGTTCGCCGCCAAGGTGCACGAGCGCGCGCTCGCACTGGCCGCGCTGAGCGACCGTCCCGCGAACGCCAAGGGCGTACACCTCCCGCCGCTCGCGCGCGAGATAGACGCCGACGCGCTGCGCTACAGCCACGTCGCGGTGGCGATGGACCGCGCGCGGCGGGTCGCGACCTTCACCGTCAGCGCGCCGAGCGGCGCGCAGCCGACGGATATTGCCGCCATCGAGGCCGCGGGCGCCGACTGGTATCCGCTCGCGCTCGCGCGGCAACTGGACGACGCCATCCTGTGGATGCGCACCAATGAACTCGAACTCGGCACCTGGATCCTGAAGACCGAGGGCGACGCGGCAGCGGTGCAGGCGCTGGACGCGACGCTGCTGGCGCATGCGGATCACTGGTTCGTGCGCGAGACCATTGGCGCGCTGCGGCGCGCGCTGGCGCGGCTGGATGTCAGCTCGCGCAGCCTGTTCGCGCTGATCGAGCCGGGCTCCTGTTTCGTCGGCACGCTGTTCGAACTCGCGCTCGCCTGCGACCGGAGCTACATGCTGATGCTGCCGGACGAGCCCGAGCGCTCGCCGCGCATCGGACTGACCGCGGCGAACTTCGCGCTCTACCCGATGGTCACCGGCGAGAGCCGGCTGGCGCGCCGCTTCTACGACGAAGCCGAGCCCATGGCCGCCGCCCGTGCCGCGGCGGGTACGCTGCTCGACGCCGACCAGGCCATGGCGCTCGGCCTCGTGACCAGCAATCCCGACGACATCGACTGGCCGGACGAGACGCGCATCGCCATCGAGGAACGGGTCGCGATGAGCCCCGACGCGCTGACCGGCATGGAGGCCAACCTGCGCTTCAACGGCCGCGAGAACATGCTGACCCGCGTGTTCAGCCGCCTCACCGCGTGGCAGAACTGGATCTTCCAGCGTCCGAACGCGGTGGGCGAGAAGGGCGCGCTCAAGGTCTACGGCAAAGGCGAGAAGGTCGCCTTTGACTGGCACCGGGTGTAGCCACCCGTGCCCCGGCGGCCCGCGCCGCCGGTTTGCTTTCGTTGTGCGGCGCATGCCCGGGCGCGCCGCAACCGCAACGGCGCCCGGAGTCATCGACAACTCGGAGTGAGCCCATGTCCGCCATCGACTACAGCCAGAAGATCCCCAACAACGTCGACCTCTCGGCCGATCGCACCCTGCAGCGCGCGCTGGAGCAATGGCAGCCGAACTACCTCGAGTGGTGGCGCGAGATGGGGCCGGACGGCAGCCTCGACTTCGACGTGTACCTGCGCACCGCGACCAGCGTCGACCCGCAGGGATGGGCGCATTTCGACTACGTGAAGATGCCCGACTACCGCTGGGGCATCTTCCTCAACCCGGCCGAGGCCGACCGTCGCATCCACTTCGGTGACCACAAGGGCGAGGCGGCCTGGCAGGACGTGCCTGGCGAGTACCGCGCCAACCTGCGCCGCATCATCGTCACCCAGGGCGACACCGAGCCGGCCTCGGTCGAGCAGCAGCGCCATCTCGGCCTGACCTGCCCGAGCCAGTACGACCTGCGCAACCTCTTCCAGGTGAACGTGGAAGAGGGACGTCACCTGTGGGCCATGGTCTACCTGCTGCACAAGTACTTCGGTCGCGACGGTCGCGAGGAGGCGGAGGACCTGCTGGAGCGCCGCAGCGGGCAGCAGGACAACCCGCGCATCCTGCAGGCCTTCAACGAGCCGACGCCGGACTGGCTGTCGTTCTTCATGTTCACCTACTTCACCGACCGCGACGGCAAGTTCCAGCTCTGCGCGCTGGCCGAGTCGAGCTTCGACCCGCTGGCGCGCACCACGCGCTTCATGCTGACCGAGGAGGCGCACCACATGTTCGTGGGCGAGTCGGGCATCTCGCGCGTCATCCAGCGCACCTGCCAGGCGATGAACGAATTGAAGACCGACGACCCGGCGCGGCTGCGCGCGGCCGGCGTGATCGATCTGCCGACCCTGCAGCGCTATCTCAATTTCCATTTCAGCGTGACCCTCGACCTGTTCGGCGCGGACGAGTCGAGCAACGCCGCGACCTTCTACAGCACCGGCCTCAAAGGCCGCTTCGAGGAGGGCAAGCGCGCCGACGATCACCAGTTGAAGGGGCTCACCTACACGGTGCTGCAGGCCAAGGACGGACGCCTGGTGGAGCGCGAGGTGCCGATGTTGAACGCGCTGAACGAAGTGCTGCGCGACGACTACATCAAGGATTCCATCGGCGGCGTCGAGCGCTGGAACAAGGTGATCGAGAAGGCCGGCATCCCGTTCCGCCTGCGCGCGCCGCACAAGGCCTTCCACCGCAACATCGGCAGCCAGGCCGGGCTCAAGGTCTCGCCCGAGGGCCAGGTGGTGTCGGAGACCGAGTGGGCGGCCCGCGTCGACGAGTGGTTGCCGAGCGCGACCGATCGCGCTTTCGTCACCAGCCTGATGGGCCGCGTGGTGGAGCCCGGCAAGTTCGCCAACTGGATAGCGCCGCCGATGATCGGTATCAACCGCCAGCCGGTGGACTTCGAATACGTGCGGTTCAATTGAGCGGCGGGAAATTGCTGCCGATGGCGACATCTCGTGGCGCACGCTGTAGGGCGGATTTCAATCCGCCAACTCGGCGTTCGCTGCGACGCTGTGCATGGCGGGTTGAAACCCGCCCTACAGGCGCGCTCGGAGCATGCGCGCGCGATAGCCGCGAGATCTCCCCATGACCGACCCCGCCGCCGGCGTCATCAAGCAGCATCTCATCGACCCCGAGATCTGCATTCGCTGCAACACCTGCGAGGCCACCTGCCCGGTGGGCGCCATCACCCACGACAGCCGCAACTACGTGGTGGACGTGGACAAGTGCAACCTGTGCCTGGCCTGCGTACCGCCGTGCCCGACCGGCAGCATCGACAACTGGCGAAGCGTTCCGCGCGAGGCGGCCTACACGGTGGACGCCCAGTTCGGCTGGGACGAACTGCCGGCCGAACTGCCGCCCGAGGCTTTCGGTACTCCCGATGACGCGGTCGCCGCGCCGACCGAGGCCGCGCCCGCCCCGCAGTCCGTGGGTGAAGCCGTCGCCTTCAGCAGCGCGCGCTACAACGCGACGCTGCCGCCCTGGAGCGCGGCCCATCCCTACACCAATCTCTACGGGCCGCGCGCGGCGCAGGCCTCGATCACGGCGACGGTGGTGGGCAATGTGCGGGTGACCGAGGTTGGCAGCGACTACGACACCCACCACCTGGTGCTGGACTTCGGCGCGATGCCGTTCCCGGTGCTGGAAGGCCAGAGCATCGGCGTCCTGCCGCCTGGCGTCGATGCGCTGGGGCGCGCGCACCACGCGCGGCAGTACAGCGTGGCCAGTCCGCGCAACGGCGAACGGGCCGGCTACAACAACGTGTCGCTCACGGTGAAGCGCGTGCTCGAGGACCACGACGGGCGGCCGGTACGCGGCGTGGCGAGCAACTACCTGTGTGACCGCGAAGTCGGCGACAAGGTGGAGGTCATCGGGCCGTTCGGCGCGAGCTTCCTCATGCCCAACCATCCGCGCAGTCACATCGTCATGATCTGCACCGGCACCGGCAGCGCGCCGATGCGCGCCATGACCGAGTGGCGGCGCCGCCTGCGCGAGACGGCCAAGTTCGAGAGCGGCAAGCTGATGCTGTTCTTCGGCGCGCGCAGCCAGGAGGAATTGCCCTATTTCGGGCCGCTGACCAAACTGCCCAAGGATTTCATCGACATCAATCTGGCCTTCAGCCGCACACCAGGTCAGCCCAAGCGCTACGTGCAGGACCTGATGCGCGAGCGCGCCGCCGATCTCGCCGCGCTCCTGGCCGACGAACAGGCTTATTTCTACGTGTGCGGCCTGAAGGCGATGGAGGAGGGCGTGGTGCTCGCGCTGCGCGACATCGCCACCCAGGCAGGCCTGGACTGGGAGACGCTGGGCGCCACGCTGCAGCGCGAAGGGCGGCTGCATCTCGAGACGTATTGAGCGCGGGCGCCGTGGCTTCGAATGGCAGGTTGAAACCCGTCCTGCAGGCGGCTCGGCGAATCGAATGGCGGGTTGAAACCCGCCCTACAGGCAGCCCGATGTAGGGCCGATTTCAATCGGCCATGTATGCCTTACGGTCATGGTGGCAAGGCGTCGGCCATGTCCTGCAGCAGCATCGCCATCTGCGCATGATCGTCGAGGAAGAACATGGCGCGGGAGGCCGGCGAGTGCTTGCCGATGCGCACCGTGAGCCAGTCTGGCGCCGCGGAGGCGAAGGCCGGTTCGTCGTTGTCGTCGTCGCCGATGAAGACCGCCGCCTCGCAGGCGTGCTCCGCCACCAGCCGACGTAGGGCGTCGCCCTTGTGCGGGGCCTCCGGCGCCGTGAAGTTCACCACCAGCTTGCCGTAGGACACCACCAAGGGCGCGGGCAGTCGCTTCACCAGGGCGCGGACGAAGGCGAGCGCCGCGTCGCGGTCGCGGGCCATGCGGTAATGCAGCGCAATCGAGTAGGCCTTGTCTTCGATCATGAGTCCGTGCTCGCGAACGTCTGCGGGCGCCGCGCGGAGCAGGGCGCGCAAGCCGTCCATGGCGGCGCGGTAGGCGGCGCTCGGCAGATCCTCGAAGCCTTCGGCGCCATGGTTGCCGATCACCCGGCAGGGCGCGAACTCGAGTCGCGCGCGCGCGTCCGCGGCGGCGCGACCGGTGATCACCGCCACCGGCACGCGCGCGGCCAGGCCCGCCAGGCGGCGCTGCACACTCTGCGGCACTTGGGCGTCCTGCGGATTGGGCACGAGCGGCGCCAGGGTGCCATCGAAGTCGAAGGCGAGCAGCGGCCTGCGCGTCATCACGGCCTTGAGCGCGGCCTTGCCGTCGTTGCTGAAGACGTGCTTCATCGCGCGAGGTGCTGGCGCCGCAGGCGCGCCTCGATGCGCTGCCGCACCTTGGCGCGGCCGGCGTCGGCGAGCATCCGCCCCGCCCAGCGGAACACGTTGAATTCACGTACCACGGTGCGCATGCTCGCCATGCGCTCGCGCTGTTCGCCGGGCGGCATGTCGAGCGCGCGCGCCAGCGCGTCGGCGGTTTCTTCCACGTGGTAGGGGTTCACGATCAGCGCTTCCGTCATCTCGCGCGCGGCGCCGGCGAAGCGGCTCAGGATCAGGACGCCACGTTCGTCGTCGCGCGCGGCGACGAATTCCTTGCACACCAGGTTCATGCCGTCGTGCAGGCTCGTCACCATGCACACGTCGGCCGCGCGATACAGCTCGGTCAGCGCGGCGTGGTCATGATGTTCGGCGACCAGCACCACCGGTTGGTAGTCGCTGCCGCCGAAGCGGCCGTTGATGTGTTCGGTGCGCTCGCGGATGCGCGCCTGGAAACTGCGGTACTCCTCCAACGAAGTGCGCGACGGCGCCGCCACCTGCACCAGCACGAAGCGACCGATCCAACGCGGGTATTTCTCCAGCAGCCGCTCGACGGCATTCAGGCGCTCCAGGATGCCCTTGGTGTAGTCGAAGCGGTCGACGCCGAGCGCGAGGTGCACGCCTGCCGGCAGGCCGAGTCGCGCAAGCACCCGCTCGCGGCACTCGGCGACGCTGGCCCAGGCGTCGGCCTGCTCCGAGGTCGGCCACTCGATGGAGATGGGATAGCTCTCGACGCGGGTCGTGTCGTTCTGGTGAGAGATGGTCGAGTGCTCGTACTCGATGCGCGCCTCGAGGTAGCGATCGACGGTCTCCATGAAGTTCTTGCAGTGGTAGCGGGTGTGGAATCCCAGGATGGTGCTGCCCAGCATGCCCTCCAGGATCTCGCGACGCCACGGGCAGATGCCGAAGGATTCCGGGTTCGGCCAAGGGATGTGCCAGAACGTGATGATGGTGGCGCGCGGCAGTTCCGCGCGAATCAGCGCCGGGAGAAGGGCGAAGTGATAGTCCTGCACCAGGACGAGCGGGTCCTCGGTGCGCGCTTCCTCGATCACGGCGTGCGCGAAGCGTGCGTTGACCGTTCGGTAAAGCTGCCAGTCGGCCTCGCGAAATACGGGACGGACGTGCGCGACGTGGCACAGCGGCCATAGGCCTTCGTTGGCGAAGCCGTAGTAGTAGCCCTGTTCTTCCTCGGCGCTGAGCCAGATGCGCCGCAGATGGTAATCGTCGGCGCCGGGCGGGACCTGCAGGCGGTCATGGCTGTCCACGGTCTCGCGATCCGCGCTGCCGCTGCCGTGGGCGATCCAGGTGCCGGAACAGGCGCGCATCACCGGTTCTATGGCGGTCACGAGCCCGCTCGCCGGCCGGCGCACGAGCACCTCGTCGCCTTCGCGCTCGTGGATGTAGGGCTCGCGATTCGACACCACGATGACCTGTTCGCCGCGCAGCTGGGTGCTCAAGAGGGAGCGCAGCCGCTCGGGTGTCCACTCGGTCTCCTGGGGCAGCGAGCGACGGAACTCGTCTTCGAGGTCGCGCAGGCGCGCACGGAGTTCCTCGGCCACCGGCCCGAGTTCACTGGCCGCCGCGGGCGGCAGCGCTTCGAGGTTGTCACGTCGCAGCAGCGCGCGCGTGCCTTCGAGCCAGTCCGCGCGACTCCAGCGCGCCACCAGCAGCGTCAGCAGGGAGCTGAACAGGCCGAGTCCGGCCAGCATCATGATCAGGTAGCGCTTGGTCGCCTGGCTGCGGTTCTCGACGAAACGCAGATCGTGCACCACCACCAGCGCCCCTACCTGCCGCGTAGCGCTCACCACCGGGTGATAGCCGATGTGCACCGGTCCGCCCGCGAAGGTCTGGGGTTTGCCGGTTTCCCGCGCGAGCAGGGACGCCCGTTCGCAGCCCAACGTGGTGGGGTAGTCCGGCGTGCGCACCAGCAGGTCCCCATGCAGCGAACACAGGCCAATCGCGATCAGGCGTTCGTCGTGCAGCACCCTGTCGAAGGCCACGCGCAGGCGATCGAGATCGTTCACCGCCAGCGCATCGTCGATGGTGTCCGCCATCGAGTTCGCGACCAGTGCGTCGCGCAGGTTCAGATCGCGCGCGAACCAGCGTAGCGCGACGCGATCGAGCAGAGGCAGCGCCAGGTAGGCAACGCAGATCAGCATCAACAACAACGGCGTGACGAAACGCAGCTGGAAGCGCAAGACGTTCATGGCTTGTTGCGCTTTCGCTCTTACGACAAATCGACAGTCACCCTAACCGCGGAATGCATGTATGGCAACCCGCGCGCTGTCGCGGTGCCGATTCGTCGCGAATCTCGCGCGCGTCGTCAGCGCATGCGCGAAATGCGCGTGCATGGCTTGCATGATTGATTTCGCTTGGTAGGCTTGAGCCATGAACAGCACGATCACGCGAGCCCATGCGCTCGACATCGCGTCTCTCGAGCTTGCGCTCGTCGGTAATTGCAGCATCGGTGCGCTGGTCGACGGCGCCGCGCGCATGTTGTGGTGTTGCATGCCACGTTTCGATTCGCCGCCAGTCTTCCACGCGCTGCTCGATTCGGGGCGTGGCGTGCCGCGAGATGGTTGTTTCGTCATCGAATTACAGGATTTCGTGCGCGCCGAGCAGCACTATGACGACGGCACCGCGGTGTTGCGTACACGTCTCTATGACAGCGCCGGACAAGGCGTGGAAGTGGTGGATTTCGCACCACGCTTCGAGGATCACGGGCGCACTTTCCGCCCAACGCAGCTGGTGCGCCGGGTGCGGCCGCTGCGCGGCACGCCGCGCGTGCGCGTGGTGCTGCGGCCCCGCTTCGACTGGGGCGCGGGCGTGCCCATGGTCACACGCGGCAGCAATCATCTGCGCTTCGTGATGCCCGATGGGGTGCTGCGTCTGACCACCAATCTGCCGCTCACCTACGTGGCGGAGGAAACCTGGTTCGCGCTGCGCGAGAGCCAGAGCATGGTGCTTGGCCCGGACGAGACCCTGGAAGGGGGCCTGGAGGAGACCGCGCGGCGCTTCGAAGAGCAGACGGTGCGCTACTGGCGACGCTGGACGCGGCGACTCGGCGTGCCGCTGGAATGGCAGGACGCGGTGATCCGCGCCGCGATCACGCTCAAGCTCTGCCAGTACGAGGACACCGGCGCCATCGTCGCCGCCATGACCACCAGCATTCCCGAGGCGCCCGGCACCGCGCGCAACTGGGACTATCGCTACTGCTGGATCCGCGATGCGTTCTTCGTCGTGCGCGCGCTCAACACGCTGTCCGAAGTCGGCACGATGGAGATCTACCTGCGCTGGCTGTACGACGTGGCGCAGGCGGCGGCGGGTGGGCATGTGCAGCCGCTGTTCGGCCTCGGCCTCGAGCGCGAACTGCCGGAGCGGGAGATCGCTTCGCTGGGGGGCTATCGAGGCATGGGGCCGGTGCGGGTCGGCAACCAGGCCCATACCCATCTGCAGCACGACGTCTACGGCAACATCGTGCTCGGCGCGGCGCAGGCGTTCCACGACCGACGACTGTTCAGGCCGGGGAACATCGATGATTTCCGCCTGCTCGAGTCCATGGGCGAGCAGGCCTACCGGTTGCACGACCAGCCCGACGCCGGCATGTGGGAGCTGCGCACCCGCGCGCGCGTGCACACCTCGTCGGCCATCATGAGCTGGGCGGCCTGCGATCGGCTCGCCAAGGTGGCGCGCGCGCTCGGTCTCCACGATCGCGAGGGTCTGTGGCGCGAGCGGGCGGACCGGGTTCGCGCGCGTGTGCTGGAGGCTGCGTGGCATCCCAAGCGGCAGTGCTTCGTGGAGTCCTTCGGCGGCGAGACGCTCGATGCCAGCGTGCTGCTGATGACCGAGGTGGGTTTCATCGATCCGCGCGACGAGCGCTTCGTGAAGACCTTCGAGTGCCTGGAGCGCACGCTCTGCGACGGACCGTTCATGCGCCGCTACGAGGCAGCCGACGACTTCGGCGTGCCCGAGGTCGCGTTCAATGTCTGCGCGTTCTGGCGCATCGACGCGCTGGCGCGCCTCGGGCGCATCGACGAGGCGCGCGAAGCCTTCGAGATGATGGTCGCGCGGCGCAACGCCGTCGGCCTGCTGTCGGAGGACATGGTGCCGTCGACCGGCGAGCTGTGGGGCAATTTTCCGCAGACCTATTCCATGGTCGGCATCATCAATGGCGCCGTGCGCCTGTCGCGCCGCTGGGACACGGTGGTCTGACGTCCCTCGCGCGCACGCACTGGAGTTCGAAGCATGCAGTGGAATGATTGGCTCCAACACCTGGACCCCGAAGTGTGGCTGCCGTGGGCGGGCAGCGCGCTGCGGATCCTCGGCATCCTGCTCGCTGCCTGGATATTCGCCGGCATCATGCAACGGGCGATAGGCGCGTTCCGCGAGCGCGCCGCCGCGCGCATGACCGACGCCAACGCGCGCCAGCGTGCCGAGACCCTCGGGCGAGCCGCGCGCTACGTGATCGCGGTGCTGGTGGGCGGCATCGCGCTGATGCTGGTGCTGGCCGAGTTGCGCATATCGCTCGCGCCGATACTCGGCGCGTCGGGCGTCATCGGGCTCGCCATCGGTTTCGGTTCGCAGAGCCTGGTGAAGGACTACTTCAGCGGGCTCTTCATCCTGCTGGAAGACCAGATTCGCAAAGGGGACGTGGTGCGCGTCGCGACGCTGGACGGCCTGGTGGAGGACGTCACGCTGCGTCACGTGCGCCTGCGCGACTACGACGGCAACGTGCACTTCATCCCGAACAACCTCATCACCACCGTCACCAACATGAGCCGCAACTTCGCCTACGCGGTGATCGACCTGCCGGTCGCGTTCGACGCCGACGTCGACCGGGCCCTTGCCCTGCTGCGCACGCGTGCCGAAGCCTTCTGCCAGGACGAGGACTTCGGCGCCCGCATCCTCGCGCCGGTCGAGATGGTCGGGGTCGATCGCTGGGAGGGGCGAGGGGTCGTGATCCGCTGCCGCTTCAAGGTCCTGCCGCTCGAACAGTGGAACGTCAAGCGCGAGTTCCTGCGGCGCATGCAGCTTGCCTTCGTGAGCGAGGGCTTCAACCTGCCCGGCGAGGAGATCACTCTGCGCACGCCCGGCCCATCCGCCGGCCCATCGGGTCCCCCGGAGGACGCGACCTTCTCCGCGCGCGCCGCGCGCCAGGCATGACGCCGCGCGGGGCTCCCCCCTAGAATGGCGGGGTGACGACCACCGCGACCACCGCTTCTGCAGGGACCGTGCCGGCGACCGCCGGCTGGCGTGAGTGGGTGGGGCTGCCGGGGCTGGGCATCGGACGCATCAAGGCCAAGCTCGACACCGGCGCCCGCACTTCGGCGCTGCATGCGCTGTCTTCCGAACGCTACTGCGAGGGCGGTGCCCCCTACGTGCGCCTGCGCGTGCAGCCGCGCCAGCGGGACGGCGGCCGGGTGCTGGTGGTGGAGACCGCGATCATCGACGAGCGCTTCGTGACCGACTCCAGCGGGCATCGGGAACGGCGCATCGTCATTGCCTCGCTGCTCGCGGTGGGTGGCGAGAGCTGGCCGATAGAAATCACTGTCACCAACCGCGACAGCCTGCGTTTCCGCATGCTGCTCGGGCGGAGCGCCATGCAGGGGCGCCTGCTGGTGGACCCCGATCGTTCCTACCTGCTGGGCAAGCCGCCCACTGTTCCATCGTCGCGCCGCGCGCGCCCCAAAACGCCATGAAGATCGGCATCCTGTCACGTAACCCCAAGCTCTACTCGACGCGTCGGCTGGTGGAGGCCGCGCAGGCGCGCGGCCATGAGGCGCGCGTGATCGATGTCCTGCGCTGCTACATGGACATCACGCCTCATCACCCGACCATCCATTACAAGGGCGAGGAACTGACCGAGTTCGACGCGGTGATCCCGCGCATCGGCGCCTCGGTGACCTACTACGGCACGGCGGTGGTGCGGCAGTTCGAGATGATGGGGACCTACTCGGTCAACGAGTCGGTCGCCATCGCCCGCTCGCGCGACAAGCTGCGTTCGCTGCAACTCCTGTCCCGCGAAGGGCTGGGCCTGCCGACCACCACCTTCGCCCACTCCCTGGACGACGTCGATGGTCTGATCGACGAGGTCGGCGGCGCGCCGCTCGTGATCAAGGTGCTGGAGGGTACGCAAGGGCTGGGCGTGGTATTGGCCGAGACCAAGAACTCGGCCAAGAGCGTCATCGAGGCCTTCATGGGACTCGACGCGAATATCCTCGTGCAGCAGTTCATCAAGGAAGCCGCGGGCTGCGATCTGCGCTGCTTCGTCATCGGCGACAAGGTGGTGGCGGCCATGCAGCGGGTGGGGGCCGCGGGCGAGTTCCGCTCCAACCTGCACCGCGGCGGCCAGGCGAGCGCGGTGAAGATCAGCGCCGCTGAGCGCGCCACCGCGGTGCGCGCCGCGCGTACGCTGGGGCTCAACGTGTGCGGCGTCGATATGCTGCGCTCGGCGCAGGGGCCGGTGATCATGGAGGTCAATTCCTCGCCCGGGCTGCGCGGTATCGAGCAGGTGTCGGGCCTCGATATCGCGGGCCTCATCATCGAGTTCCTCGAGCGTCGCGAGCGGCGCGGCACCACCCGCACCCGCGGCCGCGGCTGAGCGATGGCCGAGCCTACCTTCAAGATCGCGGGCCAGGAAGTGCCGCCCGGTGTCCGCCGGCGCATCGAAATGCCGCTCGCGGATCTCTATACCTACGGTCCGCTCAGCATGCCTATCGAAGTGATCCGCGGGCGCGAGGAAGGTCCGGCGGTGTTCATCTCGGCGGCCATCCACGGCGACGAGATCAACGGCATCGAGATCATCCACCGCCTGCTGCGCCAGCAGGCGGCGCTGCGGCGTCTGCGCGGCACATTGATCTGCATCCCCATCGTCAACGTGTTCGGCTTCCTGAACCAGACGCGTTACCTGCCGGACGGTCGCGATCTCAACCGTTGCTTCCCTGGCTCCGAGCGCGGCTCGCTCACCTCGCGGGTCGCGCACCTGTTCCTGCGCGAGATAGCCGCGCGCTGCGACTACGGCATCGACCTGCATACCGCCGCGTCCCACCGCAACAACCTGCCGCATGTGCGCGCCAACCTGGACGACAAGGAAGTGCTGCGCGTGGCGCGCAGCTTCGACGTGCCGGTGCTCTTGAACGCCAACACCCGTGACGGCTCGCTGCGCCAGGCGGCGGGTGACCTCGGCGTGAAGGTGTTGTTGTTCGAAGGCGGCGAGCGGCTGCGCTTCAACGAGCAGGTGATACGGCGCGGACTGACCGGCGTGATGAACGCACTCCGGGCGCTCGACATGCTGCCGGCGCGGCGCGCGCCGGCGGCGGCGAGCAAGACCGTGGTCGCGCGGCATACGCGCTGGCTGCGCGCGTCGCGCGGTGGTATCCACCGCATCGAGGTCGCACTCGGCCAGCACGTGCGCCGCGGCGACCGTCTCGGCGTCATCTCCGACCCTTTCGGCGCGCGCGAGGAATTCGTGGTGTGCGATATGGAGGGCATCGTCATCGGCCAGACCTCGCTGCCGCTGGTGAACGAGGGGGATGCGCTGTTCCACCTGGCGCGCCTCGACCGCAGCGGCCGCGCGCGCGTCGCATCGAAGACGATCGACGTGCCTGAGAGCACCGTTCCGGACGTCGAACCGCCCACCTACTGAGCGACGCGGGCGCGCGTTCTGCTGCGCCGCACAATTGATGTCGATCACATGCGAGGTACCGACCCTTCGCGAACATTGCAATGCGATGTGCAGCGGTGTCGCGCCCGTTGCGCATCCGGTAACACTAAAGTCTAATCGGTACCGCTTCTATCGTGTGTCGCCTTAGCGTCCGGCGCGCCGTTCACGCGGTGCCGCGCGACGCGCGATGCGCTGCGCGACGGGGCCTGCTTCGCATTGCTACTTGGGGAGGATCGCGCGCGCCATGGGCATTCTGGTCAATATCGACAACGGTGGCACTTTCACCGATGTCTGCATCAGCGACGGCGACAGGGTGGTGCACGCGAAGTCGCCGACCACGCCGCACGATCTCACGCAGTGCTTCCTCGAAGTCCTGAAGCGCGGTTCGCGCGAGCTCTACGGCGAGGACGACGCGGCGCGTCTCATCCGTGAAGCGGACTGCCTGCGCTATTCGACCACCTCCGGCACCAACGCCGTGGTGGAACACAAGGGCACGCCGGTGGCGCTGCTGGTGGACGCCGGACGCGAAGAGGATGTCTACGGCGCGATTGCTGGCATGGGCGGTAACGCGCTGTGGCGCGCGATGGTGCCGCAGCCGCCGGCGGGTATCCACGTCGGGGTCGATGGCAGTGTCGACGCCGGGGAATTAACCGTCACCATCAACCGGCTGCTCGCCCAGGGCGCGCTCCGCCTGGTGGTTGCGCTGTCGTCCGCTGCGGCGGAGCAGGCGGTCAAGGCGATGCTGCTCGATCGCTACCCGCGCCATCTGCTCGGCGCCATCCCGTTCCTGATCTCCTCCGAACTCGCCGAAGACGCCGACATGGCGCGCCGCACCGTGACGGCGGTGATCAACTCCTACCTGCATCCCGGCATGGAGCATTTTCTCTACGGGGCGGAGAACATCTGCAAGGCCCAGCACCTGCGCCGGCCGTTGCTGATCTTCCGCAACGACGGCGACTCGGCGCGGGTGGCCAAGACCACCGCCATCAAGACCTGGGGCTCGGGCCCGCGTGGCGGGCTCGAAGGCTCGCTCGCCTATGCCCGTCACTACGACCTGGACACGTTGGTGGCGATGGACGTGGGCGGCACCACGACCGACATCTCGGTGGTGCTGGACAAGGGCGTCAAGCAGCTCGCCTATGGCGAGATCGCAGGTGCGGCCACGTCCTTCGCGCTGCCGACCATCCTGTCTTTCGGTCTCGGTGGCAGTTCGGTGCTACGGGTCGCGAACGGCGCGCTCAGCATCGGTCCGGACTCGGTGGGCGCGGCGCCCGGGCCGGCCTGCTTCGGGCGCGGCGGCACCGCCGCGACCTTGACCGATGCGCTCTTGGTCGCGGGCGTGCTCGACGCCGAGAAGTATCTCGGCGGTGAACTCAAACTCGACCGCGCGCGCGCCGAGCAGGCCATCCTGGCCAACGTCGCGACGCCGCTCGGACTCGGCCTGGACGCGGCCGTGGCGCACATCGTCACCACCTTCGAAGCGAGCGTCGGCCGCCACGTGAGCGAGGCGCTGGCCGAATCCGGCCGCGCGCCGGCCCAGGCCACGCTGCTCGCCTTCGGCGGCGGCGGCCCGATGATCGCGGCCGGCATCGCCGCCGCGGCGGGGATCAAGCGTGTGCTGATCCCGCGCCTCTCCTCGGTGTTTTCCGCTTTCGGCATCGGTTTCAGCCACCTGGCACACGAGTACCAGGTGCCCCTGCAGGCGCGGGACGACGTGGCGGCGCTGCGCGGTGAGCTGCGCCGTCGGGTCGAACGCGACATGTACGGCGAGGGCGTCGACCCGGGCGCCTGCCGCTACGACGTGCGCCTGTGGGCCGCGGCCGGTGCCCACGCGGTCGAACGCGAACTGGACGGCGAGCGCTACACGCTCGCGCAGGGCGAGCAGGATCCGCGCCTGACCGTGCGCGCGGTCTACGAACTGCCCACCACCCGGCTCGCCGCCAACGACGTCACGCACTACACGCCTCGCCAGTCCGCGACGCGCGCCGACGTCAACCTGGACGGTCGCGGCGCCGCCGCACTGGCCCTGGTCGACGACGCCAGCCTCGCGCCCGGCGACGAGGTCGTGGGGCCCGCGCTGGTCCGCGGCAGCTACCTCACCAGCGTCATCGCCGCCGGCTGGCGGCTGCGTGTTTCGAGCAACGGCGATCTTCTCGTCGAGGGCAATTGATCATGGCCGCCAACTCCGTCGCCATCACCGAGTACCTGGAAATCGACCTCGAGGCCGAGCGCTGGCACTGCCGGCGCTGCGGTCACGACATCGGACCGGCCCGCGAGAACTACAAGGAAGGACTGCTGGTATACGAGCGTGACCCGCGTGAGATCCACCGGCCGATACTCGACGACACCAAGTACGAGTTCACCTACGCGCCAGATCCGAGCTGGTGCCGAATCATCGAGTTCTACTGTCCGAGCTGCGGCACCATGGTCGAGAACGAATACCTGCCGCCGGGTCATCCGCTGACGCGTGACATCGAGCTCGACATCGACCAGTTGAAGCAGCGCCACGCGCAGGGGGAGGCCAAGTAACGATGCGACGGGTCAGCGTGGACATCGGCGGCACCTTCACCGACTGTTTTCTTGCCTACGATGGCAAGTACATCGAGGCCAAGGCGCTCACCACCCATCACAATCTCGCTTCGGGCTTCATGGAGGCGCTCGGCAATGCCTGCGGCGAACTCGCGCTGTCGGTGCGGGACGTGCTCTCCACCGTGGACGCGGTGCGTTACGCCACCACTCTCGGCACCAATGCGCTGATCGAGCGCAACGGCCCGCGCGTCGGGCTGGTGACCACCGCCGGCTTCGAGTCGTCGGTGCCGCTGATGCGCGCGCGCGGCTATGGCGACGGTCTCGGTCACGCCGAGCAGACCGATCTGCCGGGGGCCGACCGGCCGAAGCCGCTTGTGCCGATCCCGATGATCGTCGGCATCCGCGAACGCATCGACTACAAGGGCACGGTGTGCCTCTCGGTCGACGACGAGGACGTCCGCCGCCAGGTGCGCAAGCTGGTCGACCAGGGCTGCCAGGCATTCGTCGTCGCGCTGGTCAACGCGGTGGTGAACCCGGCTCACGAGAAGGAGATCGAGCGCATCATCCTGAGCGAGTACCCGACCCACGTGCTGGGCGGCCTGCCGATAGTGCTGTCGCATCGCGTGGCCGGGCGCAAGGCGGAATATTCGCGCACCATGTCCGCGGTGCTCGACGCCTACCTGCATGACCAGATGTACCACGGCATGTCGACGCTCGAAGTGGCGCTGCGCCAGAACGGCTACGCGCGCCCCATGCTACTGGTCCACAACACCTCGGGCATGGCGCAGCTGAACTCCACGCATTCGCTGCAGACCATCCATTCCGGACCGGTCGCGGGTCTCGAAGCGACCGGCTACCTCGCTGGCCAGTTCAAGGAGCCGAACGTGATCGCCACCGACATGGGCGGCACGTCCTTCGACATCGGCCTGGTGACCGCCGACGGGGTCAAGTTCTACGACTTCAACCCGGTCATCGACCGCTGGCTGGTGTCGACGCCCATGACCTACCTGCACACCTTGGGCGCGGGCGGCGGCTCGATCGCGCGCTACGACCGCCTGTGGGGCGCGGTGGAGGTCGGCCCCGAATCGGCGGGCTCGGATCCCGGCCCGGCCTGCTACAGCCGCGGCGGCAAGCTGCCGACCACCACCGATGCGAACCTGGTGCTGGGCTATCTCGACGAGAACAACTACGCCGGCGGCACCATCAAGCTCAATCGTCGGCGCGCCGAGCGCGCCATCGAAGAGTACGTGGCCAAGCCGGCCGGCCTGTCGCTGATCGACGCGGCCAAGGCCATCAAGCGCAAGGTCGACGCCAACATGGCGTCTGCCATCTTCAAGGAAGTGGCGGTCAAGGGTTACAACCCGAAGAACTTCGTCATCCTCTCCTACGGCGGTGGCGGCCCGATCCACGCCTGCGGCTACGCCAGCGAAATAGGCGTGGCCAAGGTGCTGATCCCGCCGTTCAGCTCGGTGTTCTCGGCGCTCGGTGCCGGCAACATGAACCAGCTGCACATCCACGAGAAGTCGCTGTACCTGATGCTGTACGACGCGACCTTCCGCACCGTGCTGTCGGACTACACGGTGTTCAACGACACCGTGGCAGAGCTCGAGGAGCGCGGGCGCGAGGATCTCATCCGCCAGAACGTGCCGCTCGACAGGATCCGCACGCGGGTCGAACTCGACATGCGTTACGGCAACCAGCTCGCGCAGATCAGCGTGACGAGTCCGATCCCGCGCCTCACCCAGCCGCAGGACATCATCACCCTGCTCGATCGCTTCAGCACCAACTATGCCCAGCGCTTCGGCGAAGGCAGCCAGGCGCCGGAAGCCGGGGTGCGCATCAACGTCATCCGCGTGGTGTCCTATGTCGAGCACGACAAGCTGACGCTGACCCGCTCCACCGCGAGCGATCCGGCCCGGCCGGTGGCGCGCACCGAGAGGCCCTGCCATTTCCCGCAGCTCGTCGAGCCGATGATGACCCCGGTGTACGACCACACCGCGGTGACGGACGGCATGTCGGTGCCCGGACCGGCTTTGATCGAAACGCCGCGCACGACCTACCTGGTCGAGCCGGGGTGGACTTTGACCATGGGGCTGATGGGCTCCGCGGTGATGGTCAAGAACGCTTAATCAATCGCAGCCTCGCGCGCGGGAGAAGAGACATGGGTGGTGATCAGGAAAAGTCGGTCATCGAGAAATTCCTGGAAGACAACGTGCTGTTCCTCGGGCCGGACCCGGAGATCATGGAGAGCCACCAGATGGCGCCGGTCTCCGCGCGCGAGACCGAGGCCATGGCGGCGTTCAACAACCCCGACCAGGTGAACCTGGTGCGCCACAAGCTGCAGACCGCGTGCAACGAGTCGTTCGACATGGTCGAGCAGATGGGCGCGGCGCCGGGCGCGAAGTGGGGCGACCTCATCTCGGGCGTGTGGACCGCGCAGGGCGATCTCGCCATGGCCAGCATGGGCGGCGTGCTGATCTTCTCGGTGCTCACACAGCACCCGGTGAAGTTCATCCTGAAGTACTGGAAGGATGATCCGACGGTCGGCATTCGCCCCGGCGACATCTTCATGCACAACGACGCGCGCTACGGCAACATCCACAACACCGACCAGAGCCTGATCATCCCGGTGTTCCACGAGGGCGAGCTGATCTGCTTCACCGGCGCCATCGTGCACGAGGGCGAGAACGGCGCCTGCGAGCCGGGCGGCATGCCCTCAGCGGCGGAATCGCCGTTCGATGAAGGCCTCAAGATGTCGCCGTTCAAGGTCGGCGAGAACTACGAGTTCCGCCGCGACATCATGACCTTCCTGCAGAACTCGGTGCGCGAACCCAAGCTGCAGCTCGAAGGCATGAAGTCCAAGCTGTTTGCCGCGATGCGCATGGAGTCGCGGGTGCGCGACGCCATCGAGGAATACGGCGTGCAGGCGGTCATCGCCACCCTGCGCAAGACCCTGCTCGACACCGAGCAGGAGACGCGTCGGCGGCTGTCCACCTGGCCGGACGGCATCGTGCGCACCAATCTGTTCGCCGACGGCACGCTGCGCGAGAACTGCCTGATCAAGATCCGCTGCGAGCTGGAGAAGCGCGGCGACGAGCTCATCATCGACTTCCGCGGTTCGTCGCCCGAGTTCCTGAATCGCGCCAACAACACCGTGCTGGCGTCGCTGAAGGGCATGCTGGCGCAGGAATTCCTGAGCTTCGTGTGGCCCGACCTGCCGCGCAACCAGGCGGTGTTCGCGCCCATCAAGCTGCGCACCGACAAGCGTTCGGCGCTGCACTGCTCGCCGGACGCGCCCAACGCGCAGAGCATGATGACCTTCTTCCCGAGCTTCACTGCCGTGCAGATAGCGGTGCCGAAGTTCCTCTACAGCGCAGGCCATCGCGCCACCGACGTCATCGCCGGCTGGTACAACATGATCGTCACCTTCATCTACGGTGGCGTGAACCAGTACGGCGAGCTGGTCGGCAACGTGTGCGCCGACCTGAACGGCATGGGCGGCGCTGCGCGCTGGAACCGCGACGGCGAGCATTCCATCGCGCCCATCTTCGCGCCCATGGCCGACATCGGCGAGCAGGAGCTCATCGAAGAGGAAGTGCCGCTGATCAAGATAGTGCCGCACCGGCTGATGCGCGATGCCAACGGCTTCGGCAAGTTCCGCGGCGGACACGGCTACCAGCAGATCGCGACCATGAAGGACTCCTCCATGTGGGGCTTCATGTGCTGCTCCATCGGCTCGAAGTTCCCGACCACCATGGGCATCTTCGGCGGCTACGCGCCGGGCTGTTACCCGTTGTGCAAGGTGCGTGGGGTGAACGTGTTCGAAGAGATGGAGGACAACCGCGACCTGCTGCGCTTCACGGTCGAGGAGATCATGAACGAGCAGCCTTTCCCGGGCGGACGCTACACCACCCACCACATGGGGCTGCAGCTCGAGTTCGCCCAGCCGGGCGAGCTCTACATGATCACCCAGGGCTCGGGCGGCGGTTACGGCGACGTGCTGGAGCGCGAGCCGGAAGCGGTGGCGCGTGAGTATCTCGACGAACTCATCTCCATGAACACGGTGAACAACATCTACCACGTGGTGCTCGACGCCGAGAGCGGCGCGGTCGACCAGGCGGCCACTGCGGCCAGGCGCCAGGCCGAGCGCGACAAGCGCAAGCGGCTTGGCAAGCCCTACAAGGAGTTCGTCAAGTCATGGGAGACCGAGCATCCGCCCGAACACCTGCCGTACTACGGCTCGTGGAAGGACAAGGCGCTCATCTACCGCGGCTCGCGTCACGACACCTGTCCGGCCGACGCCATCGTGCCGGTGATGATGCGTGACCCCAAGGACGTGCGCATCGAGCAGCTGGAAGCGGAGCTCACGGCGCTGCGCGCCCAGGGCAAGGGCTGAGGCGCCAGTCCGTGAGCCTGCTCAAGTCGTGGCTGAGCGCGCGTGATACGCGCCTGCACTGGATCGACTTCGAAGCCTACGCGCGGCGCGTGTTCGCCAACGATCCCGCCGATTGGTACGGCGACGCCACGCGCTATGCCGCGACGCTCATGCAGGCGCAGGGGGTGATTGCGTCCGACGCGCTGATCCTCGATCTCACCGCGCCATTCGTTGCGGGCCTGGGGGCGCGGGACGCGGCGCAGGTGCTCGCGCGCCTGGGCGAGGCGGCACCCCAGGATTTCTTCGCCGATGCGCTCGCTGCGTTGGCGCATCGCTTCGAGGGCCGGCTCGACCTGGTCCTCAAGCTGCAGGCGCCCTGGGACCTGGTTGGCGGCGGGCAGCCGGACTTCGATGCGCTCGATGACGTTGGTACCGCGCTCGCCACCTGCATGCGGCGTTTCGCCGACCGCCCGGTGGCGGCGCTGCTGCTCGAGACCGGGCGCGTCACGCCCTTGTCTGCTGACGAAATGGACGCCTACGAGCCGCTGCTGGGCGCCGCGCGCCACTATGGCTGGTCGACCGCGCTGGCGCTTCCCGCCGACGCGACGGGCATGGTGGAGGGCGAGGGGCTCGATCTCGATCTCGTGCTGTGGCCGGCGCGGCCTGCCGCCAGCCTGCCGCGCGAGGCGCGCCCCGCGACCGGTGGCGGGCTCGATGACTTGGTGTGGCGGGGCGGCGCGCTGCCCGAACTCGACGCCGCAGTACTCTTGTACGGAGCGGTCCCCGCCGACGCGACGCCGGAGGTGGTTGCCTCAGTCGCGCGCGCGCTGCATGCGTGACACGGCGCGGTGCGCGCCGCGTTCGGCCGGGTTGCGGGCGGTCAGATCCTCAGGGGTGAGCGCCGCGAGCAGCATGCGATAGAGCTCGTCGAACGCTTCGGAGATGGTCAGGTCGGTGGCGTCGTAGAAGTCGGGTTCGCGCAGGCGATTGATGCTCGCGAACACGACCTCGGCGACGAAGGCGGTGGGAATGTCACGGAACTCGCCCTGTTGCACGCCCGCGTCGATGATGCGCTTCAGACCGTCCACCCGCTTTCGCACATGCTCCTGCCACAGTACCCGGGCCGGTGGCCAACGATGGATGTCGGCGATGGTCGTGGGACTCAGCCTTTCGGCCGCGCGCACGCCGACCTGCAGATAGGCATACATGCGCAGGTGCGCGTCGCCGGCACTGTCGGTGGCGCGGCCCGCCTCCTCGCGGATGCGCGCGAAGAAGCGATCGAGTACCAGCAGTACCAGCTCGCGCTTGCTCGGCGCCAACTCGTACAGCGTGCGCTTCGAGCAGCTCAGTCGTTGCGCTATCTCGGACACGCCGAGTTCAGCGAAACCTTCGCGCAGGACCATGTCTTCCAGCGCGTCCAGGAGTTCGGCGCCGCGTTTGCTGGGCGTCGGGCCGCGACGCGGCCGCTGCGAGATCTTGTTCACCGTAGATACTTGAAGATTCCCGAGTCCGCATGATAGCCGATGGCGCGGTCGGCTCCGCGCGCCGCCAGGCAGTCTTTCGGCGAGTCGAGAAGCCCACCGTTAGTGGTTCAGATTTCCTAGGAAAATGAGTCGGTTGACACTCGTGGGTCGCGCACCTATAGTCCCTGAGCCTGCGGCGGGCGAGGGGAATTTGCTACCACCGTTACGGTATCTCACGCTGCCGGCGGAATCTGTGATAATCCGTGCGCTCGAGGCGCGGCCTGCCGCCACGCCCGCGAGGGTTTTGCGCCGACGGCGGGGGATGTATCGCGGCGTTCGGCGCTGCTCCAGAACATCGAAAAAAAGGGTTAGTCCGGCGGCCGCCCGACATGGGCTCCGCGGCCGGGCCAGGGGAGTCAAATCAATGAAGAGCCGAAGCTTCAGCCGAAGCGGCTGTCAGTGCGGGCCGCGTGCCCGCTCAGGGCATTTGCGTGGCGTGCCGCGCGCGGGCCGCCACTCGTAATCCGTCCACTCATTCTTTGCAGTCGAGTCTTAACACAATGAACAAGCTCATTCGCTTCAGCCGTCGTTACGCGCCCCTGGCGGCCATGCTGTCCTGCTCCGTCCTCTTCGGCAGCCCGGTGCTGGCCGAGGACGCGCCGGCCGAGGCCGCGCCCG
>JAIEQK010000104.1 GCA_019747795.1 Gammaproteobacteria bacterium | reverse complement strand
CTGGACGAGGCCGGCATGGACTTCATCCTGGTCGGCGACTCGGTCGGCATGGTGGTGCAGGGACACGTGACCACCATTCCCGTCACCATGGACGAGATGGTCTATCACACGCGCCTGGTCTCGCGCGGCGTGAAGCGCGCCATGCTGATGGCCGACATGCCGTTCATGAGCTACGCCTCGGGCGAGGACTGCCTGCGCAACGCGGCGCGGCTGATGAAGGAGGGCGGCGCCGAAATCGTCAAGCTCGAGTGGGGCGAACTCGAGATCGACATGGTGCGGCGTCTCACCGACTGCGGCATTCCGGTGTGCGCGCACTTGGGCCTCACGCCGCAGGCGGTGCACAAGTTCGGCGGCTACCGCGTGCAGGGCCGTGAAGAGGCCGCCGCACGCAAGATGAAGGAGGACGCGCTCGCGCTCGAGCAGGCCGGCGCCGATCTCCTGCTGCTGGAATGTGTACCGACGCCGCTCGCCGCCGAGATCACCGCCGCCGCCGGCGTGCCGGTGATCGGCATCGGCGCGGGACCGCAGGTCGACGGCCAGATCCTGGTGCTCTACGACATCCTCGACATCGCCCCCGGCAAGCGCACGCGCTTCTCGAAGAACTACATGTCGGGCGCGAACTCGATCCACGAGGCCATCGCCAACTACGTGCGCGAGGTGAAGGCGGTGAGCTTCCCGAGCGCCGAGCACGCCTTCAGTTGAGCGGCGTCGCGATGGACGCCGCGCTCGCCGGACTGGTGCGGAGCCTCGAACTCGAACGACTCGAGGAGAACCTGTTCCGCGGCGCGATCAGCGACACGCATCTGAAGCGCGTCTATGGCGGCAAGGTGCTCGGCGAGGCGATCAAGGCCGCGCAGTCGACGGTGGAGGGGCGCGCGGTGCACTCCATCCACTGCTACTTCCTGCGCGAGGCCGATTCCACCAACCCGGTGATCTACGAAGTGGAGCGCAGCCGCGACGGCCGCGCCTTCGCCGCGCGGCGCGTGACCGCCATCCAGTACGGCCGGCCGATCTTCACCTTGGAAGCGTCCTTCCAGGTGGAGGAGAGCGGCATCGAGTACCAGGGGCCCGCGCCGCAAGTGCCGGCGCCGGAGGAGCTCGCGCGGGTAAGCTTCGACCAGTTGAACATGACCGGCGCCTCGCCCAAGGTGCAGCGCATCGCCAACATCGCCGCGCCCTTTGAACTGCGGCCCATCGACCCCTATTTCAGCGACCCGCCCAAGGGCACGCCGCCCTTGCGGCGTGTGTGGCTGCGTACCGTCGACCGCCTGCCGGACGACCTGCCGCTGCATCGCGCGATGCTGGCCTATCTCTCCGACTACGGACTCATCACCACCCTGCTCATGCCGCAGGGCCTGCGCGTGCTGACCGAGAACATCTTCCTCGCGAGCCTCGACCACGCCATGTGGTTCCACCGCCCGTTCCGCATCGACGAGTGGCTGCTGTACGTGTGCGAAGGCGTGAGTTCCGCCGGCGCCCGCGGCCTGGCCCGCGGCAGCTTCTACGATCGCGACGGGCGGCTGGTGGTCTCGGTCGCCCAGGAAGGTTTGATCCGGGTCCTGTAGGGCCGATTTCAATCGGCCAACACGAACCCCGGTCGAAGCCTTGCACGGCGGGTTGAAACCCGCCCTACAAGGACTCTGTAGGGCCGATTTCAATCGGTCAACACGAACCCCGGTCGAAACCCTACATGGCGGGTTGAAACCCGCCCTACTTGCTTGTTGCAAACAAGTAATCGCCTTGGCCATAATCCGGCCATGGCCGCCACCGTCAACGTCGATCCGTCCGAACGCCGCACCCAGGCGGCGCGCACGGCCTTGTCCGACCAGCGCATGCTGGACGCCGCCGTCGCGCTCATCTGCGAGCGCGGCGCGGCCGGCACGACGCTCAAGGACGTCGGCGAACGCGCCGGCTACAGCCGCGGCCTGGCCAGTTACCGCTTCCGCAGCAAGGGTGGACTGTCGGCCTTCATCATCCGCTCCATCGGCGAATCCTGGCTGAGGGAGCTGAGCCGCGCGGTGCGCGACAAGGTCGGCATCGCGGCCATCGCCGCCGCCACCGACGCGCACTACCGCTTCATCGCCGAGGGCAGCGACCACATCCGCGCCTTCTACATGCTGTGGTTCGATTCCATCGGCCCGGACGTGGAAGTGAAGCAGGTGGTGGCCAACATCCACGAGCGCCGCCGGCGCGACGTGGCCAACTGGATCGAAAAAGGCATCGCGGCCGGCGAGATCTCGCCCGCGGTCGACATCGCCGGCACCGCCGAGCAGTTCTGCGCGGCGATCATCGGCATCGTCTACCAGTGGCTGGTCACGCCCGACGCGCTGGACCACGTCCGTTTCCTGCACGAATCACTCAAGCACCAGACCGCGTTGGCCCTGTCGGCCGCGCCCGCATCGAAGGGGAGTACACCATGAGCACCAGAGCCCAGGACCTCGGCAACGCGCCGGACCTCGAGACCGCCACGACGCCCATGCGTTTCGTCACCGCCGCCTCGCTGTTCGACGGCCACGACGCCGCGATCAACGTCATGCGTCGCCTGATCCAGGCCGAGGGCGTGGAGGTGGTGCATCTCGGCCACAACCGCTCGGTGGCCGACGTGGTGCGCGCCGCCATCCAGGAGGACGCCGACGGCATCGCGCTGTCGTCCTACCAGGGCGGCCACAACGAGTACTTCCGCTACATGGTCGACATGCTGCGCGAGGCCGGCGCCGGCCACATCCGCGTATTCGGCGGCGGCGGCGGCACCATCACGCCGGAGGAGATCGAAGAACTGCACAAGTACGGCGTGGAGCGCATCTATCACCCGCACGACGGCATGCGCATGGGGCTCGCCGGCATGATCACCGACCTCGTGCAGCGCGCCGAGAAGGCGCGTCGCGCGAGCGTGCTGCCCGAGCGCGCGTCCAGCGACGACTACCTCGCCATCGCCCAGACCCTGTCGGCGCTCGAGGACGGCGCGGTGCCGGCGGCGAAGCTCGACACGCTGCGCAAGGAATGGCAGCTCGCCGGCCGCGGCGTGCCGGTGATAGGCATCACCGGCACCGGCGGCGCCGGCAAGAGCTCGGTGACGGACGAGATCATGTCGCGCTTCTGCCAGTACTTCCCGGAGCGCAAGGTGGCGGTGCTCGCGGTCGACCCGACCCGCCGCCGTACCGGCGGCGCGCTGCTCGGTGATCGCATCCGCATGAACAGCCTGCGGCACGAGAATCTCTACATGCGCTCCATGGCGACCCGTCGCCAGCACCTCTCGACCAGCGCCATGCTGTCCGACGCCATCGCCTTCCTGAAGTCGGCGGGCTTCGGTCTGGTGATCGTCGAGACCGCCGGCATCGGCCAGAGCGACTCGGAGATCGTCGACCTGGTGGATCTGCCGGTCTACGTGATGACCAGCGAGTTCGGCGCGCCGAGCCAGCTGGAGAAGATCGACATGCTCGACTTCGCCGATCTGATCATCCTGAACAAGTTCGACAAGCGCGGCGCCGAGGACGCGCTGCGCGACGTGCGCAAGCAGTGGAAGCGCAACCACGCGAAGTTCGACATCGCCGACGACGACATCCCGGTCTATCCGACCATCGCGAGCCAGTTCAACGATCCCGGCCTGTCCTGGATGTTCGTGAACCTGTGCAACCGCCTGGCGGAGAAGTGCTCGCTGGACCGCGCGACCTGGGTGCCGGTGATCGACACGACGCTCCGCGAGCCGCGCGCCACCGTGCTCATCCCCGGCAACCGCACCCGCTACCTCGCCGAGATAGCTGAGCAGGGCCGCGGCATCAATGCCGGCATCGAAGTGCTGTGCGAAGCCGCCAACCGGGCGCAGCACACCTACGAGGCGCTGAAGTCGCTGGAAGACGAAGCCCTGCCCGAGCCGCTCATGCCCTACGGTCCGGCGGCGCTCAGCGTGCCGGGTGATCGCAGTCTCGCGACGCTGCGCCAGCGCTACAACGCGGCGCTGGACGACCTCGGTGCCGAAGCCCGCCAGCTGCTGGGCGAGTGGCCGCAGCGCCTCGCCAGCATCACCGCACCGAAGTATGTCTACGAGGTGCGCGGCAAGGCCATCGAGGGCGAGAACTACCGCACCAGCCTCTCGCACCAGAAGATCCCGAAGATCGCGCCGCCCAGGTTCGACGGCTGGGGCGACCAGCTGCGTTTCCTGATGCGCGAGAACCTGCCGGGCAGCTATCCCTATACCGGCGGCGTGTTTCCCTATCGCCGCGAGGGTGAGGATCCGACCCGCATGTTCGCCGGCGAGGGCACCCCGGAGCGCACCAATCGGCGCTTCCACTACCTGTCCGCCGGGCAGCCGGCGGCGCGCCTCTCGACGGCCTTCGACTCGGTGACGCTCTACGGCGAAGACCCGCACGAGCGCCCGGACATCTTCGGCAAGGTCGGCAACTCGGGTGTGTCCATCGCGTCCGTGGACGACGCCAAGAAGCTCTACTCCGGCTTCGACCTGTGCGCGCCCTCGACCTCGGTGTCCATGACCATCAACGGCCCGGCACCCATCGTGCTGGCCTTCTTCATGAACGCCGCCATCGACCAGCAGGTCGAAAAGCACCTGAAGGAAAGTGGCCAGTGGGCCGAGGCCGAGAAGAAGATCGCCAAGTACTTCGAGGGCCGCGAGCGCCCGCGCTACAACGGCGACCTGCCGGCCGGCAACGATGGCCTCGGCCTCGGACTGCTCGGCATCAGCGGCGACCAGGTGGTCGATACCGAGACCTACGAGAAGATCAAGGCGCGCACGCTGGCCTCGGTGCGCGGCACCGTGCAGGCGGACATCCTCAAGGAAGACCAGGCGCAGAACACCTGCATCTTCTCCACCGAGTTCGCCATGAAGATGATGGGCGACGTGCAGCAGTTCTTCGTCGAGCACGCGGTGCGCAACTTCTACAGCGTGTCGATTTCGGGCTACCACATCGCCGAGGCCGGCGCGAACCCCATCTCCCAGCTCGCCTTCACGCTGTCGAACGGCTTCACCATCGTCGAGTACTACCTCGCCCGCGGCATGAAGATCGACGACTTCGCGCCCAACCTGTCGTTCTTCTTCTCCAACGGCATGGACCCGGAGTACACCGTCATCGGCCGCGTGGCGCGGCGCATCTGGGCGCGCGCCATGCGCGAGCGCTACGGCGCGAGCCCGCGCAGCCAGATGTTGAAGTACCACATCCAGACCTCGGGCCGGAGTCTCCACGCCCAGGAGATCAGCTTCAACGACATCCGTACCACGCTGCAGGCGCTGTACGCGCTGTTCGACAACTGCAACAGCCTGCACACCAATGCCTATGACGAGGCCATCACCACGCCGACCGAGGAATCGGTGCGCCGCGCGGTTGCGATCCAGCTGATCATCAACCGTGAGCTCGGGCTCAACTTCTGCGAGAACCCCTGGCAGGGTTCGTTCATCATCAACGAACTGACCGACCTGGTCGAAGAGGCCGTATACAAGGAGTTCGAGGCGATCTCCGAGCGCGGTGGCGTGCTCGGTGCGATGGACACCATGTACCAGCGCGGCAAGATCCAGGAAGAGAGCCTGTACTACGAGCACAAGAAGCACGACGGCAGCCTGCCGCTCATCGGCGTGAACACCTTCCTGCCCAAGGCGGGGCGTGAGGACCAGGTCACGACCATCGAGCTCGCGCGTTCGACCGACGACGAGAAGCGCGATCAGATTGCCTCGGTGCGCAACTTCCACGCGATCCACGCCGGCGAGTGCGGCGCGCGGCTTGCGCGCCTGCAGGACACGGCGCGCAAGCGCGAGAACTGCTTCGCCGAGCTGATGGAAACCGTCAAGCACGCCTCGCTCGGGCAGGTCTCAGGCGCGCTGTACCACGTGGGCGGCGAATACCGGCGCAACATGTGAGCCGGCGCCGTGCGGGACGCGCCAGTGCCGGTTGACGCGGCGGGCCAGGTCCACGAGCGCGCGGCGCCGGCCGCGCGCATCGTGTCGCTGGTGCCGAGCATCACGGAACTCCTGTTCGACCTGGGGCTCGGCGCCCAGGTCGTCGGCCGTACCGGTTTCTGCATCCATCCGCGCGATGCCGTGCGCGCCGTGCCCAAGCTCGGTGGCACCAAGGACGTCGACCTGGACGCGCTGACGGCGCTCGCCCCGAGCCACGTGATCGTGAACATCGACGAGAACACCCGCGAGACCTACGACGCGCTGCGCGCGCGGGGTCTCTCGGTGGTGGTCACGCACCCGAACGCGCCGGCCGACAACCTCGCGCTCTACGAGCTGCTCGGCGCGGTCTTCGGGCGGGAGCGCGAGGCCGCCGCCCTCGGCGAGGCGTTCCGCACCGCCCGTACGCGCCTGGCGGCCGCGGCGCGCAGCCTGCCACCGCGGCGGGTGCTGTACCTCATCTGGCGCGAGCCCTGGATGACGGTCGCGCGCGACACCTACATCGCCAACATGCTGGCCACGGTCGGCTGGGCGACGGTGCCGGCGGAGAACGCACTGCGCTATCCGGCCCTCGACGATGCGACGCTGCGCGCGACGGCGCCGGATTTGTGCCTTCTGTCCAGCGAGCCCTATCCGTTCCGCGACAAGCATCTCGCCGAGGTGCGCGCGCTGCTCGGCGGGCAGGTGCCGGTGCTGCTCATCGATGGCGAGATGGTCTCCTGGTATGGCAGCCGCGCCATTCGAGGCCTGGATTACCTGGCGTCCTTCGCCACCGACTGCGTCGCGAGCGCGGCCTGAGCACCATGGAGTCACCCTGCATCAACATCTGCCTGCTGGACGAAGAGACCGGCGTGTGTCGTGGCTGCATGCGCACGCTGGACGAGATCGGCAACTGGACGCTCTTGAGCGCCGCCGAACGCAGCCACATCATGGCCTCGCTGGACGCGCGCCGCGCGGTCGTCGAGGCCGCCGACAACGACAACGAATGACCGATCGCCCAAACGAACGCCAAGGGGAGCGCCCATGAACGAGAACTTCGAGACCCTCAAATTCGAACGCGACGGCGCGGTCGCGATAGTGACGCTGAACCGCCCGGACGCGGCCAACAGCCTGAACGTGCCGATGTCGGAAGAGCTGGTGAAGGTCGCGACCCACTGCGACTCCAACCCCGACATCCGCTGCGTGGTGTTCACCGGTGCGGGCAAGATGTTCTCCGCCGGTGGCGACCTGGTGAGCTTCGCCTCGCAGGGCGAGAAGATGGGCGAGTACATGCGCTACGCGACCACCGGCCTGCACGCCGCCATCTCGCGCTTCACGCGCATGAACGCGCCCTATCTCGTGGCGGTGAACGGCGTGGCCGCCGGCGCCGGCTTCAGCATGGCGATCTCGGGCGACATGATTTTCGCCGCCGAGTCCGCCAAGTTCACCATGGCCTACACCCGCGCCGGCGTGTCGCCGGACGGCAGCGCGAGCTACTTCCTGCCGCGCCTGGTAGGACATGCCAAGGCCATGCAGCTCATCCTGATGAACGATCTCTTGACCGCGCAGCAGGCCAAGGAATGGGGGCTGGTGAACGAAGTGGTGGCGGACGACCAGCTCATGCCGCGCGTGATGGAAGTTGCGCACCAGCTTGCCAAGGGTGCGACGCTCGCCTATGGCGAGGCCAAGCGGCTCGTCGCCGACAGCTTCTCCAACACCATCGAGACCCAGATGGAGATGGAGACCCGCGCGATCTCGGGGCTCGTGCGTTACACCGAGGACGCGCCGAACGCGATTCGCGCCTTCGCCAACAAGCAGAAAGCCGAGTTCAAGGGGCGTTGAGCATGAAAGCCCTGGTCCTGCGTGAACTGGGTGGGCCCGAGAAGCTCGCCATCGAAGACATGCCCATGCCCGAACCCGCTGCCGGCCAGGTGCGGGTGCGGGTGCATACCGCCGCCCTGAACCGCCGCGACGTGTGGATCACGGTCGGCGCCTATCCGCGCATCCAGTTTCCCGCCATCGCGGGCTCGGACGGCGCGGGCGTGGTCGACGCAGTGGGGCAGGGCGTCGATCGCGCGCTCGTCGGTCGCGAGGTGGTGATCTACCCCGCGCTCGAGTGGGGCGACGATCCGCGCTGCGGCGGCGCCAATTTCCGCGTGCTCGGCATGCCCGACCAGGGCACGTTCGCCGAGTACATCTGCGTGCCGGCGGATTCGGTGGTCGACAAGCCCGCCCATCTCTCCTGGGAAGAGGCCGCGGCGATGCCGCTCGCGGGGCTCACCGCGTGGCGCGCGACCGTCACCCACGGCGAAGTGTCGGCCGGGCAGAAGGTGCTGGTCACCGGCATCGGCGGCGGCTGCGCGACCTTCGCGCTCGCCTGGGCGCGCGCCCACGGCGCCGAGGTCTATGTCACGTCCAGCAGCGCCGACAAGCTCGCCCAGGCCCGCGCGCTCGGCGCGGCCGGTGGCTTCAACTACCGCGACGCCGACTGGGTGAAGCAGCTGCGCGCCGCCGCGGGCAGCATCGATCTGGTGGTCGACAGCGCGGGCGGCGACGGCATGCACGACGTGCTGGACACGCTCGGCAACGGTGGGCGCTACGTGTTCTTCGGCGCGACCCAGGGCAACGCGACCAAGGGTCTCAACATGGCGAAGCTGTTCTTCCGCCAGGTGCGCATCCAGGGCACGACCATGGGCCGCCCGCAGGAATTCCGCGACATGCTCGCCTGCGTGAACGACCAGAAGCTGCGGCCGGTGGTCGATCACGTCTATCCCTTCAGCGAAGCCGTTGCGGCGCACAAGCGCATGCAGGAGTCCGAACAGATGGGCAAGCTGGTTCTGCGCCTGGTGTGACGACCGCCTCACACCCCTGCGCGGTTCACCGGGTCTGACGAGCGGGGCCCGCGCGGACGACTCGCGCCAGCCCCACGCGGCCCGCGGCTCGCTGGTTGTCCCGCGGCCCGCGGCCTCTGCATAATCGCGCTTTAGCTTCGACCGAGGTCCGCCCGTGATCAGCTTCGTCTTCGGCGTCAAGGCCACCATGGCCGCCAATGGCACCTTCTCGCCCTCGCTCTCCACCTACCTCGGCAACATCACCGGCCTTACGGACATCAACCGGCTGCGGGTCGAGGCCAGCACCACCACCGGCAACAAGGTCACGCTGCGCGGTGATTTCGACTTCAACAATGCCCGCGACCTGCGCGACAGCGACGTCACGGGCTTCGACGTGCGCACCCCTGGCGGCGCGCTGCTGGTGAGCGTGCTGGGCATCCCGGACACCCAGTTCGAGGACCTCGATGGCTCGGCCGACGATTGGCTCGGGCAGATCAACAAGGCCATGCGCCAGGGCTTCACCTTGAGCAGCGGCGCGACGGCGGACCTCGTCATCGGCCTCGGTGGCAACGACGTCTTCATCACCGGCGCCGGTAACGACGTGCTGCGCGGCGCCGCCGGCAATGACCGCCTGACCGCGGGTCCCGGCAACGACAAGCTGGACGGCGGGCTCGGCATCGACATCATGAACGGCGGCGCGGGCAACGACAGCTACACGGTGGACAACGTCAAGGATCGCGTGATCGAAGCCACCAATGGCGGCCTGGACAGCGTGACCAGCAGCGATCACTGGACCATGGCCAATGGGGTGGAGAAGCTCTCCTTCATCGGCACGCGCGGCCTGCGCGGGATCGGCAATGCGCTCGACAACACCATCAACGGCAACGCCGGGGCCAACGTGCTGGAAGGCCGCGCCGGCGACGACATTCTGAACGGCAAGACCGGCGCTGACACCATGCGGGGCGGTCTGGGCGACGATACCTACTTCGTCGACCGCGCGACCGACAAGGCGGTGGAACTGGCCGATCAGGGCAACGACACGGTGGATGCCACCGCGAGCTACACGCTGGCCGCGAACGTCGAGAACCTCACCCTGCTCGGCAGCGGCGACTTCGACGCGACCGGCAACGGTCTCGACAACCGCATCCGCGGCAATGCCGGCGACAACGTGATTTCCGGCCTGGCCGGCGCCGATGTCCTGACCGGCGGTGACGGCGCCGACCAGTTCTTTTTCGCGCACACCGGTGCCGCCAACGCGGACGACATCACCGACTTCCTCTCGGGTACCGACAGCCTGTGGCTGGACCCGACGGTGTTCTCTGCGCTGACCGCGGGCAACCTCGACGCGACGCAGTTCCGCGACAGCGGCACACCGGCCGACGGCAACGACTTCCTGGTCTACGACCAGGCGAGCGGCGTGCTGTCCTACGACGCCGTCGGCGATGGCAACACCCTGGTGACCATCGTCGACCTGGGCACCAACACCGTACTGCTCGCCACCGACATCCACGTCGCGCTACCGGTCTGAGGCGCGCGCCGCCCCGCAATCTGGGGAATTCCCCGCCACCCGCAGCCCGCCTACCGTGTAGGTCGGGCTTCAGCCCGACATCCATTCGCCTGTAGGGCGGATTTCAATCCGCCATGCGGAGCGCATCCCGCAAGTCCGTACAGGGCCGAATGAATGTCGGGCTGAAGCCCGACCTACATCAGAGAAGGGGAGGACACACCATGGCCGAACAACATCGCATCGTCATCATCGGCGCCGGCGGCGGCGGGCTGTGCATGGGCATGCAGCTCAAGATGGCGGGCATCGACGACTTCGTCATGCTGGACAAGGCGAGCGGCCTCGGTGGCACCTGGTGGCACAACACCTATCCCGGCGCCGAATGCGACGTGCAGTCGCACCTGTACTCCTTCTCCTTCGAGCAGAAGAACGACTGGTCGCGGCCCTTCGCCGGCCAGGCGGAGATCCTGGACTACTTCAACCACTGCGCCGACAAGTACGGCCTGCGCCCGCACCTGCGCTTCGATACGCCGGTGAAGGCGCTGCGCTGGGACGATGCGCGCGCGCTGTGGCAGGTGGAGACGGGCGACGGCGCGGTGCTCGAGGCCCAGGTGGTGGTGAGCGCGCTCGGCATGTTCAACAACCTGGTGTGGCCAAAGATCGACGGCATCGAGGACTTCCGCGGGACCTACTTCCATTCGGCGCGTTGGAATCACGATCATGCGTTGCGCGGCGAGCGGGTCGGCGTGATCGGCGTCGCCGCGAGCGCCATCCAGTTCGCGCCGGCGATCGCGCCGGAGGTCGGCCACCTGACCCTGTTCCAGCGCACCGCCAACTGGGTGGTGCCGAAGGCCAACCAGCCCTACAGCGCGGAGCAGCTCGCCTACTACCGCGCCCATCCCGAGGCGGTGCGCGAGAGCCGCGACGAAACCTACCGCGTGTGGAACTCGCTCTGCACCTTCACTGAGAAGGACATCCTGGCGGACATCGAGCGCCAGGGTCTCGAGCGCCTGGCGGAGGTCAAGGATCCCGAGACGCGCCGCAAGCTCACGCCCCAGCACCCCTTCGGCTGCCGGCGCCCGCTGTTCTCCGACGTGTACTACCCGATCTTCAATCGCGACAACGTCGAACTCGTGACCGAGGGCATCGCGCGCGTCACGCCGAAAGGCGTGCTCACGGTGGACGGGGTGGAGCGCGAGTTCGACACGCTGGTCTATTCGACCGGCTTCGAGACCACGACCTATCTCAACGCGCTGGATGTCACCGGCCGTGGGGGACGGCGGCTGAAGGATGCCTGGCAGGACGGCGCGCAGGCCTATCTCGGCATCACCACCAGCGGCTTTCCCAACCTCTTCATGCTCTACGGCCCGAACACCAACCAGGGCTGCATCCTGTTCATGATCGAGCAGCAGGTGCAGTACATCCTGCGCCAGGTCGGCCGCCTCGAGCAGGAACGCATCAAGTGGCTGGACGTGCGTCCCGAGGTGATGAACGCCTACAACGACGAGTTGCAGAAGGAAGTCGCGAAGATCGACGTGTGGCAGGCGGCCTGCGGCGGCGAGTTCTACTACCGCTCCAGCACCGGCCGCTTCGTGACCAACTTCCCCGGCACCATGGACGACTTCGTCGCCCGCACCCAGGCACCGGATCCGCAGGCCTACGAAGTGGCGTGAGCGCCGCTTGATGGGGACAGACCACGGTTGCTTTGCAACCGTGGTCTGTCCCCGTTTAGAAGCCTCAACCGAAAGCCCGCATCGTCTCGGCGTACTCGTCCAGGATCTTCAAGGCCTCGTCGCGCTGGAAATCCCCCAGCGGGAACAGCACGCGATTGGCGCCGGTTTCGACCATGCGCTCGAGGCGCTTGGGATCGAAGCCGCGCTCGGCACGCACCTCGGCCAGCACGGTGATGTCCAGCTTGCTGTCGTCGCGACCGCGCTCGCGCATCGCGGCGCGAATCTCGGCCACCGCGCCCGGGATGTCCGCCGCCTGGCCTTCTATCGGCATCCAGCCGTCGCAGTACTCGGCGATGCGCTTCGGCGTCCATTTCGAGTAGGCGCCCATCAGCACCGGCGGGCCGCCGGGCTGCAGCGGCTTCGGCCAGCACCACATCGGCGGCAGGTCGACGAACTTGCCGTGGAACTCGGGTTCGTCCTCGGTCCAGATCCTGCGAATGGCGAGCATGCGTTCGCGCGTCACCTTCCAGCGATCGGCGAATACCACGCCGTGGTCCTCCATCTCCTCGGCGTTCCAGCCCGCGCCGATGCCGAACAGGAGTCGACCGCCCGACAGCCGATCGAGCGAGGCGGTGGCCTTGGCGAGGTTGATCGGATCGTGCTCAGTAACCAGCGTGATGCCGGTGCCGAGCTTCAGGGTGCGCGTGGTCGCCGCGGCGATGGACAGCGCCACGAACTGGTCGTGGGTATGCCAGTACATCGCCGGCAGTTCACCGCCGGCGACGAAGGGCGAACGCCGGCTGGTCGGGATGTGGGTGTGTTCTGCGTAGAACAGCGACTCGAAGCCGCGCGCTTCCAGCGCCGGCGCGAGATCCTGCGGTTCGATGCTGGTGTCGGTCGGAAAACAGATGATGCCGAAATCCATGGTGGTGTCCTCGCTGGCAAGCAGGGCCCGTAGGTCGGACTTCAGTCCGACATTCGATTCGGGGCTTCGAACAGGGCCCGGGAAACGAATGTCGGGTTGAAACCCGACCTACAACGGGATGTCGGGTTGAAGCCCGACGATCGCAGGTTGAAGTTCAGATCAACTCGCTCCACGTCTCCGCCGTGTGCAGGCGCGTCAGCTTGATGCGCTTGATCTTCCACACGCCGTCTTCCTTGACGTAGTCCTCGTGGTAATGGCCCCAGCCCTGAAAGGTGCCCTTGGGCGAGCGGATGAAGTCCCACATTGACCAGATGCCCTTGGCGGTGATGGGGCTGGTCAGTTCGATCTCGGGCATGTAGCCCTGGTGGATCGAGCGCGCGGTGACGAACAGGCCGCTCACGCCGGCCACCAGCGCGTCGACGCCGTGGCAGGTGATGGGATCGGTCGGCGCGGTCATGTCCAGGCGCGGCGGGCCGTCGTAGCTCGCGACGATGTCGGCGGAGAAGCAGCTGCGCCACGCGTCCCACTGACGGGTGTCCATCAGGCGGAAGTAGCGCGCCTTCAGTTGCTTGATCTGTTCGATCTCCTCGAGATTGCTGGCCATGGTCTCTCCCCTTGTGGTGCGGCGCGCCGGCCGGCGCGTCGCTCGATTCTACGGGCCGCCGCGCGGGCGGCGCATCACGCTTCGGGGGAGGCGAGCCGCGCGGCGATGGCGGCCTGGGCGTCGGCACCGAGCAGCACACCGTTGACCGTACCCGGATACAGCCGGCCGCTGTCGTAGAGCACCTGAAACAGGAGTTCGTCCACGCGGGAATCGCAGCAGTGGAAGTCGCGGCCCTCGACCAGGCGCGCGCCGAGCGCCTTGAAGGCGCGGAACGCGCTGCCCTTGGGCAGACCGAGACGCTCGTCCAGCTCGCGGAAGCTCGCATGGGACGGGTCGTGCACGATGGTGACGAGATCGGGTGGCGACATCAGGACGCTGGCACGCGGATGCGGGAACGCACTCTAGCGCCGCGCCACGCGCGCCGTCACGCGGTCATGCGGGCGCGCGGGAATTCGGTTATAGATGGCGCCATGAGCGAGTCCTTGCGGAACCTGCGCGGCGTGACCTTGCGCCAGCTTCGCACCTTTCACGCCGTCGCGCGGCTGCGGAGTTTCACCGCCGCGGCGCGCGAGCTGCACATCACCCAGCCGGCCGTGTCGATGCAGGTACGCGAGCTGGAGGAACTGGTCGGCGGCGCGCTGTACGAACGCGTCGGGCGACGCGTGCACCTGACCGCGGCCGGCGAGGAACTGGCGGCCTGCGCCGCCGGCATGCTGAACCTGCTCGGCGACACCGAGGCGCGTCTCGCTGCCCTCACGGGCCAGGGCGGCGGCGTGCTGAAGCTCGGTGCCATCAGCACCGCGGCGTACTTCGCCCCGGCGCTGGTGGCGGCCTTTCGCGCGCGCCAGCCGGCGCTCGCGCTGCAATTCAAGGTCGGCAACCGCGAGGACATTCAGCGTCGACTGGCCGCCAACGAGTTCGACCTCGCCATCATGGGTCGCCCGCCGGCGGGCGTGGCGACGGTCGCGACGCGCTTCGCCGACCATCCGCTGGTGGTGGTCGCCGCGCCCGATCATCCGCTGGCCGGCGTGGAGCGCGTGCCCTTCGCCCGCCTCGCGGGCGAGCACTTCCTGGTGCGCGAGCCCGGCTCGGGCACCCGCGCGGCGCTGGAAGAGGTGTTCGCGGCCCACGGACTCGCGCTCGCCTCGAGCCTCGAGATGAGCAGCGACGAGACCTTGAAGCAGGCGGTGATGGCGGGGCTCGGTCTCGCCTTCATCTCGCGCCATGCCATCGGCCTGGAACTCGCGACCGGACGCCTCGCGCAGCTCGCGATCGACGGCCTGCCGCTGCTCCGCGCGTGGTACGTGGTGCATCTCGCCGCCAAGCGCCTGACACCGCTCGCCGCGGGGTTTCGCGACTTTCTCCTGACCGAGGGGCCCGTCGCCCTGGACGCCGCCGTGAACCGCGGCGCGTGAGCGTCGTCGTCCGCTTCATTCGAGTGCATCGCCATGCCAATATCGACCCGCGGCACGGGCCGCGACTCTCGGACCCTGCATGGTTGATGTGAACGACGGCCAGCCGCGCGCGAGCGCTCCACCGCGGGGATTGCGCTGGCGTCGGCCACGACGACGCCACCTGCTGGTGGCGCTGGTGCTGCTGGTGGTCGGCGGCGCGCTGGCCTGGGTCTTCCGACCCAGCGTGCAGCGCGAGTTCCTGCTGGAACGCCTCGCGCCCCTGGTGGACAGCGTCACGCTCGATTACGTGCGCCTCACCCCCTGGTCGGCCCACATCGAAGGCCTGGATCTGCGCGCCGGTGGCGGCCACTACCGCGTGGCGGAACTCGATCTGGGCTTCAACCCCCTGGGCCTGTTCGCCCACACGGTCAGCATTCGCCATCTGAAGCTGCTCGGGGCAGACCTCGACCTGCGCGGCCTGCCGCCCGCGGAAGGCGGCGGCGATGAACCCTTTCCCGGCGTGCTCGCCGCGATGAACCACGGCTACGCGCTGCGCCTCGGGGCGCTGGACGCGGCGCTGCACCTGGACCTGGCCGGAGATCGCGCGCTCGATGTCGTGCTGGACGGCGGAGGCTTCGCGCCGCTCCGCGCCGGCACGCTGAACGCGATGCTCACCTTGCTGCCGGCCCCCGATGCCACCCCCCTGTCCGCCAACCTGCGTCTCGGCATCACCCAGATCAACCGCGGACGCGTGCGCGCCCTGGTGGCGGACGCGGAGTCGCAGCTCGCGCTGCCGGCGCCGGCAAACGAGCAGCGCCTGGGGCTGACGCTCACCATCACGCCGCCACCCACCGAGGACGATGAGGACGCGCCGCCGCCCACCGCCATCGCGCCCGATGGCACGGTGCGCATCCTGCCCGCGCCCGAGGACATCAAGCTGGTCGCGCGCCTCGGCAATGGCGATCCCGCGACCCTCGATGTCGTCGGCACCTACCAGGGCGCGGACGGCAGCTACCAGGGTCACTATCACCTGGCCGACGTCGCGAGCCTGCTGCAGAACCTCGCGGGCACCACGCTGCTGCCGCACCTCGATACCGACACCCGTGGGCGCCTGCACCTGGACGCGGTGCACGGTACGGGCGAGGTGACGCTCGCCGCGCAGACCCGCATCGGCGCGCTGTCGCGCGTGCTGGGTGACAACCCCGAACTGCCCGAGCACCTCGACCTCACGGTCGATGCCGCGGCGAACTTCAGCCCGACGCACGCGCGGTTCGAACACCTGTCGGCGTCGCTCATGGACGCCGAGGGCACGCCGCGCCTGCTCGCGATGAGCGCCGCGCCGCTCGAGGTCGACGTCGCGGCGCCGTTCGCGGTGCTGGACACGCCGCGCGAACTGCTGCGCCTCGCCCTCGGCCCCGTGCCGCTGCAGTGGCTGGAGGGGCTCTCCGGCGGACGCATGCTGGAGGGCGAACTGCTCGGCCCCTTCGTGCTGCGCGTGGACGAGCAGAAGCGCTTCCGGCTGGAAGCACTGGCACCGACCACGGTGCTCGACGTGCGCGTGACCGACACCGAGGCCAAGGTGGCGCCCGAACCGGACGCCGCCGTCGCGGCGCCTGACATCGTGGTGGAGCCGGACCCGGCGGATGCGCCGGCGGCCGCCACCGAGGAAGCAACCGCGACACCGCCCTCGACGAGCACTGCCACGGCGAGCCCGGTGCGCGGTGCGGTGCTGGTGGAAAACCTCGATCTGCGCGTCAGTCCGAGCGCGAGCTGGTCGGAGGATTTCGTGCGCTACGCGCTGAACGATCTGAGCGTGACCATCGCCGACGCGCCGCTCGTCACCCTGGATCTCAAGGCCGCCAGCAAGCAGGACGGCGAACCGGCGCGCACCTGGCGCTACCGCCTCGCGACCAAGGTCGAGTACGACACGCTGCAGCATGTGCCGGCCGTCGCGCCGCTGCTCGCGGCCTGGCCGCTGCCACCGGCGCTGTCGCTGAACCTGAAGGGCCTGTTGTCACAGAAGGCCGAGTGGCTGTCGGTTGAGAAGGCCGATGCCGAGGTCAACAGCGCCAGCCAGCCGCGCCTGGTGGCGCTGAACGCGCTGCACCCGTTTCACTTCGAACTGGGCGACAGGCCACGCCTCAACAATCCCACCGGCGAACTCGCGACCATCGCGACGCGCGGCCTGGATCTCGCCTGGGTCAATCCCTTTCTCGACGGCATCGTGTTGAGCGGCCGGCTCGCCAGCGCTGACTTCCGCATCCAGGCGCCGAGCGCCGGCTCTCTCGCGATCGGCGCGGCCGGCCCTTTGGTGCTGGACGGCTTCGGCGTCAGCCAGGACGGCACGGTGCTGGCACGCGGGCTGGCGCTGCGCGTGTCGCCGGACCTGGGCTACGCGCCCGGCACGAGCGAGGTGGCGCTGCGCGGCCTAACGCTGCGTAGCGGCGGCGGACGGCTGGTGAGCGGCGACCTCACGCTCGGTGTGACCTCCGTGCCGGATCAGCCGCCGGCCTTCACGGCGCGCGGCAAGCTCGCGCTCGACGTGTCGCGCATCGCGTCCCAGCCGGCGCTGGCCGACAAGCTGGGCGCTGTGCTCCCCGATGCCGTGCCGCTCGCGGCGCGGCTCGACTTCGACCTCGCGTCCGCCGGTGAGAAGATCGACGTCACCCGCGCCCATGCCGAACTCGACGCCGGTCCGCGCGCGCGCTTCGTACTGAACGCCAAGCCCGGTCTAGAGATCCGCACGCGCCTCGCGCCCGGCGAGGAACTCGCGCGCCACGTCGTCGGCCAGGCCGGCCTCGACGTGCGCAACCTGTCCTCCGAGACCCTGAACCACTTCGTGCCCCTGGGCCCGGTCAGCTTCGCGGAAATCAATTCGAGCCTGCGGCTGCGTTCCAACGGCAGCATCCTGCGCGCCGCGACGCTCGCGCCGCTGGCGGTGGAAGCGGTGCGGGTGAACGACGCGGGTCATGAGCTCCTGAAGGAGTTCTCGCTCAGCACCAATGCCACGCTGCGCGCCGAGGGTCACGAGCTCAAGGCGAACTTCAAGGACCTCGCGCTCGCCTTCAGCGCTGCTCCGCAGCGGCCGGCGCTACGCGGCAGCGTCGCGATGCATGTCGACCCGGACAACCAGGCGCCGCTCACCACGCTGGACGTCGAGCTCACCGCCGACCTGCCGCAACTCTTGTCCCAGCCCGCGGTGCTGCCCGGGCACAAGCTGACCGGCGGCGCGCTCGCGCTGTCGGTCGCGGTCGATCCCGCGCGCCACATCCAGGCCAAGGCGCTGCTGGACGGCCTGACCTCGACCGCGCCGCTCGCCATCGAGACCTTCGAGCTGCCGGTGGAAGGCGAGATGGCGTCGGACGGCCAGGGTTTCGACTTCACCGCGCCGCTCATCGGCCGCGGCAAGTCCGGGGTCAGCAACGCGACTGTCGCCGGCCACTACGCGCCGCAGCCCGACGAGCCGCGCGTGCTGCGTCTCGACATCGCGAGCAAGCTGTTCTACCTGAACGACATCCTCGCCACCGTGCAGCAGGTGACGCGCGGCGAGGTGACGCCGCCGCCCTCGGCCGAGACCGTTGGCGAGACGCCCAAGACGCCGCCGCGCATCGTGATCGACGACACGCCGGACACCAAGGCGGCGTGGAAGCTGCTGCCCTACGCGGTGGTGGTTGATCTGCAGATCGACAAGCTGTTCTACACCGACTACCTGGCCTTCACCGACGTCGGCGGGCAGATCGATCTGCGCACGCGCAAGCTCGCGCTGAACGGCATCAAGGCGCATTTCCACGAGGCGGCGCTGAGGCTGGACGGCATCACGCGGTTCGACGCGACCGCTGCCCAGCCCTACACCCTGGCGCTCGGTGGCACCATCAAGGACTTCGATCTGAACCAGTTCTTCACCGAGCTGGTGCCGGGCGAGAAGCCGCGGGTCGAGGGCCTGTTTGGCGTGACGGTGCAGGGTAACGGCCAGTTCCCGAACTTCGGCCAGCTGCGCAATCGGCTCCTGTTCGACATTCGCATGCAGAGCCGCGACGGCCTGTTCCGGCCGCTGCCGCCGGGCAGCGGGCTCCTGGTCGGGGCGTCCGACGTGCTGGGCTTCGTCGGCGAGGGCCTGTCCTACATTCCGACCGGCGGCTTCGGCGCCGGCGCCATCGCGCGCCTGGTCAACTACATCGCGCGCATCGACTACGAGAGCATCGACATCCACCTGAAGCGCGACGAGTCACGCAACGTCACCGTCGAGCAGTTCCAGCTTCTCAGTCCGACCATCGCGCTGACCGCCACCGGCGGCATCCAGCACGAGGAGGGCAGCGACATCTTCGACAGCCCGCTCGAGCTCACCGCCCATCTCGACATGCTGGGGCGCGGCGCGGCGATCCTCTACAGCATGGACCTCATGCAGGACGAGCGTAACGAGCTCGGCTACTGGCGCGGCCCGGAGATCCGCATCTGGGGCACGCCGGCCGACAGCCACACCAACTTCGAGGAAGTGGTCAACCAGGCCGCCGACGGCACCACCAAGGGCGCCTTCACGCGCCCCATCGCCGGCATCATCGGCAACCTCAAGTATCGCTGGTTCGACAGCGACAGCCGCAAGCGCGAAGCGCAGACCGAGAGCAAGCGCGAAGAGCGCATCGAGCAGTTGGAAGCGGAGGAGCCGGCGGCACCCTCGGCGCCATGAAACGGGGACAGACCCCATTTAACGACAGCCCCTGAGCGGGGGCTGTCGTTAAATGGGGTCTGTCCCCGTTTCCATCACAACCCCACCCGGTCGTCCAAGGCCAGACCGTTCCTGCCATGCACGGCCGAGATCTGCCGCAAGCGCTGCCCGCGCCAGGCGTCGAGCTGCGACCACTGCATGCGCCAACTCCACTGGCCGTCGGCGAGGCCTGGCGTGTTCATGCGCGCCTCGCCGCCGAGCGAGAGCACGTCCTGCATCGGGTAGAGCGCGTAACGCGCGGTGGAAGCCGAGGCGGCGTGGATCAGATCCCAGCCTATCTCGCGGCCGTCGGTCTTGAGATAGATGCGCGCGAAGTCGCGCTCACGCGCGCCGGCGGCCGCGAACCAGCCGAGCGTGGTGTCGTTGTCGTGGGTGCCGGTGAACACCGCGCAGTCCTCGGGCAGGTTGTGCGGCAGGTTCAAGTCCTCCGCGTCCGAGCCGAAGCCGAACTGCAGCACGCGCATGCCGGGCAGGCCAGCGGCGCGGCGCAGCGCGCGCACGTCGGCGGTGATGGTGCCGAGATCCTCGGCGACCAGCGGCAGCGCGCCATGCGCCGCTCCGAGGTGCTGCTCGAGCGCGTTGAAGAACGCGATGCCGGGCCCCGGCGTCCATTCGCCTTCCACCGCGGTGCGCGCGCCGGCCGGCACGCGCCAATAGGACTCCAGGGCGCGGAAGTGATCGATGCGCACCAGGTCGGCGAAGGCGAGCGCGCTGTCGAGCCGCGCGCGCCACCAGGCGAAGCCTTCCTCGGCGTGACGCTCCCAGCGGTAGAGCGGGTTGCCCCACAGCTGGCCATCGGCGCTGAAATAGTCCGGCGGCACGCCGGCCACGGCGGTGGGACGATAGGCCGGATCGAGCTGGAACAGGTCCGGCCGCACCCACACGTCGACGCTGTCCCAGGCGACGTAGATCGGCAGGTCGCCGATGATGCGCACGCCGCGCTCGCGCGCGTACTCGCGGATCGCGCGCCACTGGCGGGCGCAGCACCACTGTACGAAGCGCCAGAAATCGATCTCGGCCGACAGCACGTCGGCCGCGGTGCGCAGGCTGCCGGCATCGCGGCGTGCGAGATCGGCCGGCCACTGCGGCCAGGCGCGACCTTCACCCAGGCTCTCGCGCAGGGCCATGAAGAGCGCGTAGTCGTCGAGCCACCCGCGCTCGGCCGCGCACCAGGCGCGGAACGCCACGTGCAACTCGGCGAACTCGGCCGGCGCGGTGAAGAAGCGCTGCGCGGCGATGTGCAGGAGCCGCGTGCGCAGTCGCGCGCCCTCGGCGAAATCGGCGCGACCCGGCGCGATCTCGAGCTGCGCGCAGGCCTGCGCCAGGGCCTCGCGATCGAGCAGGCGCTCGTCGGCCAGCGCGACCAGCGAGACCAATAGCGGACTGCCGGCCCGCGCCGCGGGGCTGGTGTAGGGCGAGGCGCCGGGACCGACCGGGTTGAAGGGCAGCACCTGCCACAGCGACTGGCCCGCGTCGGCCAGCCAGTCGACGAACTCGCGCGCGGCCTGTCCGAACTCGCCGCTGCCGGCGTCGGGCGCGCCGTCACGCGGCGCGGGCAGCGAGGTGGGATGCAGCAGCACGCCGCTCGCGCGGCCGGGATTGGCGGTACTCATGGCTGGCGCTCCGTGCGCGCGGCGAGCAGCACCACGCTGCGCGCCTTCAAGGCGTAGGCCGGCGCGTCGAGCGCCTGCCCGTCGTGAGCGAAGGGCGCGGCGAGCGCCGTGTCGAAGCGCAGCGTCCAGCCCCCGGCGGGCAGCGGAAACTCGCAGTCGCGCTGTTCCGCGTTGAACAGCACCAAGAGCGCCGGCGTGCCCTGTACCGGACGCGTGCCGAGCAACATGCCCAGCACGAAGCGCTGGCTCTCCTGCCACTGGTCGGGCTGCATCTCGTTGCCCTGGCGGTTCAACCAGATCACGTCGCGCGCGCCGAAGCCGTCTTGCGCGCCGTTCCACCAGCGCACGTCCTTCAACTGCGGTGTGGACTGGCGCAGCGCGATGAGGCGTGCGGTGAAGTCGTACAGCGACTGGTCGACCTTGCCCCAGTCGAACCAGCTGGTCTCGTCGTCGCGACAGTAGGCGTTGTTGTTGCCGCGCTGGCTGCGGCCCAGTTCGTCGCCGCCGAGCAGCATGGGCAGGCCGCGCGAGAGGAACAGCGTCGCGAGCATGGCGCGCTTCAGACGTCCACGCAGCGTGGTCACCACCAGCAGATCCGTTTCGCCCTCGAAGCCGCAGTTCCAGCTCAGGTTGTGGTCCGATCCGTCGCGATTGTCCTCGCCGTTCGCCTCGTTGTGTTTGCGGTCGTAGCTGACGAGGTCGTGCAACGTGAAACCGTCGTGGGCGGTGACGTAGTTGACGCCGGCGAACACGCTGCGCCCGGCATGGTGGAACAGGTCGCTCGACCCCGCGAGACGCGCGGCGAACTCGCCGCGGTCGGCGGTCTTGCGCACCCAGAACGCCCGCACCGCGCTGCGGTAGCGATCGTTCCACTCCGACCACCCCGGCGGAAAATGCCCCAGCTGGTAGCCGCCTGGCCCGGTGTCCCAGGGCTCGGCGATGAGCTTCACGCCGGCCAGCAACGGGTCCTGGGCGACCGCGGCGAAGAACGCATGGCGTGCATCGAAGCCCTGCGGACCGCGTGCGAGCGAGGCGGCGAGATCGAAGCGGAAGCCGTCGACGTGCATCTCGCCGACCCAGTAGCGCAGGCAGTCGAGCACGAACTGCAGCACGCGCGGCTGCGAGAGATCGAGACTGTTGCCGGTGCCGCTGTGATTTTCGTAGAAGCGCGCATCCTCGTGGCGCAGGCGATACCAGCTCGCGTTGTCGAGCCCGCGCCAGCTCACCGTCGGACCGCGCTGATCGCCCTCGGCGGTGTGGTTGAACACGACGTCCAGGATCACCTCGAGCCCCGCCGCATGCAGCTCGCGCACCATGGTGCGGAACTCGGCGACGGCATCCTGCCGCGCGTAGCGCGCGTCCGGCACGAAGAAGGCGAGGGTGTTGTAGCCCCAGTAGTTGTGCGCGCCGCGGCGCGCGAGCGAGTACTCCGTCAGGTGCTGCATCACCGGCAGGAGGTTGAGCGCGGTCACGCCGAGGCGCTTGAAGTGCTGGATGGCGGCCGGCGCCGAGAGCCCGAGGAAGGTGCCGCGCCGCTCGGCGGGAATGTCGGGGTGCTGCAGGCTGAAGCCCTTCACGTGCACCTCGTAGATCACGCTGTCGGCGAGCGACGTGCGCGGCGCGCGATCGCCCTGCCAGTCGAAGCGTTCGGCGCTGACCAGGGCCTTCGGCATGTCGCGCGCGTTGTCCAGCGCCACGTGACGATCGCGCTCGTCGTGCACGTCGCCGAGCTGCGCCTCGGTCCAGCGCCACTGGCCGGCGAGGCGGCGCGCGTAGGGATCGAGCAGCAGCTTGGCCGGATTGAAGCGATGCCCGCGCGCTGCGTCCCGCGGACCGTCGGCGCGCAGACCATAGACCAGGCCCGGCCCCGCGCCGGGCAGAAAGCCGTGCCACACGCCGTCGGTATAGGCGGGCAGCGCGATGCGTGCCAATTCCTGCGCGCCTTGCGCGTCGTAGAGACACAGGTCGACGCGGGTGGCGTGGGCGGAAAAGACCGCGAAGTTCACGCCGCCATCGACGCAGGTCGCGCCGAGCGGCCAGGGGTTTCCCAGTTCGAGGGTCATGCGGGCATCCATTGCAGGTAGAGCGCGGCCAATGGCGGCAGGGTGAGGGACAGGGATTGGGCGTGGCCATGGGCCGGCCGTGGTTCGGCGCGCAGCGCGCCGCCACCGTTGCCCAGATTGCCGCCGCCGTAGTGCGCGGAGTCCGAGTTCAGCACCTCTTGCCAGGCGCCGCCGGGCGGCACGCCGAGGCGGTAGTGCTCGCGCACCACGGGCGTGAAGTTCAGCACCACCGCCACGCGCGCCTCGGGCACGTGGCCCTGGCGCAGGAAGGCGAGCACGGAAAGATCCCGTTCGTCGTGCGACAGCCACTCGAAGCCGCCCGGCTCGCTGTCGCGGGCGTGCAGCGCGGGCAGGGCACGGTACAGGCGGTTCAGGTCGCGCACCAGGCTCTGCACGCCGCGGTGGCCCCCGTCGCCGAGCAGGAACCAGTCGAGGCTCGCGTCGTGGTTCCACTCGCGCTCCTGCGCGAACTCGTTGCCCATGAACAGCAGCTTGCGGCCCGGATGGGCGTACATGTAGGCGTACAGGAGCCGCAGGTTGGCGAGCCGCTGCCAGCGATCGCCCGGCATGCGCGCGAGCAGCGAGCCTTTGCCGTGCACGACTTCATCGTGCGAGAGCGGCAGGATGAAGTGCTCGCTGAAGGCGTACACCAGGCTGAACGTGAGATCCTGCTGGTGATGACGACGGTGGATGGGATCGCGCGCGAAGTAGCGCAGCGTGTCGTTCATCCAGCCCATGTTCCACTTGTAGTGGAAACCGAGGCCGCCGACCGAGGTCGGCCGACTGACGCCGGGCCAGGCGGTGGACTCCTCGGCGATGGTCATGGCCGCGGGCAGGTCCGCGCCCAGCTCTTCGTTCAGGCGCTTCAGAAACGCGATGGCCTCGAGGTTCTCGCGCCCGCCATGCACGTTCGGCACCCACTCGCCGGGCGCGCGGCTGTAGTCGCGATAGATCATCGATGCCACCGCATCGACGCGCAGGCCGTCGATGCCGAAGCATTCGAGCCAGTAGCGCGCGTTGCCGATCAGGAATTCGCGCACCTCGAGCCGGCCGTAGTTGTAGATCAGCGTGCCCCAGTCCGGATGGCTGCCTTCGCGCGGGTCGGCGTGCTCGTAGAGATGGGTGCCGTCGAAGCGCGCGAGGCCGTGCGCGTCGGACGGAAAGTGTCCGGGCACCCAGTCGAGGATGAGGCCCAGGCCGGCCTCGTGACAGCGCGCGACGAAGCGCGCGCAGCCGGCCGCGTCACCGAGCCGCGCGGTGGGCGCGTAGAGGCCGATGGGCTGGTAGCCCCAGGAGCCGTCGAAGGGATGCTCGGCGATGGGCAGCAGTTCGAGATGGGTGAAGCCCAGGTCCGCGACATAGGGCACGAGGCGCTCGGCGAGCTCGTCCCAGTCCGGCCAGCGTTCGCCGTGCTCGCCGGCGCGCTGCCAGGAGCCCGCGTGGGCCTCGTAGATCGCGAGCGGCGCATCGTGGGGCAGGGCGCGCGGGGCGGTCGGCGGCGCAGGCAGGGCCGGCGCGATCACGGACGCTGTCGCGGGCCGCATCTCGGCCTGGAACGCGTAGGGATCGGCACGCCACGGCTCGCGCGCGCCGTGCGCGTCCAGCAGCGCGAACTTGTAGCGCGCGCCGGCCGTCACGCCGGGCAGGAACAGCTCCCACACGCCGGCCTCACGGCGCAGGCGCATGGGATGGCGCGTCTCGTCCCAGTGATTGAAATCGCCGACCACCGATACGCGCCGCGCGCCGGGCGCCCATAGCGCGAAGCGCGTGCCGGCCACGCCAGCGCTCTCGACCGGGTGCGCGCCGAGTTTCTGCCACGGGCGCTTCTCGGTGCCCTCGGCCAGCAGCCAGAGATCCATCTCGCCGAGCTGCGGCGGATGGCGGTAGGGATCGTCCTGCGTCTCCACCCAGCCATCCGGCCAGGTCACGCGCAAACGGTAGTCGAAACGCTGCCGGCGACGCGGCACGTGGCCACCGAACAGGCCGCGCGGATCGAGACAGGGCAGACGCGCGAGCGGTCGCGTGCCATCCGCGCCGAGCACCTCGACCGCGCGCGCGGTCGGCAGCCAGCACAGGATCCACCAGCCACCGTCGGCGTCCTGGTGCGGGCCGAGAAGGGCGAAGGGATCGCCGTGGCTGCCCGTGACCAGGGCCTCCAGCGCCGCGCGGTCCTGCCACACCGGCAGGACCGGCGCGCCGGCCTCAGTCGCCGAGGGGCGCGACTCGCCAGATCTGCGCGGCATACTCGCCGATGGTGCGATCGCTGGAGAACACGCCCATGCCGGCCACGTTCAACAGCGCGCGACGCCGCCACGCGGCGGAATCGCGGTACAGCGCGTCCACCTGCGCCTGGGCCTCGAGATAGGCGGCGAAATCGGCAAGCAGCAGGTAGTGATCGCCATAGCGCAGCAGTGCGTCCACCAGCGCCGCGAAGCGCTGCGGCTCCTCGGGCGAGAAGTCGCCGTGGGCGATGCTGTCCAGCACGCGCTTCAGCACCGGGTTCTGCTCGTAGTAGTCGAGCGGCCGGTAGCCGGCGGTGCGCAGCGCCTCCACGCCGGCGGCGTCGAGGCCGAAGATGAAGATGTTGTCCGGCCCGACCTCCTCGCGAATCTCGATGTTGGCGCCGTCCAGCGTGCCGATGGTGAGCGCGCCGTTCAGCGCGAACTTCATGTTGCCGGTGCCGGAGGCCTCGGTGCCGGCGGTCGAGATCTGCTCGGAGAGATCGGCCGCCGGGATCATGGTCTCGGCCACCGACACGCCGTAGTTCGGCACGAACACCACCTTCAGCAGGTGGTTGACCCGCGGGTCGTGGTTGATGCGCGCCGCGATGTCGTTGATGAGCTTGATGATGAGCTTCGCCATGCGATAGGCGGACGCCGCCTTGCCGGCGAAGAACACCGTGCGCGGCACCCAGTCGGCGTCGGGCGCGTCGAGGATCGCGTGGTAGCGCGCCACCACGTGCAGCACGTTCAGCAACTGGCGCTTGTACTCGTGGATGCGCTTGACCTGCACGTCGAACAACGAGTCCGGGTCGACCAGCACGCCGAGCTGGCGGCGCGTCCAGTCGGCGAGGCGCACTCGATTGGCGCGCTTGACCGCGGCGAACTCGGCCTGGACCTCCGCGTCGTCGGCGAGCGCGCGTAGACGCGCGAGCTCGCCGAGATCGCGCCGCCAGCCCTGGCCGATGCGGCGGTCGAGGAGATCCGCCAGCCCGCGATTGGCAATCGCGAGCCAGCGGCGCGGCGTGATGCCATTGGTCTTGTTGACGAAGCGCTGCGGCCACAGGCGCGCGAAGTCGGCGAAGATCGACTGCACAATGAGCTGGCTGTGCAGCTTGGACACGCCGTTCACCGCGTGGCTCGCGACCACCGACAGGTGCGCCATGCGCACGCGTCGCTCGCCGCTCTCGTCGATCAGCGAGAGCCGGGCGAGGAGCGCGGGATCGTCGCCCACCGCGGCCCGCACCTCGGCCAGGAAGCGCTCGTTGATCTCGAAGATGATGTCCAGGTGACGCGGCAGCACGCTGCGCATCATCTCGAGCGGCCAGGTCTCCAGCGCTTCCGGCATCAGCGTGTGGTTGGTGTAGGAGAAGATGCGCGTGCACATGCCCCAGGCGTCCGCCCAGTCCAGGCGATGCACGTCGAGCAGGAGGCGCATGAGCTCCGGCACCGCGATCGCCGGGTGGGTATCGTTCAGGTGCACCGCGACCTTGTCCGGCAGCTCGTCGAAGCTCGCGTGGTCGCGCATGTAGCGGTGCAGGATGTCCTGCATCGAGGCGCTGGTGAAGAAGTACTCCTGGCGGAGCCTGAGTTCGCGGCCCTGGTAGCTGGAGTCGTCGGGGTACAGCACCCGCGTGACGTTCTCCGAGAGATTCTTGGCGCGCACCGCGCGCATGTAGTCGCCCTGGTTGAAGAGCGCGAGGTCCAGCGACTCGGCGGCCTTGGCGTGCCACAGGCGCAGCGTACTCACCGCGCGCGTGCCGTAGCCGGGCACGATCAGGTCGTAGGCCATGGCCAGCACCGACTCGGTGTCCATCCAGCGCGGTCCGTCGCCGTCGCGCCGCACCCAGCCGCCGAAGTGGATCTCGAAGGTCGTGTCCGGTCGCGGAAACTCCCAGGGATTGCCGTATTTCAGCCAGTCGTCCGGCTGCTCCACCTGGTGGCCGTTCAACACGTGCTGCGCGAACATGCCGTAGTCGTAGCGGATGCCGTAGCCGAAGCTCGGCAGTTCGAGCGTCGCCATGGAGTCGAGAAAGCAGGCTGCCAGTCGGCCGAGACCACCATTGCCGAGCGCCGCGTCGGGCTCCTGCTGTCGGACTTCGTCCAGGTCGACGCCGAGGTCGCGCAGCGCATCGGCCAGCAGGTCGTGCAGATCGAGCGCGTGCAGCGCGTTCGACAGGGTGCGGCCGATGAGGAATTCCATGGACAGGTAGTAGATGCGCCGCGCATCGGCCGCGCGCCAGCGGCGGGTGGTCTCCATCCAGCGTTCGACCAGCCGATCGCGCACCGCGCTCGCGACGGCGTGGTACCAGTCCTGGGAGGTGGCGACATCGGGATAGCGACCGCCGCCGTAGAGCAGCGCGTGGGCCACGGCGCGACGCAGCGCGTCCGGATCGTTGGCGGGCGGCGTGACGGGAAATGTCTGGCTCGAATCGTCCACCATGGCTCGATTGTAACGCGCTGGCGTGTCTGGAAAACTACTTCGACGATTCAACCCATAGAGACGCCCTCCGCACCATTAGCGGGCGATGCGCCACCTCCAGGAGCCTCGATGTCCATCACCGAACCCCAGCGTCTGCGCCTGCTCAGGCGCTCCTACGCCTTCGTGCTGGCGGGCGGGCGTGGCTCGCGGCTGAAACAGCTGACCGACGTGCGCTGCAAGCCCGCGGTCTACTTCGGCGGCAAGTTCCGCATCATCGATTTCGTCCTGTCGAACTGTCTGAACTCCGGCATTCGCCGCATCGGCGTGCTGACCCAGTACAAGTCCCATAGCCTGCTGCGCCACCTGCAGCGCGGCTGGGCGTTCCTGAAGTCGGAGATGAACGAGTTCCTCGATCTCATGCCGGCCCAGCAGCGCGTCGACGAGCGCTCCTGGTACAAGGGCACGGCGGACGCGGTGTACCAGAATCTCGACATCGTCTCCGGCTATGGCGCCGACTACATCCTGGTCCTGGCCGGCGATCACATCTACAAGATGGACTACATGGAGATGCTCGCTCGCCACGTGGCGAGCGGCGCGGCCTGCACGGTGGGCTGCATCGAAGTGCCGGTGGAGGACGCGACCGGCTTCGGCGTGATGGACGTCGACGCGAGCGGACTCATCTCGCGCTTCATCGAGAAGCCGCCGCAGCCGCCCTCGATGCCCGGCAAGCCCGGCATCGCGCTCGCGAGCATGGGCATCTACGTGTTCAACGCCCAGTATCTCTACGACATGCTGGAGGAGGACGCCGCGAGCGAGCACTCCGAGCACGACTTCGGCCGCAACCTGATCCCGGCGGTGGTCGCGCGCGGCGATGCCCGCGCGCTGTCCTTCGACACCTGCTGTGTGGGCCTCGAACCGGGTCGTGAGCCCTACTGGCGCGACGTCGGCACCATCGACGCCTACTGGGAGGCGAACATCGATCTCACCGCCACCGTGCCGGCGCTCAACATGTACGACAACTCCTGGCCGATCTGGACCTACCAGGAGCAGCTGCCGCCGGCCAAGTTCGTGCACAACTGGCAGAACCGCCGCGGCACGGCGCTGGAGTCGCTGGTTTCGGGCGGTTGCATCATCAGCGGCGAACTGAACAAGAGCCTCTTGTTCTCCAAGTGCCGCGTGCATTCCTACGCGAGCGTCGACTCCTCGGTGCTACTGCCCGAAGTCGAGGTCGGTCGCGGCGTGCGCCTGCACCGCTGCGTGATCGACCACGGCTGCAAGATCCCGGACGGCATGATCATCGGCGAGAACCCGGAACTCGATGCCGCGCGCTTCAACGTCACCGAGCGCGGCATCACGCTCGTGACGCGTGACATGCTGGCCAAGCTGGGCATGGCGTGAGCGGCGCGCCGCGCGTTCTGCACGTCGCCGCCGAGTGTCACCCGCTGGTCAAGACCGGCGGGCTGGCCGACGTGGTGGGCGCGCTGCCCCCGGCGCTCGCCGCGGCCGGCGCCGAGGTGCGCGTGCTGTTGCCGGGCTATGCCGAGGTGC
>JAIEQK010000142.1 GCA_019747795.1 Gammaproteobacteria bacterium | reverse complement strand
CGGCCTGCGCCGAAGCCCGTGACCGAACCCCGGCCGGCGCCAGTACCCGCGCCGGCGCCACGGCCGGCCGAGGCGCGTCCGCCGGCGGTCACCGGCTGGGCGGTGCAGCTCGGCAGCTTCGGCAGCGACACGAACGCGCGCAAGCTGGTGGACAAGCTGCGCGGCGCCGGCTTCAAGGCCTACAGCGAAGCGCGCCTGGAGCAGGGCGCGACTGTCTACAAGGTGCGGGTCGGTCCCGCGCCGACCCGCACCGAGGCCGAGCGCGTGCGCCAGCGCATCGAGGCCAAGTTCGACCAGCGCGGCATGCTGGTGCCGGCGCGCTGAGCGCGCCGCGTCCTCGCCCACGTCTGTTAGACTGCGCGCTTCGACGCGCACCGGGCGTGGCATGAACTGGGCGGACATCACCATCATCTGCATCATCGCGCTGTCCACCGTGCTGAGCCTGTTTCGCGGCTTCGTCCGCGAGGTGCTCTCGCTGGCCGCGTGGGTGGTGGCGTTCTGGGCGGCGATGGCCTTCTGGCACGAAGTGGCCGCCCTGCTCGCGCCCTATATCGCCCTCGAATTCGCGCGCATGGTGCTCGGCTACCTCGCCGTGCTGGTCGGCGTGCTGGTGGTGTTCGGCATCGTCAACTTCATCGTCGGCCGCCTGTTGGACAGCACCGGCCTGACCGGTCCCGACCGGCTGCTCGGCGCCGTGTTCGGCGTGCTGCGTGGCGCGGCCATCGTCACCGTGCTGGTGGTGCTGGCCGGCCTCACGCCGCTCCCCGGCGAGCGCTTCTGGACCGAATCCACCATGCTCGCCGGTTTCCAGTCGGCCGCGCAGCTCGCAATCGGCCAGTTGCCCCCCGATCTCGGTCATTACTTCAGCTACGCGAGGCGCGGCAGCTAGCATGTGCGGAATCATCGGCATCGTCGCCAAGGGCGCGGTCAACCAGATGCTCTACGACGGCCTGACGGTGCTGCAGCACCGCGGCCAGGACGCCGCCGGCATCGCCACCTACGAGGACGGACGCCTCTACCTGCGCAAGTCGAACGGCCTGGTGCGCGACGTGTTCCACACGCGCCACATGGTCAATCTCAAGGGTCGCATGGGCATCGGCCACGTGCGCTACCCGACCGCCGGCGTGTCTTCGACCGCCGAGGCCCAGCCGTTCTACGTCAACTCGCCCTACGGCATCACCCTCGCGCACAACGGCAACCTGACCAACTCCCAGCAGTTGAAGCAGGAGGTGTTCGAGGACGATCTGCGGCACATCAACACGGAGTCCGATTCGGAAGTCCTGTTGAACGTGTTCGCGCACGAACTGCAGAGCCTGCACAAGTTCCGCATCGACGCCGCCGACGTGTTCCACGCCATCCGCCGCCTGCACCAGCGCTGCCGCGGCGGCTATGCCGTTGTGGCGATGATCAGCGGAGTCGGCATCGTCGCCTTTCGCGATCCCTACGGCATTCGGCCGCTGGTGTATGGCCAGCGCGAAACCGAGCAGGGTCGCGAGTACCTGGTGGCCTCCGAGTCCGTCGCCATCGACACCCTGGGCTTCGAGATGGTGCGCGACATCGCGCCGGGCGAAGCGGTGTTCATCAGCAAGACCGGTGAGCTCTTCGCCGAGCAGTGCGCCGAGGTCACGCACTACGCGCCCTGCATCTTCGAGCACGTGTACTTCGCCCGGCCCGATTCGATCATCGACGGGATCTCGGTGCACAAGGCGCGCATGCGCATGGGCGAGGCGCTGGCGGAGAAGATCAAGCGCGAGTGGTCGGGGCACGACATCGACGTCGTGATCCCGATTCCCGATACCGCGCGCACCGCGGCCCTCGAACTCGCCCATTGCCTCGGGGTGAACTATCGCGAGGGCTTCATCAAGAACCGCTACATTCCACGCACCTTCATCATGCCGGGCCAGGCGCTCAGGCGGAAATCCGTGCGCCAGAAGCTGAACGCCATCGACCTCGAGTTCGAGGGCAAGAACGTGCTGCTGGTCGATGATTCCATCGTGCGCGGCACGACCTCCGGCCAGATCATCCAGATGGCGCGCGACTCCGGCGCGCGCAAGGTGTATTTCGCCTCGGCCGCGCCGCCGGTGCGTTATCCCAACGTCTACGGCATCGACATGCCGACCGCCGAGGAACTCATCGCCCACGGCCGCACGGAGGAAGAGGTCTGCCGCCTGATCGGCGCGGACGGCCTCATCTACCAGGATCTCGACGCGCTGGTGGACGCCGCGCGCCGCGGCAATCGCCGCATCACCGAGTTCGAACAATCCTGCTTCAGCGGTGAGTACGTCACCGGCGACGTCAGCGAAGGCTACCTGCGCCAGGTCGGCAGCCTGCGCGCCGACGAGGCCAAGGCCGAGCGCTCGCGGGACGAGGGTTCCTCGCTGCGCGATCTCTTCACCACCAGCGACGGCGAGGTGTCGGCCGACGCCTGAGCGGTGCGTCCGCACCGTCACCCATCGCGCACGCTTGGGGCCGCCGGCGACCGGTGAAGCCCATGGATTCCTGCTTTCGCAGGAATGACGGGTTGGACAGACTGAAGTGCGCTTGCAAGTCTCCTCACTGCCCACCATTCCGTCACCCCTGCGAAAGCAGGGGTCCATCGGTGTTGCTTGAAGCCCATGGATTCCTGCTTTCGCAGGAATGACGGGTTGGACGGACTGCAGGACGCCTGCAAGTCTCCTCACTGCCCACCATTCCGTCACCCCTGCGAAAGCAGGGGTCCATCGGCTCGCATCGAAGCCCACGCATACCAGCGTTCGCAGACATGACGGATCAGACCGGCCGTCCCCGCGGCGCACCTCCCGACACGTAGAACCCGACCGAGGACTACCGCGGCGTGACGAATTCACAGAGCGGCCCGCGCCCGTCGACCGTCCACCGCGCGCGTCGCTATGCTTGCCCGACGCGTCGCGGGGGCGGCGCGGTCCTTGGGGGGGAATCATGGAAGCCGATTACCGCACCACGCAGCTCGAGGGTGTCACCGATCTGACGGTGGTCGCCCGCCTGAAGCCCGGCGCCGTGCCGGGCGCGTTCAACACCGTGCCCTACGCAGAACGTCTGAAGCGGGTGTTGACCACCTTGAACGCCCTGCGCCAGGCGGCGCGTGAATCGTCGCTGGTCAAGAATCCCTTTCCCGACGCGGTGGCGCGCTTTCGCACCGTGCACTTCTTCCGCTTCGGCGTGCTGCCCGCGCAGAACCCGCAGGATGCACCGCGCCTGTTCCTGAACGTCACCGTCGACAGCGGCTGGGAGCCCTACATGCGCTTCATCTGGAAGCCCATCGGCTCGATGCTCGATATCCTGTTCTGTCACTGCGAGGACTATCCGCTGGCGCGCGTCGCGAGCTACCAGGACTACATCGCCTGGGTGCGCGATCACGAGGTGATGGGGCGCTTCTTCTTCACCGATTCCACCGCCACGGTGACCGACGGCCACTACCTGCGCAGCCTCGGCGACCTGGTGCACGAGCGCGGGCATCACGAGGACTTCGACCTGCTCGCCGCGCGACTGCACGAGCCGGCGCGCGAAGCCGATCCGAAAGCGCGGCTCGCCGCGGCGGTCACGGCGCTCCGCGCGCTGCGCGCCGTGCACGGCCTGCGCGAGCTGTTTCCCGAGGCTGACGATCGCACCAGCAAGGCCGGCGTACCGTTTCGCGCGAGCGACGTGTTGCTGCGCTTCGCCCAGGACCTGTTCGCCAAGCTGCACCACTGGGCCTGCAAGCCGCCCGCGCGACTGCGCAAGAATCCCGCCTGGCAGGCGCTGACCACGGCCTTCGCCGCCGAGCTCGCCTGGCTGGGACCGCTGCCGAAGAAGGCCACGCCCTCGCTGCCCGGCGCGCCGCGCGCGGAACTCTACAGCGGCGTGCAGGCCGGCATCGCGCGTCCCTATCCGGCTGGCCTGACGCACGGCGTGGTGGCGCTGCTGCGGGTCACCGACCCGGTGAAGGCTCGCAACTGGCTGGCCAGCTACCCGGTCAGCAGCGGCGCGTGCGAGAAACCGCGCGACGGGATCTTCCGCAACCTGGCGCTGACCTTCGTCGGTTTACGGCGCCTGGGCGCGCCGCCCGCCTGGCTGGCGCGCCTGCCGCGCGAATTCATCGACGGCATGGCGGCGCGCGCCGGTGTGCTGGGCGATCTGCATCACAACCATCCCGATCACTGGCGACTGCCGGCGCGCAACTGGCCGCCGGCGCTCGCCGGGCGGGCATTGCCGCCGGTGCAACCGAGCTCGGTCGACGTGGTGCTGCAGCTGCGCGTGTCCTTGCCGGCGCAGCAGGCCGGCTATGGCGACGCGCGGCCGGTGGGGCCGCTGGAAGACGAACTCATGGCGCTGGACACGCGCGCCAACGGCGTCGAGATCCTGCACGTACAGGCCATGCATCACCTGCCGCAGCGCGCCGCCGAGACGCTGAGTCGTGAGCACTTCGGCTTTCTCGATGGTGTCAGCCAGCCGAGCCTCGAGCCGCCCGCGGCGCCGCGCAAGTATTGGCAGGACCAGGTCCTGCCCGGCGAGTTCTTCCTCGGGCGCGAGAACATCCGCGGCGATCGCGACGGCGGTGTGGACGAACTGCTGGATCTCGGCAGCTTCCTCGTGGTGCGCAAGCTGCGGCAGCACACGGCGCGCTACCGCGACATGGTGAACGACGCGGCGAGCGCGCTGCACGAACGGCTCGGCGTCGGTGTCGGCGCCGCGCGCGAGCTGATCGGCGCGAAGCTCATGGGGCGCCACGCCGATGGCCGGGTGGACACGCCGCACGGACCGGTGCACGGCAACGATTTCGATTTCGCCGACGATCCCGACGGGCGGCACTGCCCGCTGCGCTCGCACATCCGCCGCACCAATCCGCGCGAGGACGTGCCGCCGCTGCTGGCGCCGCCACCGCGCATCGCGCGCCGCGGCATGACCTATGGCCCCGAGGGGGGCGGGCCGGACGGCAGCGCCGAGCACGGCCTGATGTTCCTCTGCTACAACGCGAGCATCGCCGAGCAGTTCGAGGTGATCCAGAACTGGGTGGCGGGCGGCGGCAGCACCGGTCTGCCTTCGGAGCAGGACGATCCGCTGCTCGGCGTGGTCGAGCCCGGACGTCCGCGCAGCTTCCGCTTCGAGCACGGCAAGACGGTGCATCGTTTCGAACTTGGCCACGCGCCGCTGGTGGAACTCGAGTGGGGGCTGTACGCGTTCACGCCGTCCATCGCGGCCCTCGCGCGCCTGAACACGGCCTGGTCGAGCCCCCCCGCGGCGGCGCCCGCGCTGCCACCGCCGTTCGCGCCCGATCTCGACGCGGCGCGCCTGCGCTTCGAGGAGGAGAATGCGCGCGGCCCGTCGTGGGCCGCGGTGCGCGCCCAGCCCCACGGGCGCTGCCCTGTCGGCCCCTACGGACTGCTGGTGGCGGATCACGACGAGGTGCTGCGCATCCTCAAGGACGAGGGCGAGCAGTACTCGGTGGCCGGCATGCTGCCGCGCATGGAAGAGACCGTGGGACCGTTCTTCCTCGGCATGGACGCCAACGTGCCCGGCGCGGATCACCAGTTCTACGGACGCGCGGTGAACGCGGTGATCGAGGCGCACTTCGCCGACGAGCGTCTGGCCTACGACGCGGCGCTGCGCCTCGCCGCGCGTTATCTCGACGACGCGCGTCTGCGCGCCCGCGCGCTGCGCGCCGCGCTCGGCAAGAAGGGCGCGCTGATCGACGCCGCCACCATCGACCTCGTCGACCTGGTGCGCGACGTGGTCGGACGCCTGTGCGGCGAGTGGTTCGGCGTGCTCGAGGGCGGCCGCATGCTGCTCGGCTCGCGCGCCGACGACCTGCGCCCGCTGGGCGCGACGGGCGATGTGCCGCGGTGTCCCGGCGACTTGCTCGCGATCTCGCGCTACGTGTTCTCGCCCCATCCACCGGAAGACCCCGTTGCGCAGCGCGCACGCGCGCTCGGCGTGCTGGTCAAGGCCGCGTTCCGCGACCTCGTCGCGAACGGACCGCACACGCCGCTGGTGGCGAAGATCGTGGCCGCCGTGCCCGGCTCGCTGGACCTCAAGGCGGCGATGGTCGGCGGCAGCATGCTCGGCTTTCCCGCACCGGTGGTCGGCAGCCTGGTCACCGTGCTGGTGCTGTGGGTGCGTGGTCGACAGCTGTGGGATCTGCAGCAGAACCTGGCGACCGTTCCGGCGTCGCTGCCTTACGCCGAGATCGACACGCGGCTGCGCGCCGACCTGCTGCGCACCATGGCCATGGCGCCCACACCCTACGCGGTGTGGCGGCGGGCCACGCCGGCCGCGGATCTCGCCGCCGAAATGGCGTCGGGCTGCCCGGTGGTGCTGGGTCTCGGCGCGGCGATGCAGGACCCGAAGCTGCGGAACAAGCCCGACGCCCACCTGCTGATGTTCGGCGGTACCCACGAGAAAGACCACGAGTACTACGCCCCGCATGCCTGTCCGGGCTACACGCTCTCCATGGGCGTGATGCTGGCCGTCGCCGCCAGCGTGCTGCGCGCCGGCGACCTGCGCCCCACCCCCGATGCCCGCGTGCTGAAGCTCATGCTGCCGCCCGACTGACGCGACACTGCCCGCTGTCACGTTTTTTGGCTAGCATGCCTGCAAGGGCCTGCGAGGCCGGAGGCGTTGCGCCTGCCGCGCCGCTCGCGGCGCGAACGTGGGGGCGTTGGCGGCAACACGATGAACGAGGCACGCACGTCGGGCTCGTCCGGCGCGGATGGCCAGTTCCGTCACGCGACGGTGCTGTTCCTCGATCTGGTCGGCTATTCCGAGATGCCGACCCGGCTCGACGGCGATCTCGAAGCGCTCGACCGCATCAGCGAAGCCCTCGAGCAGGTCGCGCACGTGGTGGTCAGCCGCTACCACGGGCTGGTGAACGAAGTGCGCGGCGACGGCGTGGTGGCGCTGTTCGGCCTGCCCGGCGTGGGCGAGGGCGACGCGCGCGACGCCATCGACGCCGCGCTGGACGCGCACCGCGCCATGCAGGCGCTGGCGCTGGACGACGCGCTCGGCGTCGGCCTGCCGCTCGAACTCCATTCCGGCGTGCATTCGGGCCTGGTACTCCTGCGACGCGCGACGCGCGATCACCGCATCTTTCGCATCACCGGCGATGCCACCATCGTCGCCTCGCGGCTGTCCGACGCCGCCGCGCCCGGCGAGATCCTGGTCAGCGCCGAGGCGCTGTCCGGCAGCGAGGCGTTCTTCGAGGTCACGCGCCGCGCGCGGCTGGACATCCCACCGGTCGGCCCGATAGACGCCTTCAAGGTGCTCGGGCGCTCCGCCGTGCAGCGTCCCTACGACGCGCGCCTGCGGCGGCGGCTGTCGCCCTTCGTCGGCCGCCAGGCGGCGCTGCGCACGCTGGACACGGTGCTGGACGCGGCCCTGCAGGGCGGCGTGCACCTGGCCGGCATCGTCGGCATCGCCGGGGTCGGCAAGACGCGCGTGGCGGAGGAAGCGCTCGGCCGCACCTATGCCGCCAACGTGCGCGTGCTGCGCGGCTACTGCGCCGGCCTCGAGCGCGCCGCGCCGCTCGAGCCCTTCGTGCAGGCGCTGCGCCAGGCCCTGGCCGTGGAGCGCGCGCCGCAGGACCCGGACGAGGATCTCGCCGCGCGCCTGGCGCGCGACCTGCCCGAACTCGCGCCGCATCGCGACGCGCTCCTGGAACTGCTCGCGCCCGAGCGCGCGCCGACCACCGGCGGTGACGCCGCGGAGCAGGGGCGGGCGCTGGTCGGCGCGCTGGCCGCGACGCTGGTCGCGCTGTCCCGTCAGCAGGCCCTGATCCTGTTCCTGGACGATTGGCAGTGGGCTGACGAAGCCTCCGGCCAGGTGCTCGCTTCCCTGCTCACCGCGCGCGACGCGGCGCGCATCATGTTGCTCGTCACCTCGCGCGAGAAGCGCCTGGGTCCGGGCGCGGGCAAGCCTGCGACGCTGATCGAACTCGAAGGCTTCGAAGCCGACGAGACGCGTGCGGTGGTGCGCGCGCTGCTGCCGGGCGTGCCGCAGCTCGGCCTGGTGGCGAGCATCCAGCGCCAGACCGGCGGCGTGCCGCTGTACATCGAGGAACTCTGCCAATCCGGCGCGACCCAGGTGTTCGAGGACGAGGCGACACCCGGCGCGGCGCGCGCCGAGGGCGTGCCGCATTGGCTGGCGCGACTGATCGAGACACGCTTCGACAGGCTGTCGCTGGCCGCGCAGGATCTCGCCGCGGTGGCCTCGACGGTCGGCAACGTGGTGCCCGCCTGGCTGCTGGCCGAACTGTACGGCGCCGCGCTCGATCCCGCGCTGCTCGCCGAGCTGGCCGACGCGGGCCTCCTGTTCAGCGACGGGCCGGGTCACGCCGCGCACTTCAAGCATGGCATCACGCGAGAAGTGATCTACGCGCTGCTCGGTCACGAGCGCCGTCGCGATCTGCACCTGCGCGCCGCGCAGGCCATCGAGACCCATGCCGGCGCGGACCAGCTGGAGGAGCACTACGAGGCGCTCGCCTGGCATTACCGCCGCGCCGAGCGCTTCGAGCCGGCGCTGGAGTTCGCCGAGCGCGCGGCGGACAAGGCGCGCGATCGCGCCGCGCTGGACGGCGCGCGCGTGCACTACCAGGCGGCGCTCGAGCTGCTCGATCGTCTGCCGTCCTCGCCGCTCACCGAGCTGCGCCGCTCGTCCATCTGTCGCAACTGGGCGCTGGTGTGCATGTACGGTCCGGCCGCCGGACAGGTCGCGCTGTTCAAGGACCAGGTCGAGGCCGCGCGCGCGCGCGGCGACGACGAGGGTGAGGCGCGCGCGCTCTACTTCGTCGGCTACCTGAGTTACACGCTCGGTCGCCACGGCGACGCGCAGCGCTATTTCGCGCAGGCGCAGGCGTGCGCCACCCGGCTCGGCATGGACAACCTGCGCGCGGAGATCATCGGCGGCCTCGGCCACAGTGCGAGCGCGCGCGGCGACAATGCCGCGGCCCTCGCGCAGTTGGATGCCGCGCTCGCGCTGTGGGACGGTCTGCCGGCGACGCGCGGTCTGCCGGTGGGGCGCGCCTATTCGCTGAGCTGCAAGGGCATGATCCGGGCGGATCATGGCGATTTCGCCGGCGGCCTCGCGCTGATCGGCGAGGGACTCGCGCTGGTGCGCGACTCCGGCCACCAGATCGAAGGGCCTATTCGCTGCTTCGAGAGTGCGACCCTCATGTGGCAGGGCCGCTGGCGCGATGCCGAACTGGCGGCCGAGGCCGCGCGCCGTGTCGGTCAGCGCGTCAACGGGCCCTACGTGTTCGCCATGGCGAGCGCGATGCGCGCCTACGCGCGCTGGCAGCTCGCGCCCGCGGCGCGTCACGCGGAAGACCTGATCCGCGCCACCAGCTGGCTGGATGGCTGGGGCATCCACCTGTACTTCTCGCGGATCTTCGCCTGGCTGACCGAAGTACTGGCGGGCGAGGAACGCTATGCGGAGGCCGCCGAGTGGTATGCGCGCGCGCGCGACGAACGCGGCGCGGAGGGCGAACACCTGGGTCTAGCGGTCGCCGCGCGCGCGCTGGCGCGCGCCAGTGCGATCGTCGCCGACAGCGGGCTCGCGCCGGCGGACGTGTACCTGCGCCACGCGCAGGAATACGCCGCGCGTCGCGCGTCACCGGTGCAGGCGGCGTGCAATCTCGCCTGCGAGGCGGAACTCGCGCATCTCGCCGGCGACGGGCCGCGCGCGGCGCGCCTGCTCGTCGCCGCGCGCGCTGAATTCACACGTCTCGGCATGGACTGGCACTTCGCGCGCACCGCGGAGTTGCACGCGGCCCTCGCGGCGCGAGAGCGGGCATAAGCATACGCCGCATGTCGATTGACACCCTGGGTATCGGTCGGTAGGGTGCCCGCCTCTGCGCCGATTTGACTCAGCTTGCGGGCGCGTTAGAAGAACAGCTAAAGCGAAGCAAAGGAACCTGCTTTGGCTGTGCCATCGCGGGTTTTTTTTCGCCCGCTTCCTGGCTCGGCGCGCGCCGGGCATTGTGCCGAGGTCATCATGGTCGACTACGACAACGAGCCCGGGCTGGCGACGCTGGCCTGTCACGCCGGGCAGGTACGCACCGACGAACTGGAACAGAGCGAACCCTTGTTCCTGTCTTCCAGCTTCTGCTTCGCCTCCGCCGCGCAGGCCGCCGCGCGCTTCGCCGGCACCGAGGAAGGCAACGTCTACAGCCGCTTCACCAATCCCACCGTGCGCACCTTCGAGCAGCGGCTCGCGGCGCTGGAGGGTGGTGAACGCTGTGTCGCGACGGCCTCCGGCATGAGCGCGATTCTCAGCCTGTGCATGGCGCTGCTCTCGGCGGGCGACGCGGTGGTCGCCTCGCGCAGCGTGTTCGGCACCACGGTCAACCTGTTCAAGAACGTGTTCGGGCGTTTCGGGGTCAAGACCACGTTCGTCGACATGACCTCGCTGGACGCATGGCGCGCGGCCATCGGCCCGGACACGCGCATGCTGTTCCTGGAGACGCCGTCCAATCCGCTGACCGAGACCGCGGACATCGCCGCGCTCGCGGCGCTCGCCCACGAGCACGGCTGCTGGCTGGTGGTCGACAACTGCTTCTGCACACCGGCGCTGCAGCGCCCGCTCGCGCTCGGCGCGGACTTCGTCATCCATTCCGCCACCAAGTACCTGGACGGCCAGGGCCGCTGCCTCGGGGGCGCGATCGTCGGGCCGGAGAAAATCATCGCCGAGAAGGTCTTCCCTTTCCTGCGCAACGCCGGCCCGACCATGAGCCCGTTCAATGCCTGGGTGTTCCTGAAGGGCCTCGAGACGCTCACGCTGCGCATGCAGCGCCACAGCCAGAGCGCGCTCGAAGTGGCCACCTGGCTGTCCCGTCACCCGCGCGTCGCGCGCGTGCACTACCCGGGGCTCGCCAGCCATCCGCAGCACGCGCTGGCCGCGCGCCAGCAGCGCGGCTTCGGCGGCATCGTCAGCTTCGAACTGGCCGACAGGGCGCAGGCCTGGCGGCTGATCGATTCGCTGATGTACTTCTCCATCACCGCCAATCTCGGTGACGCGAAGAGCATCGTCACCCATCCCGCCACCACCACCCACGGGCGCGTCAGCCAGGCGGAGCGCGACGAGATGGGCATCCGCGAAGGCCTGGTGCGGCTCTCCATCGGCCTCGAGGAGCCGGGCGATCTGATTGGCGATCTGGAGCAGGCGCTGGCCGCCATCCCGGCCTGAGGAGTAGGCCGGGCTCGCCTTGTTGCCGCCCGCCCCGGCGTGTAGAGTGTCGCGGCGCGCGCCGCCCGGCGCCGCTGCAGGACATTCCCAAATCCGCTCGCACCAAATGCTCTGACGCTGACAGAGAGGGTTCCGGTCGCGACGTTCAACCGGAGGATCCCCCCTTGCCTGGAAGAAACTTTCTCTTCGTTCCGGGGCCGACCAACATTCCCGAGCGTATCCGTCGCGCCATGGACGTGCTGCTCGAGGACCATCGCGCCGGCGATTTCCCCACCTTCATGAAGCCGCTGTTCGAGGATCTGAAGAAGATCTTCCAGACCACCAGCGGCCGGGTGTTCGTGTTCAACGCCTCCGGCACCGGCGGCTGGGAAGCGGCCATCACCAACTGCCTGTCGCCCGGCGACGGCGTGTTGCAGGCGCGCTTCGGACAGTTCAGTCACCTGTGGGCGGAGCTGTGCCGTAAGCACGCCATGGAAGTGACGCTGATCGAGACGCCCTGGGGCGAGGCGGTGCCCTACGATCGCTATGCCGAGGTGCTGGCCGCCGACAAGGCGCATCGCATCAAGGCCGTGCTGGTCACGCACAACGAGACCGCCACCGGCGTCACCAGCGACATCCAGCGCGTGCGCAAGATCCTCGATGACCTGAAGCACCCGGCGCTGCTCATGATCGACGGCGTCAGCGCCATCGGCAGCATCGACTTCCGCATGGAAGAGTGGGGCGTGGACATCGCGGTCAGCGGCTCGCAGAAGGGCCTCATGCTGCCCACCGGCCTGGGGCTCGTCGGGGTCAGCCAGAAGGCGCTGGAGGCGCGCAAGAGCGCCAAGTGCGCGCGCGCCTACTTCGACTTCGATGACCAGATCCGCATGAACGACGACGGCTGGTTCCCCTACACGCCGGCCATGACGCTGATTCGCGGTCTGCGCGAGTCGGTCAACATGCTGCTCGAAGAGGGGCTGCCGAACGTGTTCGCGCGTCACGCGCGCTTCGCCGAAGCCGTGCGCCGCGGCGTGAAGGCCTGGGGTCTAGAACTCTGCGCGCGCGATCCGGCGAGCTATTCCAACACCGTCTCGGCCATCGTGGTGCCGACCGGCAAGAACGCCAACGACGTGGTCAAGAACGCCTACGCGCGTTACAACCTGTCGCTCGGCGGCGGTCTCGGCGATGTCGCCGGCAAGGTGTTCCGCATCGGTCACCTGGGCGATCTGAACGAGATCATGATCCTGTCCGCGCTGGCGGGCGCCGAGATGGCGCTGCGCGACAGCGGCATCGAGGTCACCCCCGGCAGCGGCGTCGGCGCCGCGTCGGAGTACCTGCGCAGCACCTGGCAGGCGTCCTGAGTCCCGCGCATCACCGCCGCGCGCAAGGCGCGGCGGTGATGACCCGGCCGCAGCGCGGCCGGTGGAGAGTTCCATGAGTTTCACCCATTTCCCACCCGCGCATGCTCGCCTGCAACGCAGCGTGCTCGCGATCCCGGCCTCCGATCCAAGCCTCGTCGAGCGCGCGCTGCGCTCGGCGGCCGACCAGGTATTCCTCGACTGCGAGCACTCGGCCGCGCTCGGCGATCCGCCCCGCGCGCGCGCTGCCATCGTGCGCGCGCTCCGCGACCTCGACTGGCATGCCCACGGCAAGAGCGTGGGGGTGCGCATCAACGGCCTGGACACGCACTTCATGTACCGCGACCTGGTCGACATCGTCGAGCAGGCCGGTGAGCGCATCGACACGCTGCTGGTGCCGCGGGTCGGCGTGCCGGCCGATCTCTACGTGGTGGACTGCCTGCTGACACAGATCGAATCGGCCTGCGGCCTGCCGCGCCGCATCGGTATCGAGGCCGCGATCGAGACCAGTCTCGGCATGGCGAACGTCGAAGCCGTCGCGCGCGCGAGCACTCGTCTCGAGGCGCTGCATTTCGGCGGCGCGGATTTCACCGCGAGTTGCCAGGCGCGCTCGGTGTCCATCGGCGCGCTCAATCCCGACTACCCGGGCGACCAGTGGCACGCCAGCCTGCAGCGCCTGCTGGTCGCGAGCCGCGCGCACGGCCTGCGCGCCGTCGACGGACCCTACGGCGATGTCGAGGATACCGACGGCTTCCTGGCCGCGGCGCGTCGCGCGGCGGCGCTCGGTTTCGAAGGCAAGTGGACCTTGAGCCCCGGCCAGGTCGACCTCGCCAACCTGGTGATGGCGCCGCCCGCCGATGACGTCGCGCATGCGCGACGTATTCTTGCCGCGCTGGAAGAAGCGGCGCGGAGCGAGCGCAGCGCCGCCCACCTGGATGGTCGGCCGATAGACGCCGCCTCGGCGCGCATGGCCGCGACCCTGGTGCGCCAGGCGGCCGCCATCGCCGCGCGTAGCGCAATCATCGATCGCGAGTGACACGCCCATGACGAGACCCAAGGTGATTCTCACGCGGCGCTGGCCGGCGGAGGTGGAGGCGGCCATCGCCGCCCGCTACGACCTCGAAGTGAACCAGGCGGATCGGCCGCTCGATGCGGCGGCGCTGCGCGATGCGCTCGCTCGCGCCGACGCGCTGTGTCCGACCGTCACCGATCGCATCGATGCCGCGGTGCTGGGCACGCGCCCGGTGCGGGCGCGCGTGCTCGGCAATTTCGGCGTGGGCTTCAATCACATCGATCTCGACGCGGCGCGCCGCGCGGGACTCGCCGTGACCAACACGCCAGGCGTGCTGACCGAGTGCACCGCCGACATCGCGCTGACCCTGCTGCTGATGGTCGCGCGGCGCGCCGGCGAGGGCGAGCGCGAACTGCGCGCGGGCGCCTGGACCGGCTGGCGGCCGACCCACCTGCTCGGCACCCAGGTGAGCGGCAAGACCCTTGGACTCATCGGTTTCGGCCGCATCGCGCAGGCGGTCGCGCGCCGTGCCCATGCGGGCTTCGGCATGCGCGTGCTGTTCCATACCCGGAGCGCGCCGCCGCCCGAAGTCGTCGCCGCGCTCGGCGCCACCCAGGCGGCCTCGCTCGATGAACTCCTCGCGCAGTCCGATTTCGTCTCGCTGCACTGCCCCGGCGGCGCCACCACCCATCACCTGCTGAACGCCGAGCGCCTCGCGCGCATGCGGCCCGACGCCTTCCTGATCAACACCGCGCGCGGCGACGTGGTCGACCAGGACGCGCTGATCGCCGCGCTCGCCGCCGGCCGCCTGGCGGGCGCGGGTCTCGACGTCTACGCCGGCGAGCCGCGCGTGCCCGCGCCGTTGCTCGCGATGCAGAACGTGGTGTTGCTGCCGCATCTGGGCAGCGCGAGCCGCGAGACCCGCGTCGCCATGGGCCTGCGCGTCCTCGCCAATCTCGATGCGTTCTTCGCCGGACGCGAGCCGCCCGATCGCGTCGCCTGACGCGGCGCATTCCCGCATCGGCGGCGCGGGATCTCGCGCGCCGCTATCCAGCCTCGTCGGGGCGGTGGCACAATCCCGCCTCGCTCCACGGTGGCGGCGCACGGCGCGGTCACTCGCAATCCACAAGTAAAGACACTGGCTACGGAGGTTGATGTGACCATCAAAGCAGGAGACAAGATGCCCAGCGGTACCTTTGGCGTGATGACCGCCGAGGGCCCGAACAAGCTGTCCAGCGACGATCTGTTCAAGGGCAAGAAAGTGGTGCTGTTCTCGGTGCCGGGCGCGTTCACGCCGGCCTGCTCGGCCAAGCACCTGCCGGGCTTCATCCAGAACGCGGACGCGCTGAAGTCCAAGGGCGTCGACACCATCGCCTGTCTGTCGGTCAACGACGTGTTCGTGATGGGCGCGTGGGCCAAGGACCAGGGCGCCGGCGACAAGGTCACCCTGCTGGCCGACGGCAACGCCGACTACGTGAAGGCGCTGGGCCTGTCGCTGGACGCGAGCGGCTTCGGCATGGGCACCCGCGGCGAGCGCTTCGCGCTGGTCGTCGAGGATGGCGTGGTGAAGCAGGTGCATCGCGAAGCGGCGCCCTCGGATGTGAAGGCCAGCGCGGCCGAGAACATCCTCGCCAATCTGTGAGCCCGACGCGGCGGCGGACGTTCAGCGTCCCGTCGCCGCGGCATCGATCATGAGCGACCAGCGCGTGCCGCACATGTCGGCGGAGGAATTCCGCCGCGCGGGGCATGCGCTCGTCGACTGGCTGGCGGACTACCAGGCGCGCGTCGCCGAACTGCCGGTCAAGCCGCGGGTCGCGCCCGGCGACATACGCGCCCAGCTGCCGCCCGCCGCGCCCGCACAGGGTGAGTCCTTCGATCTCATCCTGGCCGACCTCGAACGCATCGTGCTGCCGGGCCTCATGCACTGGCAGAGCCCGAACTTCTTCGGCTACTTCCCCGCCAACGCCTCGCCGCCCGCGATCCTCGGCGAACTGGTGAGCGCCGGGCTCGGCCAGCAGGGCATGCTGTGGCTGACCAGTCCCGCCTGCACCGAGCTCGAGAGCCACGTGCTCGACTGGCTGGTCGACCTGCTGGCGCTGCCGCAGCGCTTCAAGAGCGGAGGACCCGGCGGTGGCGTGATCCAGGACACGGCGTCGTCCGCCACGCTCTGCGCGCTGCTCGCCGCGCGCGAACGCGCGAGCGCCTACACGGCGCGCGAGCAGGGCACGCCTTCGACCCTGGTCGCCTATTGCTCGCAAGAGACCCATTCGTCCATGGACAAGGCGGCGAGCATCGCCGGCCTCGGTCGCGCGCGCTTGCGCAAGATTGGCACCGACGCGCGGCTCGCGATGGATGCCGCGGCGCTCGCCGCCGCCATCGCCGACGATCGCGCCGCTGGTCTGACGCCCTTTTTCGTGTGTGCGAGCGTCGGCACGACGTCCTCACTCGCGGTCGATCCGCTGCCGGCGATCGCGGACCTCTGCCAGCGCGAGGGACTGTGGCTGCACGTCGACGGCGCGATGGCGGGCAGCGCGGCGCTGTGCCCGGAGTACCGCTATCTGCATGCCGGGCTGGAAGGCGCCGACAGCTATTGCTTCAACCCGCACAAGTGGCTCCTGACCAACTTCGACTGCGACTGCTTCTTCGTCGCCGATCGCGAGCCCCTGATCCGCGCGCTGACGGTGCTGCCGGAATACCTGCGCAACGAGGCCAGCGCGAGCGGCGCCATCATCGACTACCGCGACTGGCAGATCCCGCTCGGCCGGCGCTTTCGCGCGCTGAAGCTGTGGTTCGTGCTGCGGAGCTACGGCGTCGAGGGGCTCCAGGCGTTCATCCGCCGGCATGTCGCGCTCGCCGCCGAGTTCGAGCAATGGGTCAAGGACGACGCGACCTTCGAACTCGTGGTACCGCGCAGCCTGAACCTGGTGTGTTTCCGCAAGCGCGGCACGAACGCCGACAACGAGGCGTTGCTGAAGCGTCTGAACGACAGCGGCCGGGTGTTCCTGAGTCACACGGTGATCCGCGGGCAGTACACGCTCAGGTTCTGCGTGGGGCAGACCTATACCGAGCGCGCCCACGTCGAGGCGGCGTGGGCATTGATTCGGAGCCTGTAGGGCCGGTTTCAACCGGCCATCGTCGACCTCGACCGTTGCTGTGCATGGCCGGTTGAAACCGGCCCTACAATGGGCAACCGTTCTCGGAGGCTTCGTCATGCCACGTCTGCTCGTGCTCCTGCTCCCCCTTCTCGTCGCCACCGCCCACGCCGACGAGCACGGCCCCACCCGCAATCTCGTCTCGCTCTCGGTTTCGGCCCGCGAGGATGTGCAGAGCGACCTGCTGATCGTGCAGCTCGCCGCGCAGCACGACGGTCGCGAGCAGGCCAAGGCCGGCGCGCAGGTCAACGAGGACATGACCTGGGCGGTGGGCAAGGCGCGACAGGTGAAGGGCATCAAGGCCCAGACCCAGGACTATCGCAGCGATCCGATGTACGACGACGGCCGCATCGCAGGCTGGCAGGTGCGCCAGGGCCTGCGCCTGGAGAGCGCCGACCATGCCGCGCTGACCGCGCTGCTCGGCGAACTGCAGCAGCGACTCGCCATCGAGTCGGTGAGCTACGGCATCTCTGACGCGGCGCGGGACGTGGTGGACGAGCGTCTGATCGCCGCCGCCATCAAGCGCTACGGCGCGCGCGCCGCGGCGGTGGCCGAGAGCTTCGGCCGCAAGTCCTACACGCTCGTGAACGTGAACATCGATCACCACGGCGCGATGCCGCCGCCGGTCGCCTACGCCGGTCGCGCGCTCGCCATGAAGGCCGAGGCCGCCGCGCCGACCATCGAGGCCGGCACGCAGTCGGTCGAGGTGACGGTGAGCGGGACCATCGAACTGGCGCCCTAGCCGCGGCAGCGAGCGACGGACCCTGAGGCGACAGACCTCGTCAGGGGACTGTCACCGCGCGCGGGACTTCAGAACAACCCGACGATCTTCCCCTCGTCCGTGACGTCGATGCGCTCCGCGGCGGGCGACTTGGGCAGCCCGGGCATGGTCATCATGTTGCCGGCGATGGCGACGATGAAGCCGGCCCCGGCCGAGACCCGCACCTCGCTGATCTCGACCGTGTGCCCGCTGGGCGCGCCGCGCAGCGCCGGCTCGGTGGAAAACGACATCTGGGTCTTGGCCATGCACACCGGGAAGTCCGGGTAGCGCGCGCCGAGGTCCTTGATCTGGTCGCGCACCTTGGCCGGCGCGCTGATGCCGGCCGCGCCGTAGATCCTGGTCGCGACCGCCGCTAGCTTGTCCCACAGCGGCGCATCGGCGGGATAGACGAAGCTGTGCGGGCGCTGGTTGCCGTCGGCGAGCGCGACCACGGCCTCGGCCAGCGCCATCGCGCCTGCGCCGCCCTCCGCCCAGTGGCGCGCCACCACCACCTGGCTGCCGAGCGCCGCGACCTTGGCCTTCAGCAGCTCCACCTCGGCCTGGGTGTCGTGGGTGAAGTGATTGATGGCGACCACGCAGGGCAGGCCGTAGTGGTGCTGGATGTTGGTCAGGTGGCGTTCGAGATTCACGCACCCGGCCTCGAGCGCGGCGAGGTTCTCGCGGTTCAGTTCCGCCACCGCCACGCCGCCGTGGTACTTCAGCGCGCGGATGGTCGCGACCAGCACCACCGCGCGCGGCGCGAGCCCCGCCATGCGGCACTTGATGTCGATGAACTTCTCCGCGCCGAGATCGGCGCCGAAGCCCGCCTCGGTCACGACGTAGTCGGCGAGCTTGAGCGCGGTGCGGGTCGCAGTGACGGAGTTGCAGCCGTGCGCGATGTTGGCGAACGGCCCGCCGTGGACGAACGCGACATTGTTCTCGAGCGTCTGCACCAGGTTGGGACTGATGGCATCCTTCAGCAGCGCGGCCATCGCGCCGTGGGCCTTCAGATCGGCGGCCGTCACCGGCTTACGCTCGCGGGTGTAGCCGACCACGATGCGTCCGAGGCGCGCCTTGAGATCGGCGAGCGATGCCGCGAGGCAGAAGATCGCCATCACTTCCGAGGCGACCGTGATGTCGAAGCCGTCCTCGCGCGCATAGCCGTTGGCGGTGCCGCCGAGTCCGACCACGATGTCGCGCAGCGCGCGATCGTTCATGTCGACCACGCGCTTCCAGGTGATGAGCCGCGGATCGATGTCCAGCGCGTTGCCGTGGTTGATGTGGTTGTCGAGCATCGCGGCGAGCAGGTTGTGCGCCGCGCCGATGGCGTGGAAGTCGCCGGTGAAGTGCAGGTTGATGTCCTCCATCGGCACCACCTGCGCATAGCCACCGCCGGCCGCGCCGCCCTTGACGCCGAAGCAGGGGCCGAGCGACGGCTCGCGCAGGCAGATGATGGCGCGCTTGCCGGCGCGGTTCAGCGCGTCGCCGAGGCCCACCGTGGTGGTGGTCTTGCCTTCGCCCGCCGGGGTCGGGCTGATGGCCGTGACCAGGATCAGTTTTCCGTCCGGGCGCGCTTCCAGCCCGCGGATGTAGTCCAGCGACAGCTTGGCCTTGTAGTGGCCGTAGGGCACCAGGTGCTCGGCCGCGATGCCGTAGCGGCCGCCGACCAGGTCGACGATGGGCTGCATGCGCGCCGCCTGGGCGATTTCGATGTCGGACATGTCCATTCCTCGGGTAAGGCTGCGAATTCTGGGCGCCGGGCGCGTCGCACGCGGCGAGGCCGCCCGATGGCGGCGGGCATCTTATCATCGGCCTCGGGCGGCTCCGCCGAGGGGCCGACGGCGAGGCGGCGTCGTTGAGGCAGGGCGGCCGATCTGGTAACTTGGCAGCCGTGCGCGTGGTGCCGTGGAGCGGGCGTCGCCGTACGACGGTTAAGGCACCTGGCACCCGAATCTTTACTGCATGACGCGATATATTTTCGTTACCGGCGGCGTCGTGTCCTCGTTGGGGAAGGGCATCGCTGCCGCCTCGCTCGGGGCCATCCTCGAAGCGCGTGGCCTCGAAATCTCGATGGTCAAGCTCGACCCCTACATCAACGTCGATCCGGGCACCATGAGCCCCTTCCAGCACGGCGAGGTGTTCGTCACCGACGACGGCGCGGAGACCGATCTCGATCTCGGTCATTACGAGCGCTTCGTGCGCATGCGCACGTCGTCCAAGAGCAACTACACCACCGGCCGCATCTACGCCAACGTCATCCGCAAGGAGCGTCACGGCGAGTACCTCGGCGCGACGGTGCAGGTCATTCCGCACATCACCGACGAGATCATCCGCTGCATCAAGCAGGGCGCCGGCAACGCCGAGGTCGCGATGGTGGAGATCGGCGGTACGGTGGGCGACATCGAGTCGCTGCCCTTCCTCGAGGCCATCCGCCAGATGCGCGTGGAACTCGGCGCGCAGAACACGCTGTTCATCCATCTCACCCTGGTGCCCTTCATCAACTCCGCGGGCGAGATGAAGACCAAGCCGACCCAGCATTCGGTGAAGGAGCTGCGCTCCATCGGCATCCAGCCGGACATCCTGCTGTGCCGCGCGGACCGGCCGCTGCCGCCCTCCGAGCGGCGCAAGATCGCGCTCTTCACCAACGTCGAGGAACGCGCCGTGATCACCGCGCGCGACGCCGACACGATCTACAAGATCCCGATGCTGCTGCAGGAAGAAGGCCTGGACGACATCGTGGTGGAGAAGCTGGGGCTCAAGGTGCCGCCGGCCGATCTGAGCCAGTGGTACAACGTGGTCCATGCGCTGGAACACCCCGAGCGCGCGGTGGACATCGCGCTGGTCGGCAAGTACGTCAACCTGACCGAGTCTTACAAGTCGCTGTCCGAGGCGCTGATCCACGCCGGCATCCACACCCGCACCAAGGTCAACATCCACTACGTCGATTCCGAGCGCCTCGAAAGCGAGGGCTGCGACGAACTCGCCCACATGGACGCCATCCTGGTGCCCGGCGGCTTCGGCGAGCGCGGCATCGAGGGCAAGGTGCTGGCGGTGCAGTACGCGCGCGAACAGCGCGTGCCCTATCTCGGCATCTGCCTCGGCATGCAGGCGGCGGTGATCGAGTTCGCGCGCAACATGGCCGGCCTCGAGCGCGCCCATTCCACCGAGTTCGACCAGCGCACGCCCAACCCGGTGATCGCGCTGATCACCGAGTGGAAGGCGGCCGACGGTTCCATCGAGCAGCGCAGCGCCGACGCTGACGTCGGCGGCACCATGCGGCTCGGCGGCCAGGCCTGCAGGCTCGCGCCGAACAGCTTCGTGTCGCGCGCCTACGGCACCGACCTCGTCAACGAGCGTCACCGCCACCGTTACGAGTTCAACAACACCTACACCATGGACCTCGAGGGCGCCGGCATGCGCATCGCCGGGCGCTCGATGGACGGCAACCTGGTCGAGATCGTCGAGATCCCGAGCCACCCGTGGTTCGTCGGCGTGCAGTTCCATCCCGAGTTCACCTCCACGCCGCGCGACGGCCATCCGCTGTTCACCGCCTTCCTGCAGGCGGCGCTGCGCCAGCAGAAGCAGCCGGTGGCCGAGGCGCGCGACGCGGTGGTGTGAGCCGCGCGCGGCACACCTGCCGCGCGGGCGGCGCGTCCTGCCGCCGCCCTCCCTACCTCTTCATTCACTTTCAAACGGCATGACGATGAGCAAGATCGCAAGCATTGAAGCCCTGGAAATCATCGATTCGCGCGGCAACCCGACGGTGCGCGCCGAGATCGTCACCGACAGCGGCGCGCGCGGCGCGGCGGCGGTGCCGTCCGGCGCCTCGACCGGCGAGCGCGAGGCGCTGGAACTGCGCGACGGCGACAAGTCGCGCTACCTCGGCAAGGGCGTGACCAAGGCGGTGGCCAACGTCAATGGCCCCATCGCCCAGGCCCTGAAGGGCTTCGCCGTCGCCGACCAGGCCGGCATCGACCGCGTGATGCGCGATCTCGACGGCACGCCGAACAAGGGCAAGCTCGGCGCCAACGCGATGCTCGCGGTGTCCATGGCCGCCGCCCACGCCGCCGCGGCGGTGGCCGGCAAGCCGCTGTTCCAGTCGCTCCGCGAGCAGGACCAGTACATCCTGCCGGTGCCGATGATGAACGTCATCAACGGCGGCGCGCACGCCAACAACAGCGTCGACCTGCAGGAGTTCATGATCCTGCCGGTGGGCGCGCCGAGCTTCCGCGAAGCGCTGCGCTACGGCGCCGAGGTGTTCCATGCGCTGAAGGCGCTGATCAACGCGGCCGGCATGAGTACCGCGGTGGGCGACGAGGGCGGCTTCGCGCCGGACCTGCCGTCGAACGAGGCGGCGCTGGAGCTCATCGCCCGCGCGGTCGAGAAGGCCGGCTACAAGCTCGGCGACGACATCGCGCTCGGCCTCGACTGCGCGAGCTCGGAGTACTACAAGAACGGCCGCTACGAACTCGAGTCCGAGGGCAAGAGCTTCGACGCCGCCGGCATGACCGACATGCTCGCCGACTGGTGCAAGCGCTATCCCATCATCACCATCGAGGATGCGATGGACCAGAACGACTGGGCCGGCTGGCAGCACCTGACCGCGGCGCTCGGCAAGTCGGTGCAGCTGGTGGGCGACGACCTGTTCGTGACCGATGCCGCGACCTTGAAGCGCGGCATCGAGCAGAAGGTCGGCAATTCGATCCTCATCAAGGTCAACCAGATCGGCACCCTGTCCGAGACCTTCGAGGCCATCGAACTTGCCAAGGCGTCGAACTACACCGCCGTCGTGTCCCATCGCTCGGGCGAGACCGAGGACGCCACCATCGCCGACATCGCGGTGGCTTTCGGCACCGGCCAGATCAAGACCGGCTCGATGTCGCGCTCCGATCGCATCGCGAAGTACAACCGGCTCCTGGTGATCGAACACCTGCTGGGTGCGCGCGCGGTGTACCCGGGGCGCAAGGCGTTCTACAACCTGGGGCAGTGACCGTCCCGGCCCCAGGTGCGCCTCGTCATCGTCACACTGATTGCGCTCACGCTGTACCTGCAGTACTCGCTCTGGTACACCCGCGGCGGCATCCGTGACGTGGACAAGCTGAAGACCGCGGTCGCCGAGCAGAAGGCGGAGATCGCGCGGCTGAAGGAGCGCAACCGTTCGCTGTCGGCCGAGGTCATCGATCTCAAGCAGGGCCTCGAAGCCATCGAGGAGCGCGCGCGCAGCGAAATGGGCATGCTGAAGGACGGCGAGGTGTTCTTCCGCATCACCGATCCGAGTCGACCGCCCGCGCCCGGCGCCGCGCCGCCGAACGCCGCCACCGCGGGAATCGCCGCAGCGCCGGCCCAGGCGCTCGACCGCTTCGCCGAAGGCGAGGCGCCCGCGAGCGAGGAGGGCGGCGTCACGCCGCCACCCGTCGCCCAGCCGGTGGCGCCGCGCGAAGCCGCCAGGGCCGTGGCGAAGCCGCCGTCCCGAACCGCAAATGCAGTCGCGAAGCCCGCGCCCAAAGCCGCGACAACCTCCCCCAAGCCCGCGCCCAAAGCTGCGACAACCGCCCCCAAACCCGCGCCCAAGCCCGCGGCGCGGAAGCCGGCGCCAGTGGAATGAGCCAGGTCTACGCCGTAGTGCCGGCCGCGGGTGCCGGCAAGCGCATGGGCGCCGCGGTGCCCAAGCAGTATCTCGAACTGGCGGGCCGCACGGTGCTCGAACGCACCCTCGCGCGGCTGGCGGGGCATGCGCGCATCGCGCGGGTGGTGGTCGCCATCAGCGCGGGCGACGAGTTCTATCCAGCCCTTGCACCACACCTGTCGCCCAAGGTGCGCGACGTGGTGGGCGGCGCCGAGCGCTGCCATTCGGTGCTCGCGGCGCTCGATGCGCTGGCGCTGGAAGCGGCGCCGGACGACTGGGTGATGGTGCACGACGCCGCGCGGCCCTGCGTGCGCACGGCGGATCTCGATCGCATGCTGGCTGAACTCGAGCGGCATGCGGTGGGCGGCATCCTCGCCGCGCCGGTGCGCGACACCCTCAAGCGCTGCGACGCCGACGGCGCGATCGTCGCGACGGTCGATCGCAGTGCGCTCTGGCATGCGCTGACCCCGCAGATGTTCCGCTTGGGTGTGCTGCGCGACGCGATACGCGCGGCGCTTGCCGACGGCGTGCTGGTCACCGACGAGGCGATGGCCATCGAGCGCGCGGGCCTGGTGCCGCGGGTGGTGGGGGGCCACACGGACAATCTCAAGATCACCCATCCCGAAGACCTCGCCCTGGCCGCCGCGATCCTCGCCGCCCAGGGCCCAGGAGAGCAGCCATGAGAGTCGGACAGGGCTACGACGCCCATCGCTTCAAGGACGGTACGTTCGTGGTGCTGGGCGGGGTGGAGATCCCCTTCGAGTTCGGCCTCGCCGCCCACTCCGACGGCGACGTGCTGCTGCACGCGGTGTGCGACGCGCTGCTCGGCGCGGCCGCGCTCGGCGACATCGGCCGGCACTTTCCCGATTCCGATCCCGCCTACAAGGGCGTCAGCAGCCGCGTGCTGCTCCGGCGCGTGCGCGAACTGGTGAGCGAGGCGGGCTACACGGTGATCAACGTCGACGCGGTCGCGATCTGCGAGAAGCCGCGCATCTCGGCCCATGTCGCCGCCATGCGCCAGAACATCGCCGACGACCTCGGCATCGCGCTCGACGCGGTCAACGTCAAGGGCACCACCACCGAGAAGATGGGCTTCACCGGCCGCGGCGAAGGCATCGCGGCGAGCGCGGTGTGCCTGCTGGAGAGCGTCTGAACGATCGCTTTCGGGCCGCTCAACTCTCGCGTCGCGCGCGCAGCAGCACGAACATCGCGCCGCTGCCGCCGTCCGCGTCGCGCGCCGCGGCGTAGGCCAGCACCCCCTCGTGGCCGCGCAGCCAGCGCGCCACCTGCGGCTTCAGCACCGGGCTGCGGCCCGGCGAACTCAGCCCCTTGCCGTGGATCACGCGCACGCAGCCGAAGCGCTGACCGCGTGCGTGTTCGATGAAGGCGCCGAGCAGCGCGCCGGCTTCCTTCAAGGTCATCCCGTGCAGATCGATTTCGTCCTGCACCGGGAACTGGCCGCGCTTCAGCTTCTTCAGCACCGCGCGCTGCAGACCGGGGCGGTGATAGTCGCCGCACACCGCGGTGTCGTACCGGTCGCTCGCGATGGCCGGTCGCGCGTCGGCGACCAGCGCGGGCCCGTCGGTTTGCACCTCCTGACGGCGACGCCGCGGCGGCGTGCGGCGTGGCTCGGGCTCGATGCCGTCGTAGGTCAGCGGCCGCACCTTGCCGATGAGTTCACGAAACGGCTTGTCGTTCATGATGGCCTGCGCGCGGGCGCCCCGTGAGCCTCAGCGCCCCGCCAGCCAGGCACGCGCGTTGTTGAACAACGCGAGCCACGGCCCTTCCTCGTCGCGCCACTCGCGCGGCAGCCAGGAGTGCTGGCGACGCAGGAAGATGCGCTCGGGGTGCGGCATCATGATGGTCGCGCGACCGTCGTCGCTGGTCACGCCGGCGAGACCGAAGGGCGAGCCGTTGGGATTGGCCGGGTAACGGGCCGCGACGGCGCCGTGGCTGTCGACGTAGCGCAGCGCGAGTCCGCGCAGCTCCGCCGCCTGGCCCTCTGCCCACTCTGCGCGGCCCTCGCCATGGGCAACGACGATCGGCGCGCGCAGGCCTTCCAGGCCGCGCGTCAGGATCGAGTTGGATTCCACGACCTCCGCCATCACCAGTCGCGCTTCGTACTGCTCGGAAGCATTGCGCTCGAAGCGCGGCCAGTGCGCCGCGCCGGGGATCAGGTCCGCCAGATTGGCGAGCATCTGGCAGCCGTTGCACACGCCGAGGGTGAAGGTGTCGGTGCGCTGGAAGAAGGCTTCGAAGCGCTCGCGCGCGCGGGCATTGAAGCGGATGGTGCCGGCCCAGCCGCGGCCCGCGCCCAGCACGTCGCCGTAGGAGAAGCCGCCGCAGGCGGCGAGACCCTGCATGTCTTCGAGCGTCTGGCGACCGGCGAGGATGTCGGTCATGTGCACGTCCACCGGCGTGAAGCCGGCGCGCGCGAAGGCCGCCGCCATCTCCACGTAGCCGTTGACGCCCTGCTCGCGCAGGATGGCGACGCGCGGCCTGGGTCCTGAACGCGTCACCGGTCGATGCGCGCTGAACTCGGCGCTCGGCAGGTGCATCCCGAGTCCTCGATCCGTCTCGTCGAGAATGCTCGCCAGTTCCTCGTCGGCGCAGCGCGGATTGTCGCGCAGGCGCTGCATGGCGTGGGTGGTGACGCTGTAGTGTTCGAGCAGGGTGGTGAGCGACGCGCGGAGGAGCTCTTCGTCTCCGCGCAGGATGCGCAGCTCGCGCGTGCCATTGGGTCTGCCGATCTCATGCAGGCAGTCGCCGAGCCCGGTATGCGCACGGCACCAGTCCTGGACCGCGACAACGTCCGCGGCGCGCACCTGTAGTACCGCGCCAGGCTCCTCGGCGAACAGCGCCGCGAGCGCATCGCCCGCGAGCGCGGTGACATCGAGGTCCACACCGCAGCGGCCGGCGAAGGCCATCTCCGCGACCGTCACGGCGAGACCGCCGTCCGACACGTCGTGGTAGGCGAGCAGGTAGCCGGCGTCGTTCAGGCATTGCACCGCGCGGAACAGGTCGGCGAGATCGCGAGCATCGTCGCAGTCCGGCGGCACATCGCCGAGCGCGCCGTGGCACTGCGCGAGGATCGAGCCGCCGAGCCGCTGGCGTCCGCGGCCGAGATCGATGAGCAGCAGGCGCGTGTCCTCGTCCGTGCGGAGCTCCGGCGTGAGGCTCGCTTCGATGTCGATGACGGGCGCGAAGGCCGAGGCAATGAGTGACACCGGCGAGACCGTGCGCCATTCACCGTCGGCGGCGCGCCACGCGGACTGCATGGACATGCTGTCCTTGCCGACCGGGATGTTGATGCCGAGCGCCGGGCAGAATTCCATGCCGACCGCGTGCACCATGTCGTAGAGCTTCGCATCCTCGCCCGTAAAGCCGGCGGGGCTCATCCAGTTCGCCGAGATGACGATGTCTTCGATGCGGCGGATGCGCGCGGCGGCGATGTTGGTCACCGCTTCGGCGATCGCGAGGCGCGCCGCCGCCGGGCCATCCAGCAGCGCGACCGGCGTGCGTTCGCCGATGGCCATCGCCTCGCCACAGCGTTCGCGAAAACCGCTCGCGGTGACCGCGCAGTCGGCTACCGGCACCTGCCACGGCCCGACCATCTGGTCGCGCACGCAAAGTCCGCCCACGGTGCGATCGCCGATGGTGATGAGGAAGCGCTTGTCCGCCACGGTCGGGAAGCGCAGCACCCGGGTCAGCGCCTGTTCCAGGGTGATGCCGCGCGTGTCGAAGGGACGGCGCGGCGTCTCGACGTGGCGCGCGTCGCGCTCCATGCGCGGCGGCTTGCCGAAGATCACGTCCATCGGCAGATCGATGGGCGCGCCGTCGGCGGCGGCGCTCGCGGCCGGATCGCGCAGCGTCAGGTGCTCGTCGCCGCGCGCATGTCCCACCACCGCGTAGGGGCAGCGCTCGCGCTCGCAGAGCGCGGCGAAGCGCGGCACGTCGGCGCGATCGAGCGCGAGCACGTAGCGCTCCTGCGCTTCGTTGCACCAGATCTCGAGCGGCGACATCGACGGCTCGGCGTTCGGCACCGCGCGCAGATCGAGTTCACCACCGCGCCCGCCGTCGTGCAGGATCTCCGGAATGGCGTTGGACAGCCCGCCGGCGCCGACGTCGTGGATCATGCGAATGGGATTGTCTTCGCCCATCGCCCAGCAGGCGTCGATCACCATCTGCGCGCGGCGCTGGATCTCGGCGTTGTCGCGCTGCACGGAAGCGAAGTCGAGATCGGCCTCCATCGCGCCCGAGCCCACCGAGGACGCCGCGCCGCCGCCGAGCCCGATCAGCATCGCCGGGCCGCCGAGCACGATGATCGCGGCGTCCTCCGGCATGCCGAGTTTCTCGACGTGGCCGTCGCGAATGTTGCCCAGCCCGCCGGCCAGCATGATCGGCTTGTCGTAGCCGCGCAGCAGGCGTTCGCTCTCGACGTGTTCGAAGCTGCGGAAATAGCCGGCGAGCGCCGGCCGACCGAACTCGTTGTTGAACGCCGCCGCGCCGATGGGACCTTCGAGCATGATGGCGCAGGCGTCCGCGAGGCGCGGGTTCAGCGGGCGCTCGCGTTCCCATGCGCCCGGGAGGCCCGGAATGCGCAGGTGCGAGACGCTGAAGCCCGTGAGGCCGGCCTTGGGCTTGCCGCCGCGGCCGGTCGCGCCCTCGTCGCGGATCTCGCCACCCGCGCCGGTGGCGGCGCCGGGGTAGGGCGAGATGGCGGTCGGGTGGTTGTGGGTCTCGACCTTCATCAGCACGTGCACGTCTTCGACGACTTCGCGGTACTCGCCGCTCGCGGGGTCGGCGAACAGCCGCGGCGCGCGGTAGCCGCGGGTCACCGCGGCGTTGTCGCGATAGGCCGACAGCACCTCGTTCGGATGGGTCGCGTGGGTGTTGCGGATCATCGCGAACAGGCTTCTGTCCCGCGGCGCGCCGTCGATGGTCCACGCGGCGTTGAAGATCTTGTGCCGGCAGTGCTCGGAGTTGGCCTGCGCGAACATCATGAGTTCGATGTCGTTCGGATCGCGGCCGAGGGCGGTGAAGCGATCCACCAGGTAGTCGATCTCGTCGGCGGCGAGTGCGAGTCCCAGGCGCGCGTTGGCCTCGACCAGCGCGGCGCGGCCCTGGGCCGCGAGCGGCACGCGAACCAGCGGACGCGGCGATTCGTCCTGCAGCAGGCGACCGAGATCGGCGTAGCCGTCGAGCACGGTCTCGGTCATGCGATCGTGAAGCAGCGGCAGCAGCGCGGCGCGGTCTTCGGGCGCGACGCCGGCGAGCCGCCAGGCGGTGACCCGTTCGATGCGGGTGAGCGGCGCGCCGCAGTTGCGCGCGATGTCGCCGGCCTTGCTGGCCCAGGGCGAGAGCGTGCCGAGGCGCGGCGTGACGATAAGATCCGGCGCCGGGTCGCGGGCCGGGTCCACCTCACCCGCGGCGCGCAGCAGGGCGGTCAGGCGCTCGCGCAGCGCCGGGGTGTCGTCGGCCGGGCTGGCCGGCCAGGCGACGAACAGGTGTTCGGCGGAGAGCCCGGCCAGCGTGGGGCAGACCGCGCGACAGGCGACCATGAGCTTGTCGAGACGGAAAGGCGAGAGCGCGCGGGATCCGCGGAATAGGCGCATCGTGAAACTGAATCCTGGTCTGGCGAGACGCCGCGCTCGCGCGGCGCCGGGGTCGTCATTGTCCGGCAGTCAGGGCACGAGTTCCACTTTTACCCAGACATCGTAGGCCGTGTTGCCGGCCTGGGTGGTGGTGCTGAGCACGCTCGAGCGCTCATCGTGGCTCGCGCTGCTGGCGCCGCCGAGCGGCAGCCATTCGCCCAGCCTGCCGCGTACCACGGCGTTGGCCCCGCGCTCCTCGATGGCGCCGACCATGCGCCGATCGAGGCGCTGGTCGTAGGGCGAGATCTCGAGCGTCACCTCGTCGCCGGCCAGGCGGGGCGTGACATACACGCCGCTGCCGACCGCACGGTAGTCGAGCGATTGCTGGACGTTGGCGCCGTAGGGCGTGAGCACCGCCGAAGTGCTCGGCAGGGGCACGGACTGGCCGGTGCCGATGAAGGCCGGCGTGCCTTCGAGCGCGTTCACGAAATGGGTGCTGGCGCGGTCGTCCTGGCCATGGGTGCGATAGGACTCGACGCTCGCGCCCACGTCGCCCGTCTCAAAGCGGATCGCCGCCCCGGGCGCGTCGCCCGGTCCGCCGAGGCCGGCTTCCGCGCCGCCGATGCGCGCCCGCGCGGCGAGCGCGTCGGCCGCCG